>JBGSNT010000225.1:0-19071 GCA_041739575.1 Nodosilinea sp. | reverse complement strand
TGAAATCAGAACTAGAACAGGTAGCCTAAAGCCCTGGTTCCCTTACCATCTCGTACTTCCGTTCAGCTTTTTCCAGGGGTTGAGCAATTTTCCCATGCTGTTTTCTCGCTCCTCTATTCAAAATTAGTCCAAACTCCAGATAGTCACTACAGAGGGTGGCGTAGCGATAGCCTTCTCGTTCATTGGCTTGAAAGGCATTTCACAGAGTTCACTCACGGCTTGTTGTGCACTTTTAATCGTCATGGGCACACGGATTAGCCATCGTAATGCCCCCAGTCGTTGCAGATTCTCTTGGCTGTACAGGGCGCAGTCCGCTACAAATAACCCCTCCATTTCCCACTGCTTACGAAATGCGACAATCCTTTTAGCAAATACCTCCCGGTCATTTTGATTGCCACTACCCAGATTTATGGCTAGGGGCACTCCCCCGTCTCCACTACAAATCATATCCACCATGAACTGCTTTAGGTCGGGACGTCAATCTCGGGAATATCCATGGGTGATTTCGATAATTTGAGGTTCCTCTTCTTGTTCGCGGAGAGCGACAGTCTCACTTTGGTTTGATGACTCTTCATCCTTCCCTTCTGTCTCACTTGTGTACTTCCCATGCACTGCTATGCTCGTGGAGTCCAGGGGATAACTCTTCGGCTCTAAACCAAGGCATTCAAAAGCACTCATCGCAATTAGGCTAAATATTTGACTAATCCCATAATTGAATAAGCGGTCCAGCACTCGCCCTAACAAGTCATCATTGAGCATCTCTGCTGTGATATTTTTTCCCAGTAAGTGCTCTGTTGCCTTGCCTTCAAAGAAGCCAGCATACAAGTACAAGGGCGCACTCACAAAGCCCAATCCATTCAGGAGCATCGCTTGCACGGCTTGCCCCGTTGTCATTTTTCGCTGGCTATGGCTTCCCAAATTTTCATCGATGATTTCCACTATGACTATTTTATCGATGATGCCTGCTACAATTCCCAGATGATCTAGGTTTTCTATTTTTACACTCACTCAGTACTAAGCCTACCTAAATGGCTTTATAATTTATACGATTGGGCGTCAACCTGCGGAATGTAGATTGCACATATTCAAAAATCAGTTTGAGTCTAGGTTTTAAAAATCCCATAAAAGAAGATTCATATTTCAAATCAGCAACGCCCATTTCCTTAGCCTGCTTGCCGAGCGATTACTAACTGAGTGCCTGCTCGGCAATCGATACAACGATCACCCAATTCATGCCATAGCTGACTCATAGCTTTCATGCCGGTACAATGGTTGGCACCGAGCAATTGAACGTTATACTGTTTCAAGCATTCAAGGGTGGCATGGATGCGATCAGTACTCGCTTGTAACAGATGCATGCCGCCGAAAATAGCATAGAACGTACCTGCACCCGTAATTTCAGCAATGTAGTTTAGCGTATTGATTGCTCCGGCATGGGCACAACCCAAGATCACGACAAAACCACGCGGTGTTTCCATAAATAGCGCCTGGTCATCCAAGATGGGATCAATATCCATTTGGTTAGGGCTGCACCAGAAAAGGCCCCCCGTATCTTCAAGAGGATGACGACGAGGGATCGTTCCCGTTACCCAGACTCCCGCAACAACTTCTGTTGGTTTTTCCGTCCAGACCAGACGACGAACTTGGTTTCTTAGCGTCTGTTCGTCCTGGAGCGGCGATCCAATATCTCCTCTGGGGCTGTACTTGGGTGTGATCGCCGCTGGATGCAAAAACAAATCTGTATGTTGTGCGTGCTTTAACAAGGCGGGTAAACCACCTGTATGGTCGTAGTGACCATGACTGATGACGATGGCATCCAGATCCACTAAGGAAAGGTTTAGCTGCTGAGCGTTGTGGAGTAGGGCAAGCCCCTGTCCCGTATCGAAGAGCACGCGATGGGCATCTGTTTCAATCAGAAAGGAAAGTCCATGCTCACCCAGTAGCCCCCTACCGCCAGCGGTGTTATCCACCAAAACCGTGATCACTAGCTGTTTAATCATGTGAATCTAAGCGTCCGTCTTCCCTGTAAATAATGCGATCAGTATTCTCTAAAACTCGACGATCACAACCCATGATCTACACCAAGTCTAGAGTGTACTAACATTTGTGTGCCGATCAGTTGATCAACGAGACCGGCAATCACAGGACATTTGACCTTGAATAAGAAAAAGAGATTGCCTGGCTCGTCACTGAGAGTCTCAAAGTTCCCCTGTCCCTTAGCAATAATCAGGTCGGCATTCGCAAATCGATGGCGAAATTCTTGATTGCAGTCTCCCAAGATGGTGCCTGGAGCGTCTGAGCCATTGTCGATCACCTCGACGATTTTATCCAGTCCCACTGTTTGAGCATCAATCAGCGTAGCATCATTAAGGACAGGCGATCCTCTCACAACGAGGGTAACCCGCTCTGGTAAAAGTTGTTCAACCAGAAGTCGATCCAAGGCGATTTCACCGGCATTATCGGTTAAATACAAAATTGATTGTGCTTGGGCGATCGCCTGACGAAACCTGTCCTCTTCTCCAAAAAATGGCTCTGTCAGAGCTTGATCCAAAGCCCCTCGCACATCCGCCTCTGTCAGATTGCCATCAACGCCCATATCGATAACATTGCCGGCGATCGCCAGACGGGCAGCCATCAATAACGGATCGCTGGCAGATTCGACCTCAGCTCGGAGCGCTGGGATCAACTCCATCGCAACGCGATTTTGCCAGTCTTTTGTCTCACGGTAAGGGTCATCTACCCCCGTGATCTCGCGTAACCGTCGATGAATCCGTTGCGCCATGGCCGGAGGTGATTGATTTAAGTCCATCTCCCCAGCCCAACTCAACGCATCTCGAATAACGTGCTCATGAAGCGATGGATCTGTGGATACTAACCTAGCCGCATCTAAGGATTGGCGCAAGAGGCAGGGAATACAGTCTAAAGAGGTCTTCATAAGGGATTTAACGAGTTTTGAAGTTCTGGCGATCGCCAAGGTATGATTATAATCTCCTAGACCCAGCTACGACTACTGACGAAAGCTCATCATGACGCTCTCGGAGTCTGTATTAGAATCTGGTTCACCATCACATCAATGAATTTGGCTGACTCATTCATCCAAGGACCGTGGCCTGAATGTTCAAACCAAATCAACTCTTTGTGGGGTGCAGTCAGGAGATTAAAATACTCTTCGGTCAGCTTTGGTGAAGTGGTGCTGTCGTGGCGACCAATCAAAAAGTAGATGGGAACTTGGAGGCGCGTTGCCTGCTTGCGAAAGTCCACACCCCACAATTGCGAAAAGACAACTCCTACTGTTGCCAATTCTCCTCGGGACAAATTCACCTTGTCGTACAATCCATACTCAGAGCTTGTAATCAGGTCAACCAATATTTTTGACTTCGGCTTGGCGATCGCCAAATTCTGATGCTCATTCCTATACTTGTTCAGATCGTTGAGATAGGTCATCATCTTGGGCAAGACATCGTTTCCGTAATAGGGCGGTGGACCCTGCTGCTTGAGTTTTGACCCTTGCTTTATGTCCCCGCGTTCCTGAGCCAAATGCAGTGCCAAATCATATCGGATCAGCTCGTTCTCCAGAAACGCCACTACCTGACCTGTACCGATAAACGCATGAAACAAGGCTGGGTAACGTTGCACCACCATAATGCCCAGGGCACTGCCCCACGACTGCCCCGAAAGATAGATTTTGTCCTTGCCAAAGCGTTGGCGCAGGTGCAAGACTAATTCGTGAGCATCGCTGATGTAACGATCAGGAGTCAACTTTGCATGGTCGATCGCGTTAAAGGATTTGCCTGCCCCCGGTTGATCCCAGTTGACGACAACGAAGTGATCCTCCAACTCCTCCAGTGCGCGCTGCTCAAGGACGAGTAGGCTACCACCGGGACCACCCGCCAGAAAGAGCAACACTGGATTACGCGAATCCTTGCCTCGAATCGTGATCCATTCCTCAGAGCCGCCGAGTTCCACTGGTTCTAGTACTGAAATGCTGTGGGGCATGGGTTTGCCGTTAGCATCGAGAATGGGGGGGGTAGACGCGAATACCTGTGAAGCGAAAATGGCAAGGAGGGCGATCGCCACCAACCCTGCAAGTTCGGCAAGCATCACGCGCAAGGTAAAGCCAAGCCGAAACACCGCCACCCACAGGGCGACCTCTGCCATTGCAAATAGAATTAGAATTGATGGGAGAACGATAGTGCTAACGGGCAGTAATACGACTGGTAAAATCGCCAGAACCATTAAGATGAATACCAGAATTCGTAGCAATATAAGCACGTTGGCGTAGCCTCTCTGGAGAATAAATTTAATCCTCGTAAACGACAAGAATATCGACTTTTTATTGGCTCTTCTGGGTATAGGGTGAGAAGTCAGACTTATACCCCTTTCCACAAGGCTTTCAGCAACTACCTCACTGTCGTAATGTATCATATTTATACATTTTTAACCCAAAAGTCAGGAGAGTCTTTTTATTTTTGCTGTCTTCCTAATTTTTCAACTTCAGCCAACCATTTTTTTCTTTTTACTTCGTTAGATGATTTTACAGGAGTGAATGAGGTAATTTTTACGGGTTTTATACCGCAAAATTCTAATACGCCAATTTTCATTGCATTGTGCCCCGCATTTCTATTCATCAAGTAATAATACCACTTTGGCGTATCCATTGTTACAATAAGCCTTGCGGTTTTTCCTGCCAACATTTTATCCAAAAATGGTGAGTTCTCATGATATTTGAAGGCAAAATCAGGCATAAGTACCCTATCAATAAAGCCTTTTAGAAGCGCAGGAAAAGTTGCCCACCAATTAGGATAAACCAAAACTAAATGGTTTGCTGCTAAGATTTCTTGTTGTATTTTTACTGAATCAGGTTCTAACTCACTTATTCTTCTGTATCCAAAAGTCAAAATAGGATTGAAATCTAAATCAATTAGATGCACCAATTTACAATCTGCTCCAGATAAACCCGCTCCTTTTTTGTAGCTTTCTGCGAGGGCAAAACAGAAACTTTCCTTGTCTGGGTGTCCGTTGATAATGAGTATTTTTTTCATTGTTTTGTTTTTAAATTGTTGTTTTATTCATAAGATATCCGCCCAATCCTGTTAACCATAATACAAGTGAATAAACTATCCATCTTTCTGTTCCGCCAATACCGATAAAAGGGAAAATAATGGCGGGGACAAATACGGCGACAAACCAAGTAAATAATGTAAATAAACCAAATAAAATCCCTATATATTTGAAAGGTGCTGAATCAACTTTGGCAGATGCGATCGCTGAAAATCCACCAGATAAAAATGTAAGCATTGCAAACATTCCATGATACGGAGTTTTATCTCCAGAAAAAATTCCAATACCCACTAAACCCAAACCAAATAGACCGAGTGGAATGCTGACAAGCAATTTTTTGAAATATTTATGCTGATAAAATGTTCCTGTCAAAGTCATCAGTCCCGATAACAGCATTGTGGTATTAAAAATGGTTGAAGACGGCTGATAGATTATGCTGTTAGGCGGTCTGGTTGCACCAAGATCGCTGATTTCATTGTGAAAAGTTGTGTAACCAGTATCTGATGGATACAATGCTTCGGCAGTGACGATGCCCATTAAAACAATTGAACCAGCAAGAAAGAGTAATAGGCCAGAAAAATTTTAGCTTGTTCATGACAGATTATTTTGATTAATTTATTGAAAGCATCACAGCAAGAGAAACCTTATTTGTAAGCGATCTGTTGGTTTTACATCCGTCCTTAAAAGATTACTTTTATCGCTCAATAAATAAGATATTGTCACAACTACAACAAATATCCTGTCAGCAATGCTGATAATTTTTTCTGTATTCATCATCAGTATCCTTTGGTCTCGGTTAAGGTAGACCGATTTGTAGTGTGAGTTTGATGCGCTTCAGGAATAATCTCTCCAGCGATCGCCGTCTACCGATAGATTGCATCATCGATCGTGGCTCGGAAGAACTCGCCCTCTGACTCAAATCGCTCAGTGCCGAAGTACCACCCAGCTCGCAAACGAGTGGGAAGCGTGTAGCCACAGAATGTGCCTTCTTCCTCCATGATCGCCCCGAAATCTACATAGTGGTGTTCCGCACCTTCTGGATTGCCCCAGCGCGGCAGTTTCACCGTTTTTAGTCGCCCTGCTTGGTCAATGCTTAAGTCAAGTTTTGCCTGCTCACCTTGGGCAGTAAAACTGGCCTGTAGATACGATTCCTCTGTGCCACTCCAGGTCACATCACCCCGACAAAGCGCCGATGGCAAGAGTATTAACTCGGTGTGGAAGCGCCCCGCCGCTGATCGGGTAATATCAGCGCCCGTTCCGGTCATCACCGGGAATAGCCCGAACAACTTCCATTGCATCGCCCCGATGCCGTCTAGGAGGCGATCTGAGCCGACAATGGGTAAGAGTCCGTTCATCCAAGCGGTCGCACTCCAAATAAAGCCGTGCTCCCAGCAGATGACCTGCTCCGCTTTGAAGGGAATCCACTGCTTGAGCTTTATTTCGCCATGCATTTTTAATCGAACCGCAGAAGCGATTGGAGTGCCAGGTGCGATCGTATATTCGAAATAGCGTCTAGCAGCTTCTGGCAGGTGAGTGTAATCATCTAAGTGGAATACACGCTCCTGAGATATTGCTGACTCCCATAAGGCATCGAGGGAAAGTTGTTTAGTTCTCATCGTTCTAAAAGTTACCTGATTAACTTTGTGAAATTGATTTGTACTAAGCCGATCAAGCCAGCGGTGGGTCAGCGTTATCGAAAGGCCTTAACCACTGCGTCAAGTTTCATCTTGATAGATTCGTCATGGTGCAGGATGGGCGGAATCTCTCGATCAATACCCAGCAGTTCATAAACGGCCATTTGGGCAACCCGAATGGAATATTCCACCGTAAAAACCACATCATCGGGGATTTCGACAAACTGGCTGATAAAGGCGAGATTCTTAGAGTTTTTGGGTACGGGCAGTGGGCGATCGCCTTGAGCACGGGGCATGAACATGCTGGTGATGTAGGGCATCCGGCAGGGAATACAGATTGCCGAGGCGATCGTCGATCGATCAAAATTGAGATGACCGCATAGCTCATGCAAAATCTCGCTGCCGTTGCAATCTGCCATGGATTTTGGAACGAAGTCGCCAATGCGATCGGGGTGCAGAGCATAGCCCCAGAACACCTGCACGTCGGCAGGTTGGTCGATGTAGTGGGGTTGATGCGCTAACACGATTGACATCATCCAATTGGAATCTTTGAAAGTCACCAAACCGCCAGTGCCAGCCTGATTGCCAGAGAATGCCTCCATTTGGTCAAAGAAAGCGGTGTCTTTGACTGTCACCGTAATGGACTCCCAAAACGACTCTGGAATACTCGAATTGAACGCCGCTGGGTTACCGAATTCGGGATGGCCGTGGGCCAGCTTTTCCCATAGCGACCAGCCACCACTATCGTCTTTGGTGAGCTGTTGGGGCGCACTTGTCATTGACCCAAAGCTGGAGGCATCGGTCATGGAGCCGTTTTGGAAGAACACCAAATCGTCATCGCCGATCGCCCTGATCTCGGTTTTGCCGTCGCGCTGGTGGTGAATGCCAGTAACAACGATCTTGCCCTGGTCAGTCTTGAGCTCAAAGTCCGTCACGGTGCAGTTAACGACAAAATTCACCCCCTGCCCCTTCAGCCAGCTCACCAGCGGTCGTACCAAGGAATCAAATTGGTTGTAGACCGTGCGCTTGACCCCGGCCAGGGTTTCGATTCGGGAGAATTCCATCATGAACCGATGCAGGTAACGGCGGAATTCCACCGCGCTATGCCAGGGTTGAAACGCAAACGTCGTCGACCACATAAACCAAAAGTTGGTTGTGAAAAAGGGCGGCGATAGCCAATCTGTAATGCAGCTGGTGCCCAGGGTCTCTTCGTCGGCCTCGGTGAGTTTGAGCAGTTCAAGCCGATCCTGCATCGAAAACCCCATTGACTCGACATCCAGCTTGGCGCAATGGCGATCGACGAGCCGCGCCTTAGCGTGGGACTGGTGGAGCTGATTGAAGGCGATCGTCTCCTCAAATACCGTCTGGTCAGGGGCACTGAGGGACGGGATCGATTTGAACAAGTCCCACGTACATTCATAGTTGTCGGTCGTCAGCATCCGCCCGCCGCGCATGGTGTAGCCATGCGTGGGGCTGCCGTCACCATCGAGACTGCCGCCTAAGACGGGCATCGCCTCGTAGATGGTGATATTGCGACCGGGAATATGGCCATCGCGAATCAGGAAGGCGGCGGCGGCTAAGGAGCCAATCCCACCTCCCACCATGTAGGCCTTGCGGGCGGCACCGTTGGCCGTGCTGAGGCTTGTGGGGGGTGTAGTCGATAATTGCTGTGTCATAGCTGCCTTTTGTGAGTGAACGTGACCATTGACTGCTTGCCTTGGCATCGACTAGCTTGCTGATTTCAAAAAGAAGCGATCGCTGACATCGCTCAGCACATACTCAACGACGCTATTGACCTGGTCGATCAGGGCTTCACTCCCTGCAATGGTGTGGTCAGTCCTCAGTTCAACTTGCATGGGGCTCTCCTGGGAGCGTTGCTGAATAGCGGTATGATTTTACAAAAATCTGAACGAGATTTCAGTCCTTACAGCTATCAGTCCAGACCTAGAATCAGCAACGCCAAAATCCTTATCCTCCCGCTACTGACGGGCGGCTGATTCAGCAGGAATGAGGTGAGCGCTATATTGCGGAATAGTCCTTTTTGACTTTTATTCGACAATTGCTTATCCTGCTCTTAGAAAACACATGAGTGTTCCATATTGAATCCCAAAGATCTTCATAAGCCAAATTAATTAAGCTCTGGCGTCCGCTTTATATTGTGATGATCTATTGATTGATTTATCGAGTGAATTGCTCGAATTGCTTGACTACGATATGAAACGCAAGAAAAGCAGATTTGTTACAACTTAACCGTCTCTAGCGATCTACCGCTAGGGACAGTTACCCCGGATGCTCATGAGTGCCAGGTGGCTCGTCCCTAAGGAAAATCTGCGTACCTGCTTCACCTGCAATCATTTTAGAAAGATCGCTCAAAGCGCCGATTGCCGACGTTTTCCCGGTCTTTTGAGCAAACTTGACAGCCGCTTCCACCTTTGGCCCCATGGAGCCTGCCGCAAAATTAAATTGCACTATCTCATCAGGTGCAGCATAACGAATGACTTTCGCATCTGGTTCTCCCCAATTGAGGTAAACTCCATCCACATCAGTGGCCATAATAAAAAAATCCGCTGCCAGTTCTTGCGCCAGCAAAGCACTAGCCTGATCTTTGTCGATCACCGCTTCAATACCTTGTAGATTACCGGCTTCATCGTACATAGTTGGAATGCCACCGCCGCCTGCACAAATGACAATTGTGCCCTTTTCTAACAACCACCGAATAGGCCGTATTTCGAAGATTCGTTTGGGTAATGGGGACGGGACAACTCGGCGAAAATTTTCGCCATCAGGGGCGATCGCCCATCCCCTCTCTGCTGCCAACTGTTCAGCTTCGGACTGCGAATAAACCGGACCAATGGGTTTACTAGGATGTTGAAACGCAGGATCTTTGGGATCAACCTCAATCATGGTTAAAAGTGTCGCTAACGGCTGCTCAAAAGGTAGGATATTGCCCAATTCCCGCTCTAGCAAATAGCCAATCATTCCCTCGGTTTCCGCTCCCAGTATATCCAGAGGATAGGGCGCAAGTTGAGTATAAGCTTCCGCCTGAAGCGCTAGCAAACCCACTTGAGGTCCATTGCCATGGACAATCACCAGCTCATGGTGCTTAGCAACATCTGCAAGGGCTTTGGCCGCGATCTGGATATTCTCTCGTTGTTGGTCTGCGGTCATGGGTTCTCCGCGACGGAGTAGGGCATTTCCACCCAGGGCAATCAAAACGCGCATGGTTAATCTCCTTAATCGCCTAATGTGGCCACTAATAAAGCCTTAATGGTATGCAGCCGATTCTCTGCTTGGTCGAACACAATCGAAGCGTCGGACTCGAATACCTGATCGGTGACTTCCATTTCCTCAAGGCCATATTTCTCAAAGATTTGTTTGCCAACTTTGGTGTCGCTGTTGTGAAACGAAGGCAGACAATGTAAGAACTGGGTACGAGGATTGCCCGTAGCATCCATTAACGCTTGATTGACCTGAAAGGGTTTGAGTAGTTTAATCCGCTCCTCCCAGACGGCGTCTGGTTCGCCCATCGACACCCAGACATCGGTATAGATGAAATCTACGCCTTTGACCGCAGCCTGCACATCGTCGGTAATCATTAGCTTCGCTCCAGTTTTTTTGAGGCGCTGCTGAGCGACTTCCACCATATCAGCACTGGGCTTGAAAGCTTTGGGAGAGGCCAACCGGACATCCATACCCAGTAAACAGCCGCCAATCATCAGAGAGTTTGCCATATTAAATCGACAATCTCCTACAAAGCAAAATGAAGTATCATGCAGGGGCTTATCGCTGTGTTCCTGCATCGTTAAGAAATCTGCCAAAATTTGGGTAGGGTGGAACTCATCGGTTAACCCGTTATAAACCGGAACACCTGCGTACTTTGCTAATTCTTCTACAATGGATTGGCCAAACCCTCGATACTCAATGCCATCGTACATACGACCTAAAACGCGAGCCGTATCTTTAATAGTCTCCTTATGTCCAATTTGAGAGCCAGAGGAATCGAGATAGGAGACATTGGCTCCCTGGTCGAAGCAGGCAACTTCAAAGGCGCAACGGGTTCGGGTGGACGGCTTCTCAAAGATCAGTGCAATATTTTTACCTTTTAGATGCTGCTGCTCCGTTTTAGAATACTTTGCCCGCTTTACATCTCGGGCTAAATCCAGCAGGTACATCAATTCCTTACGGTTAAGGTCTGAGACTTTAAGTAAGCTGTGATTACGAAGATTAAAGGACATGGGAAAAACTCCTATTCACTGAATTTTTTATTAAAAGCTGACAGCATCACGCGAAACGGGACAGGTCATACAGTGTCCGCCACCTCTCCCTCGCCCTAACTCTGAACCCGATATGGTAATGACTTCAATGCCTGCTTTTCTGAGTTTTGTGTTGGTGTAGGTATTTCGGCTGTAGGCAACAACAACTCCCGGCTCGATTGCTATCACATTATTGCCATCGTCCCACTGCTCCCGCTCTGCCTCAAAGCTATCGCCACCGGTTACAACAACGCGCAATTTCTCCAGCCCTAGAGATTCGGCAACCACTTCAACAAAGGGTTTTTCTTCAAGATGAATGTCAATTTCATGCTGGCCGTCCCCTGGTTGTATACTGCCGGGCCGCAGGCTATAGGTGCGAATTTTATCAACCACATCGGGGAAAATAGTGACCACGTCGCGATCGCAAAATGTAAACACCGTATCGAGATGCATCGCAGAACGGCTTTGGGGCAGCTGGGCCACAATTACGCGCTTTGCCGCCTCATGTTTAAACAGCGTTTGCGCTACCTGCCCAATGGCCTGCGGTGAGGTGCGCTCGCCCATTCCCATTAGCACCACGCCATTACCCAGCGGCATAATATCCCCGCCCTCCAAACTAGCAGGCCCATGATCCACATCCGGATCACCCCACCAGATGGGAAAGTCTTCATTACTAAAAACAGAATGAAATTTGTAAATTGCGCTCATTAGGAGGGTTTCCTGGCGACGAGCAGCGTAGTGCATCGGGTTAATCGTTACACCATTAAAAATCCAACAGCTTGAATCGCGAGTAAAAAGAGCATTGGGTAACGGCGGAATTAAAAATGCGCTTTGACCAAAGAAATGTCCAAATTTTTGGTAAGGATAAAAGGGCGTTTCCTGCATGGAAAGCCCACCAATGAGATTGTTTGCTAGCTGTTGAGTAGGCAGTTCGTTCAACCAAGCCTTAAGTTCTTTAAGCCCACTGACCCCGACTTGGTTGGGTGTAATTTTACGGTCTATCACCCAAGCTCTTGCTTCATCGTCTTCTAATATTTTAGCGAGTAGATCATGCACATCTAGAACGTCTACCCCCCTTTCTCGCATCAGCGTTACAAAGTCATGGTGTTCATTTTTGGCTTCATGCACCCACATCACATCGTCAAATAGCAGTGCTGAACAATTTTGAGGGGTCAAGCGGAGATGGGCTAATCCGGGTCGGCAGACGATAACTTTTCGAAGTTTTCCAATTTCTGAGTAAACACCAAGTGACATAGGGCTTTCTCCAATGACTATTTTTTAAATCACTATTGCTGTCGATAGACTGTTGTTATGGATCAACGAACATCGTTAGTGGGACACGGTAGGGCCATGCTCTGTCAACGGAGGTCGCTGTGGAGCCGTTGAGACGCTATTTTCACTAGTTTTCTCCTGGCGTTCCTTCATCAGCCAAACATAAACAGGAATGCCTAATAGCAGCAGGATAAACCCATAGAGAACAGTTTCTGCTCCCGAACCATAGACGGCCCACACGGAGTAAATAAAAGCGATCGCCGCCACAAATCCCGAACTGCGAAACCGTTTGCGGCCGCCATATTGGGCCGGATCTTGCATGAAGATGAGAAACTCTGCAAGGGAACAGAAGACGTAGGGCACAATCGTGGTCAAGGTTGCCAGTAATAGCGTGAAGTTGAAGATCTCAACCAACCCTTTACTGCCGGAATAGTTCATCACCAGCAGAATCGTTAATAGAACGCTGGATACCACGATGCCGAAGGCGGGCACGCCCCGGTCTGAAATTTCACCAAAGCGACGAGGGAACAAATTGTCTTGGGCCGCTGCCATTGGCACCTGTCCTTGCAACAGCGTCCAGCCATTGAGGGCACCCGCACAGGAGATCACCGCGCCCAGTGCGACTGCATAATAAGCCCACTCGCCCCACATCATGCGAGCGGCATCAGCAAAGGGTGCGCTGGAGGTCGCTAGCATCTCTCTGGGCACAACACCCATCACCGCAGCCGTTCCCAAAATATAAATCAGCGCGACGCCCAACGTCCCCAAGATGGTCGCTCTAGGGATAGTTCGCGTAGGATTTTTGACATGGTCGGCCGGAACCGTTGCTGATTCTAAGCCAATGAACGACCAGAGCGTCAGGGCTGCAACCGACGAAATGGACGAAAATGCAGACCCCTCACTAGGGTTGAAAGGAACGAAATTGCTGGGTTGCATCCAAAGTAATCCAATGGTTGCGATCGCCAGCAGAGGCAATACTTTCAGCACTGTCATAATGAACTGCGTCATACCGGCGGCTCGAACGCCTTGGCAGTTAATCCAGGTAAATAACCAAACGAGCATTAAGGCAGTAATACCTGATAGCAGCGTGTTGTTTGCCAGCATGGGCAGAAAAACGCTGAGGTAGCTGACGCAGGCAACCGCGATCGCAGCATTGCCTGCCCAGATCGCAATCCAGTAGCCCCAAGCCATCCAGAAACCCGCAAAATCGCCAAATCCTAATCTTGTGTAAGCGTAGGGGCCTCCCGCTTTGGGTACCCAGGAGGATAACTTGGCAAATACCAGCGCCAGGCAGATAGAACCGACAGCGGTGAAGAGCCAGCCCACAATGGAAATCCCACCGAAGGGTGCTAGCGATGTCGGCAACAGAAATATTCCTGAGCCGATCATGTTACCCGCAACGAGCGCTGTGGACATCCATAGGCCCAGCTTGCCGCGATCGGCTGTTGTATTGGTCGTACTCATAAGAAACTCCGTAGAATAGATTTCGTACAAATGCAGAACATCGACAATATGGTATTTATGCTCGGGAAAGACCTGGGCAAAGCCGTCCGCTTGCTGAATGGATGTTATCGGTCACTTTCAGACTCTCCTGACGGCTGCAACAGAATTTCGGCATCCGCACACCATTGAAGGTCACGACGCTCTGGTTTGCATTTACAGGGGGGTCTCCTGAGATAAGGATGGCTGGCTCAATTCATCGGGCTGTGCTTCAGACAACCACTGGCGCGCTGTCATGGTGTCCGCATGGTCAAAGTATCGGATCGTCGCTTTTGTGAATGGTTTGCAGAAGGTATCTAACATGGTGATTCTCCAGAATAAAGATTGAATGGTAGTCAGAATATTCTTGAAAATCTCCAGGGTTCTTAAGCAGGCTTCCTGAAGGAGGTTTTAGTCACTTTTCGGGATTGGTTGAGTCCCTTCAACTGTTCAAACCAAATTAGGCAAATTAACCCACCGACCAAACAAATGACTAGGTCGATCGGGTGCAGCAATGCGAAGCTAAACAACCGACGCAAAACAGGAACATAAAGCACCATCGCCAGAAAAGATAGCCCGCCGCCCATCACCCACCACAGAGCAACATTGGGAGATTTCAGGATGCTTAAGCTGAGGCGAGAGCTTGAACTTTCACTCAAAATGAGTCCTAAATTGGCCAAAATTAACGTCGTAAACGTGAGCGCGCGGGCATCTTGTTCACCTTGCCCACGGTAGAGCGAGACGACAAAAATAACGAGGGCGATCGCCAAGATGCCGCCGCCTTTTAACAGGGCTAGGTTTACCGTCTTCCGCCCAAATAAAGGTTCTTTAGACGGGCGAGGTGGACGCTGCATCACGGTGGGATCGGCGGGTTCGGCTTCAAGGACGATCGAGCAGGCAGGATCAATAATTAGATGGAGAAAGGCCACGTGAACGGGCAGCAGGACTAAGGGCAGCTTAAACAACACTGGAATCAACGACATCCCCGCGATGGGAATGTGAATCGCCAGTAAATAAACCATGGCTTTGCGGAGGTTGTCGAAGATGCGTCGGCCTAGCTTAACGGCCTGCACGATCGACGAAAAATCATCATCCAGCAGCACCAAGGCCGCCGCCTCACGGGCCACATCTGTACCGCGTTGGCCCATGGCGATGCCGATTTGAGCCGCCTTCAGGGCAGGGGCATCATTCACCCCGTCTCCGGTCATGGCGACGACTTCACCCTTCGCTTTCAGGGCATTCACCAACCGCAACTTCTGTTCGGGAACGGCTCGGGCAAAGATATTGGTGCTTTGAATCCGCTGCTGGAGTTCAGCCTCATCCATCGCGTCTAGTTCCGCTCCGGTCATGATGGCGCCCATCTGCATCAGGCCAATCTGGCGGGCAATGGTTTGAGCCGTGCCGGGATAGTCGCCCGTAATCATCACCACGCGAATGCCAGCGGTGTAGCATTCTTGAATCGCTGCCGCCACGGTTGGGCGCACGGGGTCTGACAGACCCACCAAGCCGAGAAATTGAAAGGGAAAGTCGTGCTGCTGGTCGGGCCAATGCTGGGGGGTGAGGGACGGGTGGGGCGGTAAGGAGGGCGGCGGTGTATCTAGCGGCGCTTTGGCTACCCCTAACACCCGCAACCCTTGATCGGCCATTTGGCTCACTTGAGCGGTCAGGGTTTGCTGCTGGGCGGGCGTGAAATGGCAGAGGTCGGCGATCGCCTCCGGTGCACCTTTGGCCGCAATTTCATACTGTTTACCATCCGCTGACTGCCAAACATGGGACATGGCCAATAGCTGCGGTGACAATGAATATTCCCGTAGCAGCTGCCAATCGTTGTGGATATGTTCGGTATCGGCAAGATAGCGATCGCCCAACTGGTTGAAGGCTTTTTCCATCGGGTCAAAGGGATCGCGCTGACTTGCCAGAATGCAAAACTCGACTAATTCATGCACCGCTTCGGGCAGGGGTGCTTGGGTCTGCACACCCAAGTCATAGGGGTCGGCGTTGGCTAAAGCGGGGTCTGATGGGTCATAGGCCAAGAGCTGCTGCACCGCCATTTGGTTCAGGGTCAGGGTTCCGGTTTTATCCACACACAGAACCGTTGCAGCGCCCAGGGTTTCGACGGCTGAGGCGCGACGGGCTAAGACCTGGCGCTGCGAAATTCGCCAGGCCCCTAGGGCTAAGAAGATGGTCACCACCACCGGAAACTCATTCGGCAAGATGGCCATGGCCAAGGTAATGCCAGCCAGAATGCCCTGGAGCCAATGGCCCTGGGTCAGGCCATAAATCACCACAATCGCCACACACAGCGATAGCGCAATGCCCAGCAAACGGTTCACCAACCGAGTCATTTCCTGCTGCAGGGGGGTGGCTTCGAGCTTCACGCCTTGCAGGGCGTTGCCAATCTTGCCCATCTCGGTTTGAGCCCCGATCGCCCGCACTTGAGCCATGCCCTGCCCCTGGACTACCAACGTGCCGGAATAGACAAAGGGCAAATCATCGCCCCCTGGACGTGCCATCTTGCCGTCCTGAGCGTTGATGTCAGCGGCAACTTTGCGAACCGGGACAGATTCCCCGGTTAATAACGATTCGTCGGTGGACAGGTTTGAGCAGGACAGCACGATCGCATCCGCAGGCACGCGATCGCCCTCCGCCAGGACTAAAACATCGCCCCGCACCACCTCTCGCCCGGTAATCCGCTGGCGTTGTCCATCCCGAATCACCAGGGCACGGGGGCTAGACAGATTGCGCAGGGCTTCCATGGCATGTTCGGTCTTGCCTTCCTGATAGAGGCTAATGCCCATAATGAAGAAGACAAACCCCAGCAAAATCAGGGCTTCTTGCAGGTCGCCTAAAACCCAATAAATGATGCCGCCGCCGACCAGCAGGAGAAAGATGGGATCTTGGGCAATATCCCAGGCGATCGCGAAAAGATTGCGCGATCGCCCCGAGGGGAGTTCGTTGTAGCCCTCTTGCTTGAGTCGAGCGTTCGCCTCTTGCTCAGATAGGCCAGCTTCTGTATTAGCTGTATTAGATTGAACCCCAAAGCCATGATTCACAACTGCTACCTCCATAGTTCAAGCCCCTATCAGTCCAGTGGCACTAACCGAAAGGCTTGACTTGATCAGCCAGGGCCTCGTGACCTTCAATGGTGTGGTCAGTCAAACCACATCCTTAGAGATTTCGACAAACTGGCTGACGAAGGCAAGGCCTATGTTTAATCGCGTCTTACTGCTCTGTAATTTCTGCAGCGGCTTCGGCATCGAGTCTGGCCGCGATCGCGGCTAAGTTGGCGGCTTCGGCTTCCTCCATCGCCGCCACTGCCAAGAAGGTCACGGTAGCCGCGTAGTCTTCAGCTTTATCGGCTCGATGTTCGAGTTTTTCGGCTTCGCGATTGGCTTTCCATTCTTCAATATTCGACATCACCTCGGATTCTTTTTCCTCTAGCTGGGTTTTGAGCTTTGCCCGGTAATCATCAAATTCTTGTTTCCTTGCGTCCAGATTTATCTTTGCTTTGTCGAGGGTAGATTGAATCTCAGTTTGAGTTTTTCTTGGTAAAGATTGGATATGTTGCTTCAGTGATTTTGCGCGATCTTCAACCGCTTCTAAATTGTCATGAAGTTGCTTGGTAAAGTTATCAATTGCAGTGCTCATGATGCTTCCTCTAGTATGTTGGATCGATCAAAGTAGTAGACTTCTTCGCCTTGTTTCAGGTCGGCACAGGTGTTTTTCCTGCCAACGGTTTTGCTTGCAGCGTTGACCCTGAATTCCATTTCCAGTCGCGAATTTCTGGCAAGTCCTCACCGTGCTGGTGGATGTATTGCCTGTGGTGGACTAGTTTGGCCTGCATTGTTTGCTTCAGGTCAGCCCCTTGAGCGCCCAACTGCGGCAGGCGATCGATCACGTCCATCACCAAATGAAAGCGATCGAGGTCGTTCAGCACCGTCATATCAAAGGGCGTGGTAATGGTGCCTTCTTCTTTGTAGCCCCGCACGTGGATGTTGCCGTGGTTGGTGCGGCGGTAGGTGAGCCGATGGATCAGCCAGGGGTAGGCGTGGAAGGCGAAGATGACGGGTCTATCCTGGGTGAAAAGCTGGTCAAAATCGCGATCGCTGAGTCCGTGGGGATGCTCTTGTTCGGGTTGCAGGCGCATCAGGTCAACGACATTGACCACGCGAATTTTCAGCGCAGGCAAATGCTCCCGCAAAATCGAAACAGCCGCCAGGGTCTCCAGGGTGGGCACATCGCCACAGCAGGCCATCACCACATCGGGTTGAGCACCGCCGTCGCTGCTGGCCCAGTCCCAAATGCCAATACCGGCGGTGCAATGGTTAACCGCTTCGGCCATCGTCAGCCACTGGGGGGCTTGGTACTTGCCCGCAATCACCACATTGACGTAGTGGCGGCTGCGCAAACAGTGGTCCCAAACCGACAGCAGACAGTTGGCATCGGGCGGCAGGTAGACGCGCACCACAGAGGCTTTTTTATTCACCACGTGGTCGATAAACCCAGGGTCTTGGTGGGTGAACCCGTTGTGCATTTGCTGCCAGACGTGGGAGGCCAGCAGGTAGTTTAAAGAGGCGATCGGTCGTCGCCACGGTAGCCCTGCCGTCACCTTTAGCCACTTGGCATGCTGGTTAAACATCGAGTCGATGATGTGGATGAATGCCTCGTAGCAGTTGAACAGGCCGTGTCGCCCCGTGAGCAGATAGCCTTCTAGCCAGCCCTCGCACTGGTGCTCACTCAGCATCTCCATCACCCGACCATCGGCAGCGAGAAACTCATCGTTAGCCTGGGTTTGGGCATCCCACTGGCGATCGGTGACCTCAAACACGGCGTTCAAACGGTTGGAGAGGGTTTCATCGGGGCCAAAAATTCTGAAATTGCGCTGCTCCCGGTTGAGTTTGACCACATCCCGCAGGAATACCCCCAGTTCGTGGGCGTCGGCAGCCCGCACCGATCCGGGGGCAGGGACATCCACCGCGTAGTCCCGAAAGTCGGGCATGACCAGGTCGCGCAGCAGCAGGCCGCCGTTGGCGTGGGGGTTGGCCCCCATGCGGCGATCGCCCGTTGGAGCCAGTGCCGCCAGTTCCGGTTTCAGCCGCCCCGATTTGTCGAAAAGTTCCTCCGGTCGGTAGCTGCGCAGCCAGTCTTCTAGCAGTGTTAGATGTTCGGGATGCGTCCGTGGATCGGAGAGCGGTACCTGATGGGCGCGGAATGTCCCCTCGATTTGCAGGCCATCCACCCATTTCGGCCCCGTCCAGCCTTTTGGCGACCTGAGCACGATCATCGGCCAGCGCGGGCGTTGGATGTCCCCCAAAACGCGGGCGGCGTGGTGGATGCGTTGGATGTCCTCAATCGCGCGATCGAGGGTCGTG
>JBGSNT010000008.1:0-12723 GCA_041739575.1 Nodosilinea sp. | reverse complement strand
ACCACCTGGAGCATGTCCAGAATCATGGCCGGACTGCCGATCTCAGAGCCCATAATGCGGCGCTGCTTGGAGGTCAGGGGCGTGACGGGAATGGTGAAGGGCTCGCTGGGGATGCCCACAAATACGAAGGTGCCATTGGAGTCGAGGTAGTTCACATAGCCCAGCCAGTCCAGGGCCTGGTTGGCGGTGTTGAGGATGATGTTCAGCTTGTTGACCGGCAGGGGAGGGGAACCGCCGGGAGGCACCAAAATGGCCTCGTGGGCCCCGAGCTGGGTAGCAAACTCCGCCTTGTCCGCCGAGGTGGTAAAGACGGTGACCCGATTGCCCAGGCGGCTGGCAAACTGAATGGCTAAATGACCCAGCCCGCCGATGCCAATCACCCCGATCTCCTGCCCTGATGTCATGCCGGCATTGCGCAACCCGGCGTAAACGGTGACGCCACCGCATAGAATTGGCCCGGCCGATTCAGTGGAAACCCCCGCCGGCAAGATAAAGGCAAAGCGCGAATCTACCACCATGTAGTCGGCGAAGCCACCATAGCCGCTGACAATCAGCCCTTCCGCCTGATCGCAGAGGTTGTGGTTGCCCCTCAAACAGTCTAGGCACTGCATGCAGGAGGCCTGCTGCCAACCGACCCCGACGCGATCGCCCAGCTTCAAATGGGTGACCTGGGAGCCGATTTCAACCACCTCTCCGATCACCTCATGGCCTGGCACTAGAGGGTAGCGCGAGATGCCCCAATCACCGTGGATCATGTGAATGTCAGAATGACAAATTCCACAGGCAATCACCTTGATGGCACAGTCAAAGGACTTCAGCGGCGGGGCTTGAAAACTAAAGGGCTGGAGAGCGGCGCCTTTTTCGAGGGCGGCCAGGGCATTAATTTGCATAATCGTTGGGTGCCATCACTAAATCTACTCAGGGGCGCAATGCCCTAGAAGCCAAGTACCTTAGGGCAAGGGTCCTGGGATTACTGTGTTTTTAGTTCCAGAAAAAGTAATCCTCTACACTATTCCTTCGATTCCTTGACATGGACCGGTGCTTCACCGGGGAAGGGAGCCATCCAAGGCCAGGGAAGCCGGGAAGACGCTCACAGGCTGGAAGGCCAATCTGAAATAAATATTCTCTATAGGGGTGGAATTCGACACATTTCTTCTCAACGGACCGGCACCAGGATTTCTATCAGAAGAATCATTAAAAGCCATTCCAAGAAGAGCTTAGGGCTAGCTACGCTGATAGATAAATCCCTAGGGAAAAGCTATCTTTACCCAGTGAATAGTTATCAACGGAGCCGGCAAACGTTTCCTCCCTGGCCAACTTCTGCCCTGAATAGGTGGTGGGCTCGCCTCAGCCACTGGGTCATGGGGCTAGTCCTTGGGCTATGGCTGCTTATCCTCTTGGGTGCCCTGGTTCCCGCGATCGCTCAAACATCGGGGTTAGGCAGTGATTCCCCTAAGGGCGAGCCGGTTCTACTCCAGGACGAGCCACTGTTCTATATCGAAGCTCGGGTGGGGTCATTCTCGCCCACCTTTCGAGCCGCTGTGATCGCCGATCGCATTGAAGCCCTGGCCAAGGATCCCTCCATAGACACCAACCAACTGCGGGTCGTTAGCAATGAGGCGGCGCAAACCGTCGATATCAAGGTGGGGGAAGAGGTCCTTGTGACGCTGAGCCCGGCCGATGCCCTGGCCGCCGGCAAAACCGAGGTCGCCTTAGCCTATGAGTATCGCAACATTATCTCCACGGCGGTCTTAGACTACCGAAAATCCCATCGGCTAGACCACATTCTGCTGGGCTTGCTCTACGGTCTAGGGTTGACCATCGTTTTGATTGGCCTGCTGCTGGGGATTAACCGCCTGGTGCGGTTTGGCGATCGCAAAGTGAGAGACTGGCAAGGCACACGAATTCCAGATCTGCACATTTTTGGCAGCACGTTGTTAACCGCTGCACGGGTGGCTGACCTGATTACCGAAATCATTCGAATCCTTCGGTTAGGAATCGTTTTCCTGATTTTAGGTATCTATGGCAGCCTGCTGCTCAGCTTTTTTCCCTGGACCAAGGGACTATCCAAGGAAATTTTTCAATATTTCCGCGCGGCGGTAGGGGCTTTGTGGGGAAGTTTTACCGATTATCTGCCCAATCTATTCTTTCTAGTCCTGATCTTTTTTATTACTCGGTACATTCTCCGGATAATTCGGTTTTTCTTCACTGAAATTCGACGGGGACGCCTGGTATTTTCGGGTTTCTATCCCGAATGGGCCAAGCCCACCTACAACATCGTTCGCTTCGCGGTGCTTGCCTTTGCCGCAACCATTGCCTTTCCCTACCTGCCGGGGTCAAATACACCGGCTTTTAGAGGTATTTCTGTCTTTCTGGGCATTCTATTTTCCCTGGGGTCTAGTGGCGCCGTAGCCAACTTTGTGTCGGGCATTATTTTGACCTACAGCCGCGCCTTCATCATTGGCGATCGAGTACAAATCGCTGACACCGTCGGCGACGTGATCGAAAAAACGCTGCTGGTAACCCGCGTCAACACTCCAAAAAACGTGGTTGTGACCATTCCCAATGCCATGGTGCTCGGCAGCCATATCGCCAATTTCAGCGGCTCGAGCCGTCACGAAACCACCCCGCCACTGGTGCTGCACACCACTATCACCCTGGGCTATGACCTGCCCTGGCCAAAGGTGCACGAGGCGCTGGTGGCAGCGGCCCGGGCTACCGAGTTGATTTTGGTCGATCCGCCTCCCTTTGTGCTGCAGACCAGCCTGGACGATTTCTACGTCAGCTACGAACTCAATGCCTACACAGAAACCCCTGAGCAAATTCCCCGCATCTATTCTGACCTGCACCAAAATATTCAGGATATTTGCAACGAATCGGGCTTCGAGATCCTCTCTCCCCACTACCGGGCAGTGCGCGATGGCAATACCCTGGCCGTGCCGGCGGGCTACTGGCCCAAGGGCTATGTGCCGCCAGGTTTTCGCCTTGTCCCTATCGATCCCCCTGAGCCAGAATTACCCGATTAGTCCCGATTAAATTTGGGAGGGATAACACCGATGGATTCACCCCTAGATCAAACGTTAACGAATCCCATTTCTGATGGACTGACGCGCCTAGATCGGTGGCTTAACGATCCCAATTTCATCAAGCTAGCCATCGTGATTGTCGGGGTGGTGATGATTGCGATCTTTTTTCGGGTCTTACGGCGACTCGCTACTCACCAAAGCTCAGATTCTGACACCCGCTATCGCATTCGCAAGACCCTAAATCTGATCAGTTATGTGGCTATGGGGCTATTTGTAGCGCTGGTCTTTAGCGATAGCTTGATCCGGTTTACGGTCTTTTTTGGGGTGATCGGCGCGGGGGTAGCCTTTGCCCTGCAGGAGGTAATTACCAGTTTTGCCGGCTGGGTGGCGATTTCCTTTGGCCAGTTTTACAAGCCGGGCGATCGGGTGCAGCTGGGCGGCATTATGGGGGATGTGATTGACATCAGTATTTTGCGCACGACGCTGATGGAGTGTGGAGACTGGGTGAAAAGCGACCAGTACAACGGGCGAATTGTCCGCATCGCCAATAGTTTTGTGTTTAAGGAACCGGTCTTTAATTATTCTGGCGACTTCCCATTTCTATGGGACGAAATTATGATTCCGGTTAAGTACGGCAGCGACCATCGGTGGGTGCGCCAGATGCTGCTCAAGGTTACCGACGACATCTGCGGCGAGTTTATACCCACCGCCCAGACCCACTGGAGCCAGATGGTGCGCAAGTATCTGCTGGAAGACGCTAGGATAACGCCCATGGTCACCCTGACCACCACCGATAACTGGCTAGAGTTTACGGTGCGCTACGTGGTGAACTACAAACAGCGCCGGGGCAAAAAGGACGAATTGTTTACGCGGATTCTGGATGAATTTCTCCAGCATCCCGATCGCGCTACCTTTGCCTCGACCACAGTACACCTAGTCGAGATGCCCACCGTGCAGATCAAGGTCGACCCGCCTCCGTCCCGCTCGGATTAGGGGGTAGTCTAACTGATGCTGCACTGAATAGGCTAAGGTGCTTTGGTGATACTCACGCCCAAGATGGCCGACCTGCCTGGCTGACATTGGCAGGTGTGAGTTCTTCCCAACGTAAACGCGATAGTATGCCAAAGACCTATGACTGCATCGTTGTTGGGGCCGGGTTGTCTGGCCTGGTTGCGGCCCGCAATCTCCACCGGGCTGGGCACAGCGTTCTGGTCATTGAAGCGCAAGAGAGCCTGGGCGGTCGAATGGCGGGTCGGCAGTTGCCATCAGGGCAGTGGATTGACTTCGGCGGGCAATGGGTAGGACCGACTCAAGATCGGGTTCTGGCTCTACTAGATGAATACGGCGTAGGCCGCTTCCCCTCACCAGCCGAGGGAAAGAAGGTGTTGTTGTTTGATCACCTCCGGTACGAGTTTGACGGTTTCTTTCAGGGCTTTCCAGAGGGAGACCCCCCGTCGGTGAGCGAGGCAGAATGGCAGGATGCCATCACCGCTTGGGGCCGGTTTGAGGCTCTGGCCAAAACCCTACCACCGGGCCATCCCCGCCGCAATGACCACACGCAAAAGCTAGACAGCCAGACCTTTGCCCAGTGGATTGACGCGAATACGAAAACGGCCTTTGGGCAATGGTACTTCTCCTATATGGTGCGTTCGGTGGGTTTCCTGGGTCCCGCAGAACCCAGCCAGGTATCACTTCTGCATGTGCTCTGGGGGCATACCTGTGCGTCGCAGGCAGAGTATCCAGAGGCGGAGCTAATTCATGGTGGCGCGAGGCAGATGCCGGCCAAGCTTGCGGCTGAGTTGGGAGAGAGCATTCGCCTGGGAGAACCTGTCCTAGGAATCAATCAATATGTGCACGGGATTGAGGTTGAAACCCCCCGAGGTCGCTTTGCAGCACAGTATGCGGTTGTTGCCATGCCACCCCATCTTGCTGGGCGGATTGTCTACGAGCCGCCCATGCCGCCGCTGCGGGCCCAGTTGACCCAACGAGTGCCGATGGGCTGCTGCGCCAAAATTTTGATCTCCTATGACCGTCCATTCTGGCGGGAGAAGGGACTGGCGGGCATTGGGTTAGGTAACTGCCGGTGGCTGGAACTCTGTGCCGATAGCTCTGACCCAGAAACAGGGGTTGGGGTAATGGCGACCTTTGTCGTGGGCGATCGCTACAGAGATTGGCGGGCCATGGGTGAGGGCGATTCTCCTGCGGAGAGGCTTCGCCAACGCCGGGCTGCCGTCCTGGCTGACCTGGCCAACTACTTCGGCGAAGAAGCTCTTTCTCCAGCCACCTACGATGAAGTTGACTGGCCCAGCCAGCCCTGGATTGGCGGTGGCTACGCCGCCTTCATGCCCCCCGGCGTATGGACCAGCTATGGTGAAGCCCTGGCCGCTCCGGTTGGGCGGATTCACTGGGCTGGTACAGAAATGGCTGAGCGCTGGCCTGGTTTCTTTGATGGTGCAGTACGAACTGGTGAGGCGGCGGCTGAGGCGATCCATGCCCTGCTATAGGCAGGGTTTAAGGATTTGGGCTGCTGTAGTCGGGGGCGCTGTAATTGCCCGCGAGGAGTTTGTCCTGCAGATTCCTGAGGCTCTCGACCCGGCGATCGCAGGGCCAATTCTCTGCGCCGGCCTTACAGTTTACGCGCCGATGAAGCACTGGCACCTGCAAGAGGTGTTCGACACCCTGGCCAGTGCCAGCAGCAGCGATTTTCGCTACGTGATTGACATCGAGACCCTGCGGAATCACGACACCATTGGCAGCGGCCAAGTGACGACGATTCCCGATCGCGGCGCCCTCATGGGTTAGCCAGACCTAGGGCTGGGTAGGCCTGGCTAACCCATGAGGGCCGTTGGCGTTGAGGGAACATCGGGAATTGTAATATCCTGCTGCAACGCTGCCTTCTCCAGCCCCCGCCACTGCCAGTCACCCTCGCCGTCAAACACCAGCAGCCAGTCGTGGAACTGACTCAAGCTACTGCGGTGCCCCACGCTAATTAAAGTCGTGCCCTGGCTACGCAGACGCTGGTAAAGGCGGGCTTCATTGTCTGCATCCAGGGCACTGGTGGCCTCATCCAGAATGGCGTAACTCGGCTGAGTCAACAGCAGTCGCGCAAAGGCGAGGCGCTGCTGTTCACCCAGGGAGAGCACATCCACCCAGTCCAGTTCGGCATCCCAGCCGCCAACCCGCTCCGGCAGATCGGCCAGGTTGACCTGTTGGAGGGTCTCTAGCAGCAGGGTATCGTCCACCTGACCGGCGCGATAGGGATAGAGCAACTGATGCCGCAGACTGCCCAGGGGCATGTAGGGCCGCTGGGGCAAAAACATCATTTGGTCAGTGGTCGGCGCGCTAATCGTACCGACGCCTTCACTCCACAGACCGGCGATCGCCCGCAGCAACGAACTTTTACCGCAGCCGCTCGGCCCCATCACCAGCAAGCCCTGCCCCTGGTGCACCTCGACCGAGAGCCGCTGCATGAGAACTTTTTGGGTTCCCGGAACGTTTAGGGACAGCTCTTTGAGCGCGATCGCCTGCCCCAGCTGCCGTTCGATCTGCCCCATCCCGTTCTCGGCAGGGGTAGCCATCGCCGTCTTAAAGCTATCTAACCGATCCACCCCCGCCGCAAACGCACTCAGGGACTCAAACTGATCCACAATAATCGACAGCGCCCCCAGCACCTGCGAAAAGGCAAAGCTGGCTTGGGAAATGCCACCAAAATCTAGTTCCCCGGCAAAATAGCGGGGAGCCACCACCAAAGCCGGAACGATCACCACAAAGTAGCCATAGCCTGTGGTGAAAAAGCTGAGATTTCGCTGCCAGCCAATCAGCAGGTTAAAGTTGTGCAGCGCTTTCCCCAGGCGGTTTTGCACCGTGGCCGACTCCTCGGCTTCGCCCTGGTAAAAGGCGATCGATTCGGCATTGTCGCGCACATGCACCAACCCGTAGCGAAAGTTGGCCTCCTGCCTGAGCTGGTTAAAGTTGAGGCGGATTAGGCGACGCCCCAGCAGGATGGTGCCGATGGTGCCGAGGGTGGCATAAACCAGCAACACCCCCACCAGCAGGTGCGAGATGGACCAGAGAATGCCGGTGAAGGCAATCAACGAAATTACGGAATCCAGCACCATCAACAGAAACGATAGGGAGGTGCGGGTAAAGGAGCGCACGTCTTCGCTGATCCGCTGGTCGGGGTTGTCGATGTCGGGATTGCGATCGATGGTGTAGTAGGCTCGGTTGCCAAAGTAGCGATCGAGAAACTGGTGAGTGAGCCAGCGCCGCCAGTGCAGCCCCAGCTTGTCTTGGGCGTAGCTGTAGAAGACGACAATGGGCGTACCCACCACAAATACCCCGGCGTAGATAAACAAAAACCGCCAGTAGGTGGGGGCATCCTTTTCCGCCAGGGCCGTTTGAAAAAAGCGGCCCACATAGCTAATAATCACATTCAGGCCATTGACGGAGAGCGACAGCAGCAGCAGCACCGTCAGCAGCAGCCAGGGAATAAGACGGCCTCGCAGGCGATCGCTCGACGCCAGAAACACCGCCGCCGGAATCACTAACCCCAGGCCCAACGCCCCGGCAACGGGCCACCCCAGTCCCTGAATCGTCTGCCAAAGCCCCGGTGCCATACCATCCAACTGCGCCGGTAGCCAATGGTGGGCGGCAGCCGCCATTCCGGCCACCCCCAGGCCCAAAAGACAGGTCAGAAACACCATCAACAGCAGCAGCAGCCCGAGAAAATAGCCGGTACTACCCCGGCTGTGGGGAAACCAGTAGGGCTGGGCCAGGCTGATAAATTTCTGCCCCAGGCGACGATCAAAATGGTGGTGTGAGGAGGATGCATCCACGGCGCTAATGAGGGAAGGTCAACTATAGGTATATCGACTTCATTCGGCAGTGCTATGCCGATGGAATGACGGTTTTATGTCACCGATTTAAGGTTGGTGATGAGTCGGTGGTTCTAGACGAATGATGGTTTGGGCGTGGTCGTCGTCGGTAACCGTACAGGTCTCCATGGTTCCATCTGGGTCGGTAACCACTTCTAATGGCTTACGACCATAGGGTTGATACATCGGCGACACACAAATGCCATGGCCGCCAATTAGTTTATACAGCCAAAGTTTCGAAAAACGTATGCCTTTAAAGATTCCTGTAGATCTACCTGTATCAAACTGAGGTCAAAGCATGAAAATCGGTCTTATGTCTCAGCTGGTTAGCCTTGTACAGAAAGAGTTTGGGGTCTCCCGCGCAGAGGTGATCACCGCTCTGCACCATGAAGAAGCCGCCAGTCAATTCCCCATGATTCTCTGGCAGTATGGCTTTATCACGATCCAACAGTTGGACGATCTCTTTGATTGGTTAGAACGTGAGAGACTCCGATTTACTGACGGGTAAACCGCTACAGCTGCGACCCGGTGTACAGCTTCAGGTCTGTCATCAGGCTGGGGCTCAGCCTGCGATCGCATTTCTCCACGGCGGCCTCGGCAATCGGTTTAACCTTCGTTCGCAATACGAGTTTGCGGTGCAGCAGGGGTGGGAGGCGATCGCCTACGACCTGGCCGGGCACGGGCAATCTAGCCCCTATCCTCGCTACTCCATCGGTCGTCACTGCCGCGATTTGACCCGGCTGCTGCGCCATTTCCACATTCAGCAGCCGATTCTCTTTGCCCATAGCTACGGTGTACCGATTGCGTTGGAATGGTGCCAGCACCACCCCGTCGCTGGCCTGGTGCTCGTCGCAGGGGGCACCCACGACCTCGACCCCTGGTGGGAAGTGCCGCTGATGCAGAGTCTCGCCTGGGGAGGCCGTCACCTGTTTCGGTTACCGTGGGTTCAGCAAATTGCGGCTCAAGCCTCTAGCACTCACGACCACCCAACCATTGAACAATTTGTCACCGAGAGCCCGGTGCCGGTTGAGGCTGATCCCTACGAGGCCCTGCAAATTTTCTGGGGCTACAACTTTTTTAGCCGCCGCTCGGGGACTTGGCGTCTTAACGTCCCGGCGCTGGTGATCACGGGTGGCCAAGATGCGATGTTTACTGACAAAATGGGCGCGGCGCTGGCCCGGCATTTCTCCCAAGGACAACATTTGCACCTGGAAGATGCTGGGCATCTTGTGATGGCGGAGTATCCCGAAGAAATTAACCAGGTGCTGGCTCAATTTAGGCAAAATTTCATCAGCCTGACATTGACTTGACACAGCTGTTCCCTATACTTCTAGCTATGGAATTAAAATTCAGGAGACCAGGTCACGCAAGCAAGCGCATAGTCTATTCAGGTTCTAAAAATATAGTCATTTTAGGTTTATCTCTCGCACTAGCGGCCAGGAGCATTTCTGGTCGCTTCCTTGCCTGAAATATAGTGCTGACCCGCTAGTATCCTCAAGCCTATAGACAGACATAGTGGAGGTTCTTTCATTGAAACGGCGATCGCTCATTTCCCTGGGGCTAGGTGGCGTTGCGTTAGCAGTGGGTCGGGGTTGTCTACCCACCTGGAGCCAACAGTCTACGTCCCTAGCTCCTGGCTCCACAGCAGACCTGGCTGAAACTATAGAGCCGCTTAGATTTATGGCGATCGGCGATGTGGGGACAGGCAGCCCAGAGCAGTATGCTGTCGCCCAGGCCATGATGCAGCGCCAGCAAATAGCCCCTTCCCCATTTGTTTTGCTGGCGGGCGACAACATTTATGATCATGGAGAAATTGGGAAAATCCACCAGGTTTTTGAGCGCCCCTATGCTGAACTACTGACCCAGGGGGTCAAATTTTATGCGGCCCTAGGTAACCACGACGTAGGCACCAACAACGGCGAGGATGAGGTAGCCTATCCGGGCTATAACATGGCGGGGCGGTACTATACCTTTACCCAGGGGTCGGTACAGTTTTTTGCTCTAGATACCAATCAAGCGATTACTAGAGGTGCAGAATCCCATTGGGCAGAGCAGCTCCAGTGGCTACGGACAGAGCTACAGCGTTCCCGCAGGGTGTCCGGCGGACAATCGCGCCAGCCGTGGAAAGTGGTGTTCGGTCACCATCCGGTCTATTCATCGGGGCAACACGGTTCTACATCTATATTGATTGAGGAACTGAGCCCTATTTTTTCGGACTATGGTGTACAGCTGTACATTAATGGCCATGACCACAACTACGAAAGAACAGTCCCCATCAATAGCACTACCTATATCACTACGGGCAATGGAGCCCTGTTACGCCCCGTAGGCAGCTCTGACTGGACTGCCTATGCCAGTTCGCAGCTAGGGTATACGGCTTTTGAAGTATATTCAGATCGGCTAGTAATACAGGCCCTCGACATTAACGCCCATATTTATGATGAAGCGTCGATTGTCAGTGCTTGATACTGAGCTCATAGTCTGACCTTAACTAACTCTTATGGTTTGCCCCCTAAGTTAGTGAGGGATTTACCCTCCAGGGTGAGCTAGGGATTTATCCTGGGGTTGCACCTGGTTGACCTTGGAGCAAATATTGACGCTATGCCTATTCAAACCCTTTCCACACAGCCCTATAGTGACCAAAAGCCCGGCACCTCCGGCCTGCGCAAAAAAGTTAAGGTTTTTCAGCAGTCCAACTATCTAGAAAACTTTGTTCAGTCGATTTTTAATAGCCTGGAGGGTTACCAAAACCAGACCCTAGTGGTGGGCGGCGACGGCCGCTACTACAACCGCGAGGCGATTCAGATCATTCTGAAAATGGCGGCGGCCAACGGTTTTGGCCGGGTGCTGGTGGGTCAGGGGGGCATTCTCTCGACCCCGGCGGCCTCCTGCGTGATTCGCAAGAGCAAGGCCTTTGGCGGCATTATTCTATCGGCCAGCCACAACCCCGGCGGCCCCGACGAAGACTTTGGCATTAAGTACAACACTGGCAACGGCGGCCCCGCCCCGGAAAGCGTCACCGACGCCATCTTTAAGCAAAGTCAGACCATCTCTGAGTACAAAATCCTTGAGGCCACCGATATCGACCTGGACCGGGTGGCCACCCACAGCCTAGGCCACACCACCGTCGAGGTAATCGACTCGGTCACCGACTACGGCGCGCTGATGGAAACCCTGTTTGACTTTGGCCAGATCCAACGGCTGCTGTCGGGCGGCAACTTCCGGTTTTGCATGGATTCGCTCCACGCGGTGACTGGCCCCTACGCCAAGGCCCTGTTTGAGCGGCGGCTGAATGCTCCGGCGGGCACCGTGGTCAATGGCGAACCCCTGGAAGACTTTGGCGGTGGCCACCCGGACCCCAACCTGGTCTATGCCCACGACCTGGTAGAGGTGATGTTTGGCGACAATGCGCCGGACTTTGGGGCGGCGTCGGATGGGGACGGCGATCGCAACATGATCCTAGGCAACAACTTCTTTGTCACCCCCAGCGACAGCCTGGCAATTTTGGCCGCCAACGCTACCTTAGTCCCCGGCTACCGCAACGGGCTGGCGGGCATTGCCCGCTCCATGCCCACCAGCCAGGCCGCCGATCGCGTCGCCGAAAAGCTGGGCATCGACTGCTACGAAACCCCCACCGGCTGGAAATTCTTTGGCAACCTGCTGGATGCGGGCAAGGCCACCCTCTGCGGCGAAGAGAGCTTCGGCACCGGCTCCAACCACATCCGCGAAAAGGATGGGCTATGGGCGGTGCTGTTCTGGCTCAATATTCTGGCGGTGAAGGGGCAGTCGGTGGAGGAGATTGTCAAGGACCACTGGCGTACCTACGGCCGCAACTACTACTCGCGCCACGACTATGAGGGGGTGGAGAGCGATCGCGCCAACACCCTGATCGGCAACCTGCGCACCGCCCTGGGCAGCCTGCCCGGCCAAACCTTCGGCTCTTACACCGTCGACTACGCCGACGACTTTGCCTACACCGACCCGGTGGATGGCAGCGTGTCGGCCCAGCAAGGCGTGCGGATTGGCTTTACCGACGGGTCGCGGATTGTCTTCCGGCTATCGGGCACGGGCACGTCGGGGGCGACGCTGCGGCTCTATGTCGAGAGCTACGAGCCCGATGTGACCAAGCACGACCAGGAGACCCAGGCGGCTCTGGCGGATTTGATTGGCCTCGCCGACGAGATCGCCCAGATCAAGACCCTCACCGGGCGTGACCAGCCCACGGTGATTACCTAGAGCGAGGATAACGCCGCTCCTAATGGCCAGATCCCAGGGCAGAAAACCCTGGGATCTGCATTGGTATTTTGGGTCGCAATGGCTGTGGCGTTAAAAAGGGTCTCATTACAAACAGGTTTTCAGGCTAACGGTGAAGTTGTGCGGCGGCAGATAACCTCGAACTCTCACCGATCACTTCCGTTCCGTCCGCACCAACGTAGTGTGTACGCCCAGCATGAGCGTGAACTAATGGGGTGAAAGTCCCCTGTGGGAGAACCAGCCAGCCAAATGCCCGCAAGTCATAGGAGCCGAGAGATGGACAACTACTAGCTTAAGGCAAGGGCGTTTCCTCGAGGAAGGGTCTGAAGGAAGCCAGCGGCAAAACTGCGAGCCGACGGACAGAAACGTCATAGAAGGCCGAGTCTCTGGGGCGAGTTGGCACAACACAACGAAGGCTTTTGGTTCAGGGGATAAGCTGTTAGGCATTTAAACCACGTATAATACCTCACAAAGTGGTGGATATTGTTATGCCAGTCAAAAACTATTTAACACCGGAAGAAAAGCTTGAACTTCAACAGCACCTCAAATCTCATGAGCATCCTGATATT
>JBGSNT010000187.1:0-15981 GCA_041739575.1 Nodosilinea sp. | reverse complement strand
GTTGCACATCCATCCGTTGCAGTTGCGCCAGCAGCAGGGGAATATCGTCAACTCGTTCTGTGATAACGGTTAGGGGGGTATCCATAACCCAAACCTAACCTAATTGGCTGACCTCATTTAAAAATGAGCGAACCGAGAGTTTTGAGTTGGAGGAAAGCAAAACGCGAAAACCCTAGCTACCCGCCGCTGAGGTGCAAACTGGGGGAGCTAGGGTACGATCAACCATAGCCTCGCAATCTGCCTGTTAGATTTGCGGGGTTAGCTGTTCGTAGGTGGTGGAAACACCTGCGGACAGCGCTAAAATTTTCGAGTTCTGCATGGCCACCGTTCTGGTTGAACGACTTAAGGATAGAGAATACTGGTACAGACGCTCCCCGTCAACCGTATAAAAAGCTGTTGTCGGCAGTCAGCTCAGCTGTCTAGCGGACTTTTCACCCCACGCCCACCCCGATTGAGGACATGAGTGTAAATCATGGTGGTTTTCACATCTTTGTGGCCCAACAACTCCTGCACTGTGCGAATGTCGTAGCCGTCTTCAAGCAAGTGGGTGGCAAAGCTGTGCCGAAACGTATGGCAGCCACCCTGCTTGGTGATACTAGCCTGTCTCACAGCTTGTTTGACCGCTCGTTGTAAAGCCCGCTCGTGAATATGATGTCGTCTCACAACCTTAGATCGGGGGTCAACAGAACGCTTCCAAGACGGAAACACAAACTGCCACCCCCACTGTTGATTAGCATTGGGATACTTTCGATCCAGCGCATAGGGCAGTTCAACAGTGCCATAACCCAACGACAAATCTAGCTCGTGCAGCTTTTTTGCCTTCTGGAGCTGAAGCTGAAGAGGGGCTTCTAGAGACTTGGGCAGCATGGTCTGGCGATCTTTCTTACCTTTGCCATCACGCACGGTAATCTGCCCATAGTCAAAGTCCAAATCCTTTACCCGCAGCCGCAATCCCTCCATCAGACGCATGCCGCTGCCATAGAGCAAGCTGACGATAAGGTGCTCTACACCATCGAGATGGGCCAAAATTTGCTTCACTTCAGACCGGCTAAAAACTACAGGCAGTCGCTCTGACTTCTTGGCCCGCTCAATATCATCGATATAGGGTAAGTCAATTTGCAGCACATGGCGATAGAGAAACAACAACGCACTCAACGCCACTGTCTGGGTCGAAGGAGCTACATTGCGCTCAACGGCCAAATGGGACAGGTAGGCCCGGATTTCATCAGCCCCCATCTCCCTGGGGTGGCGTTTGTTGTGGAACAGAATAAAGTCTCGAACGTAGTGAACATAGGACTTTTCAGTCTTGAAGCTGAAGTGTCTGAGCCGAATGGCTTCTCTAACTTGGTCGAGTAGTCGCGGCGGTTAAGGTGATGGCATAGGTAGGTGCTGGATAATCCCGGTACCAGGGGTGTTATCCACCTCTTTTGACGGATAGGCCCCCTAATCTCCAGGATTAACCACCATATCTGACGGATAACACCCTGAGATCCCGGACTTAACTGTCAAAAATTGTGATTAATACCTTAAATATTGGGTGTTATCCCGCAGAACTGTCGGATAATGCGGAGAATGGAGGATCTTATCGGTCAGATCTGACGCTGAATACATAGTTAGACAGAAAAGAACCTTTCTTGTCCTGATAATCACTAAAATCTCCGTAAATTTGGCTTGTTGGTGATTTTGAGTGTTTTTTAGACTGCTACCTGGCTTAAGTTAGATCTGCCGGATTGGTTGACTAAGCTGTTAGGCATCTAAATTACGCTAGGCTGATCGCCCTAAAGGCCGTACAGCAAGGGCTTTACAAAAATCGATATGCAATTTAAATGCGTAACAGCTTACACAGTGATTACTAAATTTTGTGCTATGAATGAAAAGAAAAAGGATCAAAAAAATCAAGACGATTCTATATTCAAAGTCTTAGTAGTACCGATATTAATTGCTCTTGTCGCAGGTGGTACTTCTCCCTGGTGGATAGATTTCTTCAAAGAAAAAGACGCTGAAAATCAGCAAAATGCATCTGAGCCATCGGGAGAACTGAATAATGATAATTCCCTGGCAATTCAAGGGTCAGGAAATACTGTTAATGATGATTCAGTTAGCGCACAGAGCCAGGGCGACCAGACAATTATTGATGGTGAAAATAATAATATAGTCCAGGGAACAAATAATAATGTGGTTCAAGGGACAGGCAATCAGCTTAATATTCAGCAAGAGTCAGAGGCAAGGTCACGTGGGGAATTCGATATTCCTGCAATTTCCGGTTTATCCTACCACAAGGCTCGGGAAATTCTAGTTAAAGAGGGATGGATACCTTTTACCCAAAGGCATTTTTATCCCCAGGAGGAACCAAGTCTTCAGTATGGAACTGGCAAGGTATTCTGGGATTTAGGCTATTGGGAAGTCACTGCTTGTTCTGGGGCTGCAGAAGGATTTTGCAGATTTGAGTTTTCAGATCCCAGTGGTCGTAAACTTGTTGTCGTTACTGCGGGCATGGAAGATCCTAATATTCCAGCACAAGCAATGGTTAATAGGGTGTTCTTTGATGAAGAGAACTCTCCTTAGTTTTAATTGTTGTCTAACAACCCGGCTGGAGCGGACTGTTGAGAGATCCTGTTTGTCTTGCAAAAGCTACTTGCAGCCGCTCAGCCAGAACGTTAGGCGGCAGCAGTGCAGTTATCATTCTCTTGAGGGCACTCTACCAACAAAGGCATACATAACTGAGGAGTGCTGAAATGACCTCTAATCAGCAGAACTTGCTAGAATTGGCTAAACAAGGTAATTCTATGGCAATTGCGGCTTTAATCAACCGCTCTCTGCGACCAAAAGGAATTACTGCAAAAGTTAATCTAAAAGGCAATGCCCTTCAAATACTTGTTGAATCTGATAAAGCACTAGATCAAGAGCTGATCACTCAATTTTTAGTACGTGGCATTAAGCAACTCAATATTAAATCTATAGACAGCATCAAGGTTTTTGGCAAGCAGAGTGGACAAGACTTTCCAGACTGGACTCAAGATATTCCACTTCAAAACAATTCAAAAGAATCTGAAACGCAGGAACATACCTTGCTCGAAGATTCTGATATATCGGAAAAATCGCAATTTTCTGACATCAGCAAAACGGGAAAATCGGACAATAACGCTTTTCCCAAAAGTGCCCCGTCCGGTTCAGCATCCGGTTATTTTTTCTCGATTCACCAGAGGTGAAATACATCGCCGTATACCAGTTCAACCAGTGCATGACTGGCGGCAAATCTTCGGGCTGCTTTGGCTCTAGCAGGTAGTGGATGTGGTTGCTCATAATGCACAGGGCATAGAGCTTAAAGCCAAACTTCTCCTGGCATCGTTTGATGGCGTACAGCAGCACCTCGCGGCACTCATCGCGAACCAGCCGAAACTCGCGATTGTTGCACCGCACCGTCACGTGATAGCAGTATCCATCTCTCAACTCACGTGCTAGGCGAGTCATCACTCTTGTTAAATTGCACCGACCCTTTCTCCCATACCCCAAGCTTCTGCCTACTTCGGCTCCTGCAACCACCTTGGCGCAGGAGCGGAATCACAACCAAGAAAAATCTGGTATGCCTACCTGGCTATTTTGAGATCAGTTCCGGAATTAGCAATCCCTTCAAGTCCAAACTCTTCAAATCTACCTTGGACGAAGCCAGGTCAAGCTCCAGACCGATAACACCGCCCTTCTCATCAAAATCGATCACCACGTCCGGCGCAATTTCTTCCGACTCGGTACTGGGGGCATCGTTTAGCCGAATCGATAGCGTATCCGTATCTGGGAAGTATTGAATCTTCATGGTTGCAGGCCTCTTTGTGGAAAACCCACTGCGTGCCACAACAAGGTCATGACATACTTACACCAGCCAAACTGCGCCAGGGTTACAAAACCCGAGTTAGAGCCGTTATTTTAGAAATTTTGGCCGGTTCTAGCCCCGCCAGATCCTCAGACTGCACCCAGCCGTCTTTTTTTAGCTTGGCGAGCACAAACAAGATCTCATCGTCCCGGTCATCGTATTTGCCATCGATGTCAAAGCGACGGGCGCTCAAGAAATCATGCAGATGCCAAACCTCGTCAATAGAGCTGACCTGGCTCGCTGTGTCGCGCACAAGCTTGACTAACGATTCTAATTCTCGCTGCTGGGCCACGCTCAACGCCGCCTTAGCGATGGCTCTTTCCTGAGTTGACCACCGAGTTTCAGTCACCTGTTCCATGGATTATAGAAAAAATTAATCAACGGCTTTGATATCTCTCAATCTTAGAATAGTTTACAGAACTTTGCATTATCCTCAGATTCCTGCGGAGGCCCTACAAAGCAAACCGCCCCTTGCTGAGACAAGAGGCGGTTAACCAACAGCTTCACAGCCTTAACTAAGGGTTAGGGACTCGCAGGAAAATAAGGACCCACTGATCGGACTTTCTCCCTGCGGGAGACGCCAGCGAACGACTTCGCTCAGTCCTCGATCACTGAAGGTTGAGCGAAGTCGAAACCCGTCCGCCTGATACACCATTAACTCGCAGATCCCTTAGCGGGCTAGATTCAGCAATTCCTTAGGAGACGCCAGCAGATCGATGGCGACAAAGAAAATTTTGCCCTCAGGGTTAAGCAAAAACCGCCAGGCAATATTCATGCCCACCCCAGCCCCAAACCAAGGGGTTTGGCATTTGCCCGTCACCTTGATTTGGGTAAAGCCATCCTCTGCCGGTTCAGATACACCCCGCTCAGGGATCAGCTTCAAGTTTTGGCACTCTTCCTTAAAGAACCGCAGAACGCTCTCTTTGCCCACGATAGGCTTGCGGAAGGGGGGCTGTAATGCACCATCGGCCACGAATAGCTCAATCAGAGCGTCAAAGTCGTTGGCGTTGAGGTTATTCATGTAGGACAAGACTGTGGGGTTATTAACCCCTTCAATGGTGACCTTCGTGCGCTGGCCCATATCCTGAGGGGGCGCGACGGGTTCAGCCACTCGCTGGTACGAGCCCAAATTGCTGGTATCGAAGCCCATATCGACAACAGCATTACGCAGCACCGTAATCTGTTGGCCCGATTCTAAATTTCTGATCGCTTGCAGAACGGCGGCGGCGTTGGCAGATTGCTTATAGCCTTCTGGAATAGGGGCAACTTTTCCTTCTTCCATCCACTGGCCCAAGCGGTACCAAAAACCCAACTTGATATTGGCAGACCATGCCGCATAGGTACGGCCAATGGGAGTATCGGCCCGGTTGGCCAAATCGCACATCACCTGCGACTGCTGCTGGAAGGGCATCTTCCGAATTTCTTCCAGGGTCGGCTCTGCAAACTGCATGCTGGCCGCACCGGGAGCCGCGATCGTGATCGCCCTACCCATCTCTAAATAGGCAAACCAAATCAGGGCTAACTGGTCTTCAGCGTTGAGCTGGCTAAACCGTGCGATCGTTGCAGGCACAGCATCGGCACTTAAGGTGCTGGGAAAAATAGATCGAGCTGAATCAATTGTAAAAGGCATAGTATGCCTCCTTTATCAAGGGCTATAACCGAACCTTGAGCCTGCTAAAGCCAAGGAAATCTACTAAAGGCTAGACCATATAAAAATGGGCTTTTTTGGCAAAAAATCTAAGCGAGTAGAGCATTATCAGTATACATTGCTATGTATTTTACTTAACGAAAAAATTCATATCTTCCCTGACTTGAGTGGCAAGAATTTTCTCTCATAGAGATTAAATAGAGATTAAAAAACCTTTAGTCAGATTTGGCGCTGCCTGAAGTTCTTGCCTTTCGCACGCCATGATTTATGAGCAGCTTATTTTTGCTGTGCTCAGAAAAAATGAGTTTGAAAGCCTTTGCTGGAAAAGTCCAAGAATCTCGATCAGAGTAACTCAGATCGAGAAAATGAGTGAGCCACTAAACATTACTACCTTTATAAACCTGAGGTAATCGGTACCAGGGTAAATGAGGATTTAAATGATGTTCTAGGTGATACCCAAAATGGTAACAAGCTATGAACGACCAGAAAACTGACAGATGAATGCTTCTAGTGCGATGACGACACTCAAATACACCATCACCTTGTCGATGAGGAAGGAAAATGCCGAAGGTGAACAGCTGCAAAGAGCTGATCACCATGGGAATAACCCAAAAAAGCATCACATTGGCAATTGAGACTTGGCAGGCCATAAAGACACAAAAAATTGCCCCAATGCCAATCAACGAGACCCAAGCCTGCCCATCTGCCTGGTATGTCATCATGAATTTGATATACCAAGTCCAGAAACCTTCTCCCGTGTGATGGTCGGGGTCTTGCTCAGTAGCAGGAAAGCGATGATGGAGCCGATGATTTTTAGCCAGTAGCTTGTAGGGCAACAGTGCGTATAGCCATGAGGTTACGTAACCAAATGTATCGTTAAGCCTGTGAGAACCCGAAATATTGTTATGAATGGCTTCGTGGGTAACGATGAACAGGCCGGTATGCAAAAATGTCCTAGCGAAAACTCCTGAGAGCAAGTAGGCGACATGGGTTTGAGCATTAGGCAGAGTGAATGCACCCACCAAACTAACGAACCACATCAGCACGATGAAGCTAGCCCAAGAGAGACTCAATTGAGGGTGATTAAAGCTCCTGCTGTGGCGAGATTCTGCTCGACTGACCATACGCATTCATGCCTCCAGCCTAATCAAGCTACTCTTCTGCGATCGCCTCCAGAGCAACATCGATATCTTTGCCGATACCCCAAGCATCTTTCAGAATTTCACGAAAAGTGGTGGTTTGATACAGCATGGCCTCCCGAAGCTGCACGAGGAGAGTCTTAGCGTCTGCCTGGGAGAGATCTTGAATCTGAGTTTCAAAGACCTGAAGCTCAAACTGCTGCTCTAAAGGCAATTGCTCACGAATATTCATAGGTGACTTTCCCATTGTGTAACAGAGGATGTAAATCCAGTGTAACGCAATGTAACGTTTGTTAAAAATTCTGACGCTGATCTCTACCTTCCGTGGTAGGTAACAGTGGATTTTTGTTGCACTCTGGAGCTTTGGTTCTCCAGTCCGGATTTTGAAACCTAGGGCAGCCAGAAGTCGGGCAACACCTTTAACCCCTGCCGCACCCAGCGGTTGGCAGCCCGCAGCGCCTGAATATGCGGCTCATCCGGAATCACCGGCAAAATCGCCGCAGGCTGCCCCTGCCCCAGCGCTGCAACCACCCGATTCGCCGCCTCCAGCCCGGTCACATAGGCCTTTTCCTGCGACCAGGAGCCGTGGCGCGTGACAATCCAATCACCCGCCATGAAGAGATTATCGAAGCTGGTGGTGCCCGGCAGCAGGTAGCGGTAGCTGCCGGGGGCAAAGTGGGTTACCCCCTGGGGAATACGCACCACGGCGTGGTCGATGATCTTGGCTTCGCCAAAGGCGGGAATGCACCCCGCTAAGTCTTGCTGCACCTGTGCTAGCACCTGGTCATCATCCAGCGCCAAGAGCTGGTTGGCGTGGTAGTAGTCGGCTTCAACTACGGTACCTGGCTCGTCACGGTACTCATCGTGCAGGGCGTTGAGGTCAAAGAACGTCCAGCCTGTGGTGGGGTGAAAGCCAAAGCAGGCGTTGGAGGGCAGGGGGATATTGACCTTACGGTCCAGCCACAGCCGCGTCGCCAGCACGTCGATCGCGCCTAGGTTGCGGATATTGCTGAATTCAGACCGCCCCCGCAAACTCGCCGACTGCTCCACAATCTTCTTCAGCCCGCTAATGCCCACGGCAAACACCACCGCATCGGCCTCAAACACATTGTCGCCCCCGGCACCACTACAGACCACCGCCGTAATCTGGTTGTTCTCCACCCTCACATCCGACACCCGGTGATTCGCCAAAATCTTGCCCCCGGCCTGCTCGATCGCCTCGGTCCAGGGCCGAAAGATCTGCGCCCCTACGGTGCCCCGGCACCAGCGCACATCGAAGTCGGGCTGATGGGCCAGGATGAAGTAGTAGAGCATGCCCAGCGCCGCCGCCGCCGAGCACTGTTCGCCCGGTGCAAACAGCCCCACCAGCAGCATCGGCTCAAAGGATTCGTGGTAGAGCCGGGCCGACACGCCGTACTGGCGAAACAGCTCGCGGGCGGTGATGCGATCGTACTTTTGCCACGCCTCGTCGGAATTGTCGAAGTCGATCAGCGCCTGCAGCAGGGGCAGGGCCGAGAGGCGATCGACCAGCGGCAGCCGCTTGAAGTCGGTGTAGAGAAAGGTGCCCAGGGGCGTGGGCAGGTAGGGCTGGGCCTGAAACAGCGGCGACTCGACCTCTAGCCCCTCGGGCGAATACTGGGCCGATCGCGTCCACTCGGTAAAGGGCTGAATACCCAGGTGATCCGTTAGGGCAAAGATATTGCGGTAGGGGTACCAAAACCCGTGAATGCCGGCTTCAACGGCGCGACCCTGGGCGGTTTGCCAGCCCGCCACTAAGCCACCGGGGTAGGCTCCAGCCTCCAGTAGAATGACCGCGTAGCCCTGGCGGGCGAGATGGTAGGCCGAGCTTAGGCCTGCCCAACCCGCTCCCACCACAACGACTCGTTTCTGCCCAACGTTCTCTATCGGCATGACCTACCTACTGCGTTTGTAACCCTCTTTACCCTAAGTCATTCGGGTAAGAGGGCGATGTCAACTAGTTCCTGTCTTATCTTGGTGAGTTGCGATCAGTTAGAAATTGAGGCCAGAGGGCATGGAGCTGTAGTAGCTGTTCTCGGTTTTTGCTGACGCATGGCCTAGCAATCAATTAACGTGTCAAAAACTACTAAACCATAAACAAGCTGAGCGAAAAGCTTGAATTTAGCCTTAGCTTAAGGCTTATCGGTTTTACCCTTCTTTGCATAAATACTCAATGCTATACAGAATAGTTCCCTTCGGCAAAACGTAGTGCTATATCTATAGCATCTCAGCATGCTTTGGCTCAGCCGATGCTCATTCATAAGCTACGGCGACAATCGGTATTGGCAACCCATTCTTGAAGCCTGAATTCGAAATAAATATAGATTTTCATTGCCTTAAAAATCTCGGGAAAAAGAGGTGTTTCTCATGTCTGAATACGATTTAGGCTCAGAAAAAATCTCTAAAAAGAGCCATCAAAAAAAATGGGGCTTAAGAATATTATTCTTAGCCAATCAAATTATTCGATTTGCATTCCTTGACATATGGGCAATAGCTAGATTTGCATATTTTGGAGCGTTGAGATTTGTCCACAAAAGGATTACAAGACCTTTGGCAAGAGTGTATTATTTAACCTTTAAGTTAAAGCCAAGGTCAATTCTAAGATTTTTCTATAGATTTATAGTATTTATTTTGACGATCTTTTTAATCTTCACTTTAACATATAAACTTATTACGCATGCACCTAGACTTCTTAAACTTGAAGAATGGGTTAAATTGAGTTTCTATGCTGAGGTACTCAGAGACATTCTTTGGCTAGGTCTGCAATCCGTAGGAGCTTTAATTCTTCTTCTTGGGCTTTTAGGAATTATTATTTGGTTGTCAGGATATAAAAGAGGAATCTCTGTATTGAGATTTGAGAATAACTCAAAAAATCCAGTATTCGATGGCAGAACAGTGGCTGACGGCTTGATTGCAGAATTGCATCGAATTCATTTTATTCATCATGATTACAGACTTCAAGAAATTGATTACGTTAAAACCAAAGATTTTGGAGATCTTCCTGTTTTATTGCCCTCTGACGATAGTCTTAAAAGTAATTTAATGGAAGTGGGAAGCGTTGGTGTGGGGGAAAATCAATTATCTGTTGGAAGAGTATTGCTTGCAATTCAAAAGGTTTGGCCCTTGGGAACTCCTGGTCAGGTCATTACAGGAAGCGTTCATGATGTTAAAGGCCAAAATAAGATCGTAGTTCGGATTGAAGATAAAGAGGTAAGAGCTTGGGAGGTTACGAAAACAATTGCTACTAACAAAGACTATGCTGAGATGCTGGAGGAATTAGCGTTTAAGGTGGCTGTTCACCTTAACAGAGATAATCATGCTATAAACTGGCGCGCATACAGGCGCTTTACCCAAGCTACAGCAGACTTCCTAGACTATATGAGAACAGAAAACAATGAATCAATTAGCAAAGCGTTTGAAAACTGTAAAGTAGCCCTAGAGCTTGAGAAAGATTATATTCATGCAGCAAATCTTCTATGTAATATAGGGCGCTCTCTGCTTCAGAATAAAGGCCTCTGCGAAGAAAGGTTAGAGATGGCAAAAGAGGCATTTTATAAAGTGCTTGAAATGGGCGACTCCTATGATCATTCAGCATATGCATTTACTGGTCTTGGCAATTACTTAAGACAGAAAAGAGAGGAAGATGAAGATGCATTAACTGCTTTTGAAATTGCTGCATCTAAGGCCCCATTCTCACCCTATCCATATATTGGTAAAGGGGGTTTCTATCATTGTAGAAGAGACTACGAAAAAGCTTTGGCAGAGTATAAACATGCTTACCATCTTAATCCTCATCTATTTAGAGTTCACTACAATCTGGGAATGCTCTATTCAAGAATGGAAGAGTCTGAAATGTCTATTAGACACCTAATGTGTGCAAAAAGCATTCTTGAAGGTGGTGTTACTACTGATAGCATTCACAGTCATGCAATACACAATACTCTAGGCTGGGAGTATTTAAAGCAAGACAAGTTCGAATTGGCAATACAAGAAATGAAAGAATCGATATTTCAGAAACCCAAATCTTATCTCAATCATGGGAATCTAGGCATTGTGTATCTGAAGAAATACGAGACGAAAGATGGCCGACAAGATCCTTGTCTGGAAAACACTCTAGAGCAATCAAAAGATCAACTTAAGGAGGCGGTTAGGCTCTGTGAAAATTCAAATGAAGCCCCCAAAAAACTCGGCTATATATTTTATCAATTGGTTTTGAATGAACTTGATCCATTAGTCTCGTTCTCCGAAAGCTCAAATCTTCTTTCGGAATTGGACAACTATTTGGAATCTCTTGGTGAGCAAGATAGAGCGGATCTTGAAGACGCTATCAAAGATGCAGAAATATTAGCCGATTTTCCTTTTCCAGTCAAATATTATCAGGATCAACCTAAGTTCATAAGATGTTATGTGTCCAAGTGCTGTGCTTGTCTTGGTAGACTACACGATAAGAATATAAAAAATAAGACTGAATTTTACTCCAGAGCAAAAGATTATTGTGGAGAGTATGGCAGTAGTAGCACGAAACAAGGGGACAAAAAAAGGTGTAAATCTTGTCTCGTTCTTCCGATCGCCACCGCTGAAAATACTAGTTGACGGACTTAGGGAGTAATTTATTAGCGCGCAGTATGCTCGCAAACGCTCCCAGGGGATCAACAACTTCTGCTTTTGCCGCAAACTCCAACGTGGAATGTGGTTTAGTCAGTCAAAGGAATGGCATAGAAAGACAGGAAAGAATCGACCTGCTGGGGGGTGGGTTGAGCGGCGATCGCACCCGGCTTCAGCGTCGTCACCGCACCGACCGCACTGGCATAGCGCAAAATCTCCTCGATCTGATCAGCATGCTGAAGACAATCCCAGCCCCGCTGGCAGAGCTGGTGAATCATCCCGGCCAGAAAGGCATCCCCGGCTCCGGTGGTGTCGATGCTGTCAACGGCAAAGGCGGGCAGGGTAACGCTGTGGTGCTTCGTAGCGCAGGTGCTGCCCTTGCCCCCATCGGTGAGCAGCACCGCCTGACAACGGGGAAACTGCTGGCAAATGGCGGTAGCGTCGTCGGTATGCAGCAGCCACAGGGCCTCTTCGCGGGAGAGCTTGAGCAAGTCAGCGGCAGCCAGAAAGGTGCGAATGGTTGGGGCGGCCAGCTCGACATCAGGCCAGAACACCGGACGCCAGTTCAGATCGATCACCAGTTTTGTGCCAGCTCGTTCCGCCAGGTATCGTGCCCACTCCATGGCGCTGGCGGTTTTCTCATAGGCCAAACCCAGGGTGCCCATGACCAGATAGGCCACTCCGGCAAAATCAACGGTATCGACCCACTCCGGGGTGAGGTGGGCATCGGCAAAGGCGGCGGGGTCGGGGGCGCTAAAGCCAATGAACTGGCGATCGCCGGACTCATCCCGCTGCACCAGCACCGTGCGCGTAGGGACACCCTCCACCCGCTGAATCTGGCAGGCTACCCCCTGGTCTTGGAGCACCTGTAGCAGCCAGTCGCCCAGGTCATCCTGTCCCAGGGCGCTGATCAGGCGGGTGGGGGTGCCCAGTTTGGCGATCGCCGTCGCCACATTGGCCGGGGCTCCCCCTGGATAATCCGTCCCGCTTTTCGAAGCGCTGTGGGGCTGCTCGCCCACCTCAAACAGGCGATCGACCAGGCATTCTCCCAGGCAAATTACAGGTGCAGTCATGGTGTTCTCCTATGGCTCCTAGTGAGTTGTGCTCCACCCTGGCCTAACGATCCGCCTATCGTTTTCCCAGAATGGCTTCGGCGGCGGCTTCGTCGGTGATCAGTCCCGTAATCAGCTGGCCCCGCAGAGCGGCCAGGATGGCTTCGGCTTTGCTGAGGCCCCCGGCGACGCCAATCACCGATCGCTGGGCCGGTTGCTGTAACGGCACGCTAGCGACGCGAGCATTGGTGCCGGTTGTCAGCAGGGTGCCCTGGGCATCGTAGGCCCAGCCAGCAATTTCACCGATGGCCCCCAGCTCGATCAACTCGGTCAGTTCGGCGTCATTAATGAAGCCATCCTCGTGCAGGGGCGAGTTCCAGGCGATATGGCTGATGCCGACGAAGGTGGCCTTGGCCTGCTCCACCAGGGATTTGATCGTCATAAACGATCGCTGGGTCTGCAAGACGTCGCGCTCCCCAACGCTGTTGGCCACGGTGGGCATCGGCAGCGGGTAGGTTTGCGCCCCCACCCGTTCGGCCAGGTGCATCACCACTTCGTAGCGACCGGCCAATCCGTAGTGAGACATGTTGCCCACCAGCGAAACAATTTTGTGCTGGGGCTGATCCATCGGGGGGACTTGCTCCACCATGGCCCGCAGGGTGCGACCCGAACTAAACGCCAGAATGGTGGGGGATTTTGCCATTAGGTACGTCTCCAGGTGGGTAGCCGCGCAGACCCCCAGGCCGTTGTAAAGGGCACCCCCACCCGCCGGGCTGGGCACCACCTCACAGAGGGAGAGGGCAAAGGCCTCCCGCAGCGATTCGGCCAGGGCAATGCAGTGGCTGAGGGGATGATCGAGGCGAAACTTAATCAGCTTTTCGCTGACGGCCAGGGCCACCAGCCGCTGAGCCGCCTGGCGCGACACATTCAGCTTGGCGGCGATTTCTTCCTGGTTGTTGTCGGCGATGTAGTAGAGCCAGGCTGCGTGGGCCGCCTGGTCAAGTTTGCGATCGCGCCGTTCCGCATTCAGTTCTGCCATCTCTCACCTCGAAGCCCGTCCTGTAGTTACTATCGCAGCCAGAATCCAGCTTCCGTACAATACTTGACCAAGACTTGAGCATATCTCCGAATTAATATTTTTTGCTCAGATTATTGTCCTCCGGTGATATCCAGGTTGAAGCCCGTGATGTAGCTGGCTTCGTCGCTCATGAGGAAGGCGACGCCGTTGGCGACCTCTTCTAAGGAACCCAAGCGACGCATGGGTACAGCGTTAATCATTTGCTGCTCCACCACTTTGGGGTCGGCATCAAAGTACTGGGACCCGACCCCCGCCTGTAGTTCGGTTTGCCGTCTCCACATCATGCCAGGGCCAATTAGAGCCGGGGACAGGGCATTGACGCGAATGCCGTAGGGGGCCAGATCTTTGGCGGCTGTCTGGGTCATGCCAATCACCGCAAACTTGGAGGCGGCGTAGGCCAGCATGTTGGGCGGGCCGTCAACCCCAGCGTGGCTGGCCATGTTGACGATCGCCCCACCGCTATCTCTCAGATGCTGGGCCGCCGCCTTCAGCACATGAAAAACGCCGGTCACGTTGATGTCGATCACCTTTTGAAAGTCGGCTTCGGGATACTTGTCGGTTTTGGCAAAGGCCCCCTGGTAGCCCGCATTGTTGAACACGTAGTGAATTGGTCCCGCCTGGTCAACGGCCTGGGCGAACGCCTTCGCGACGTCATCGTGACTCGTCACATTGCAGAGCAGGGTGTGAATTGGGGGGCCGTAGTGCTTGAGCTCCTGAACCACCTCAGCCATTTTGATTTCGTTGATATCCAGCAGCACGATGGTCGCCCCATTGCTGGCGAAACGGTGGGCGGTGGCCTTGCCAATTTCCCCAGCACCGCCTGTGATCAGGATGGTTTTGCCCCGAAAGTCGTAGGTTGCGGTGGCCCCAGCGGGCCAGTCTTGGACTATTGCACTCATAGCGCGCCTCAGAATCGGAATTGGGATCAGGACTGGCATCAAGAATTATTGCGAATATTCCTGGGCCTCTCATTTTTTGGGAAGGACACCAGTATGATTCCATTATTGAGCTTTTGCTCAAGAAAAGAGCATAAATTCAATTTTGTTTATTTTTTTGAAATTAGAGGAGCCGTGCAATGCGGTTATTTCGCTGGGCCAGAGTAATGGTGGCGTTCCTCGTTGGCATTTTGCTGATGCAGCTGGTCAACGCCTGTACGGCAGGCCCCCAGGCCGAAGGTAAAACCCGTTTAACCATCGCCACCGTCAACAACGGCGACATGGTGGTGATGCAAGACCTCTCCAGCCGGTTCGAGGCCGATAACCCGGATATTGAGCTGCGCTGGGTGGTGCTCGAAGAAAACATTTTGCGCCAGCGCACCACCACCGATGTGGCCAGCGGGGGCGGGCAGTTTGACGTGCTGACCATTGGCTCCTACGAAACCCCGATCTGGGCCAAGCGCGGCTGGCTGCGATCGCTCGACGGCCTACCCGCTGACTACGACGTGGATGACCTGATCGCCCCCATTCGCGCCGGGCTGTCCTACGACGGCTCCCTCTACGCGGTGCCCTTCTACGGCGAAAGCTCGATGCTGTATTACCGCACCGACCTGTTTGACCGGGCGGGCATTACGATGCCAGAACAACCCACCTACGCCCAAGTCAGCGAATGGGCCAAGCAGGTCCACGACCCTGAAAACGGGGTCTACGGCATGTGTCTGCGGGGCAAGCCCGGCTGGGGCGAGAACATGGCGTTTCTCTCCACCCTGGCCAACACCTTCGGCGGCCGCTGGTTCGACATGGACTGGCAGCCCACGCTGGACTCCCCCGAGTGGCATAACGCCGTCAGCTTTTACGTGGATATTCTGAACCAGTACGGCCCTCCCGGAGCCAGCTCCAACGGCTTTAACGAGAACCTGGCCCTGTTCTCCACTGGCAAATGCGGCATGTGGATCGATGCCACCGTCGCCGCCGGACTGCTCGCCAACCCCGACGGATCTGAAGTGGCCGATCGCGTCGGCTTTGCCTCGGCCCCGATCGAGTCTTACCCCAATGGCTCGAACTGGATCTGGGCCTGGTCCTTAGCCATTCCCCAAACGTCGCAGTACCCGGCAGAGGCCGAACGCTTCGTCGCCTGGGCCACCTCTAAGGATTACATCAAGCTGGTGGCGGATGAGTACGGTTGGGTGGCAGTCCCACCGGGCACTCGCACCTCCACCTACACCAACCCCAACTATCAGGCCGCGGCCCCCTTCGCCGCCACCGTGCTGAACTCCATTGAATCTGCCGATATCACCCATCCCTCCCCTCAGCCGACCCCCTATCAAGGGATTCAGTACGTCGATATTCCTGAGTTTCAGGCGATCGGTACCCAGGTGGGGCAACGCATGGCCGCCGCGCTGACGGGGCAGGTCTCAGTCGATGATGCGATCGCGCGATCGCAAACCGTCGCCGAACGGTTCATGCGGCATACGGGCTATATCGAGTGACCGGAAAGTTTTGAATTTTGAATTTTGAATTCAAAACTTTCCCACCTATCCACCCTCTCACCCCCTCCCAACCATGACTTCCTCTATCGCAACCCCTTCCCATTCACCGCCGCCCGCTAAAGCGCGATCGCAGCAGCGCATCCCCACC
>JBGSNT010000160.1:0-2987 GCA_041739575.1 Nodosilinea sp. | reverse complement strand
GCTTCATCGGCCCAGTACCGCTGCCCCCTCATAGAAAAAGATACCTGCAATGCAGCCGGTCATCAGCGTCGCCAGGGTGCCTGCCCAGAGAGCCTTCCAGGCTACTTCGCTAATGTCGTGGCGGCGGGAGGGCACCAGATTCGATAGGCCGCCGACGAAAATACCCACCGAGGGCAGGTGGGCAAAGCCGCAGAGCACGTAGCTGACAATCAGCAGGGCGCGATCGCTAAGGGTTCCCGCCGCTGCGGCATTGGCCAGGCTAATGTAGGGCGGTATGGCGGTCTCTAACAGTCGTCGCCCAATTAGCTGGGAGGACAGCCACAGCTCTGGCCAGTCTAGGGAAACCCCGGTGAGAAAGGTGAGGGGCAAAAACAACGCCCCCATGATGTTTTCCAGGGTGACAACCCTAAACACCTGGCCGATCGCGCGGGCCAGGCCAAAGTCGCTGGTCGCCAGGGATGCCAGCTGGGCAAAGAGCAGATTGAGCAGCGCAATCAGGCCCAGAATGGCGATCAGCGCGGCGACGATTCCCACCGCCATTTTGACCCCGTCGAAGGCCCCTAAAATGAGGCTATCCATGGGGGTTTGGCGCTCGTCGTCGGCCATTTCGATGGCGGGTACCTGGCCTAGGGTATCGGGCACCTCCTTTTCGGGCACCAAAATTTTGGCCATCACAAAACAGGCCGGGATGGTCAACACCGAGGCTGACATCAGGTGCCCGGCGATGGAGGGGAATATGGGCCGCAGGTAGCCGGCATAGAGGCCCAGCACCGTGGAGGCAATGGAGCCAAAGCAGGAGGCGAGAATAGCGCACAGCTCACTGCGGGTCATGCGCTCGAGGAAGGGCTTGATCGCGATCGCCGACTCAATGCCGACAAAAATATTCGCCGCCCCCGCCAGGGCCTCGGCTCCGCTGATATTCATTGACCAGCGGAAGAAGCGGGCAAATAGCCGCACAATGGGCTGCACCACCCCCAGGTTATAGAGCAGAGCAAAAATAGAGGCAAAAAATATCACCTGGGGCAGCGATCGAAAAGCAAAAATATAGCCCAGGTTGAGGTTGTCGGCCCCCAGGCGATCGCCCGGCACGGCGGTAAAGGAGGGTGTCAGGGCGCGGGCAATCCACCGGCCTGCCCCAGTAGGGCCAGCGGTCTGGTTGATATTGGGGACAAAAATAGGGCCAAACAAAAACCTTGCCCCCGCGTCGGAGGCGTCGATCAGGGCGTTGAGCAGGGAGCTCAGCCAGACCACCACCTCGCGGGTGAAGGGCAGCAAAAACACCAGCAGACCCACCAACAGCTGAATACCGATGCCCCACTGAATCAACCTCCAGGGCACCTGCCGCCGGTTTTCTGACCCTAGCCAGGCTATGAAACAAAGGCCAAACAGCCCCAGCAGCGAAATCAAACGCAGTGCCATTGCGCGCTCCCTCTCCTTATAGCGGTTCACCGGTCCAGAACCTGCCACCGATTATGCCGAAGAACGCCCCCAACGAAGCGATCGGCCCTAAAACTTAGGTGAATTCAGACAACAAAAATAAATGCCCAACATTCGGAATCTCTCTAAAGGGTACAGGCCCTGCGCCCCTACCTCGGGGTATTTTCTTCCTCGAAAATCTCCTTAACCAATCGGTGACTAACGATTGAGGGAGCTAGACAGCTGGCCGATCAGTCATCAGTTATAGCCGTAGCTGCCATGATTAGGAGGGTTATCCGAGATGATCCTTGCCCGTCCTAGCCTGAGTGACTGTAGCTATACTTGCCAGTTGCCTTCGCTGCGGTCCCAGATGCCATTCTCCCCATACCCCAAGCGCCTGGTTCAGCCCTGGCCCATAATAGAACTGACCCACCGCTCCCCGCTATGGAAGCTTTTTCTCCTTTTCCGCCCGACTGGGCCCAGTCTGCTACCCACGCTAAGGGCTTTTGCTGTCCCCGCTGCGGGGCCGAGAGTCGCCAGGCCAAAGCGGCGTGGATAAACCGGCGATCGCCGGTCTACGGCACCGACCACCGCCGCAAGTGGCAGGAATTTTACCACTGTGGCGAATGCGACACGCCCTGGTGGGCCTGGAGCAGCGATCGCCCCCCCTCTCCCTACGATGTTCTCAACGACGATGATGACCGGGAGCTGTTTTAGCCCCAACCTCCTATGGCTAACACCATCCATGTCTTCGGCAGCCTCAATATGGATCTGGTCTGCCGCACCCCCCGGTTGCCCCAGCCAGGGGAAACCCTCTTGGGCACTGCCTTCGCTACCCTGCCTGGCGGGAAGGGCGCCAACCAGGCCGTCGCGGCGGCGCGGCTGGGGGCTGCCACGACCCTGGTGGGGCGGGTCGGCTCCGATGCCTTTGGCCACCAGCTGCTCGAGAGCCTACAGGTCGCCGGGGTAGACACGGGTGGCGTGGCGATCGCGGCCAAGGCGTCCACGGGGATCGCCGCGATCGCCGTAGACGAGGCGGGCCGCAACACCATCGTGGTGGTGCCCGGTGCCAACGGTCAGGTGGGGGCGGCAGATGTGGATCGCCTCAGCGCCGGCCTGGTCTCGGGAGATAGTCTGCTGCTTCAGTTTGAAGTGCCCCTGGATGCGGTGATAGCCGCGGCCACGGCCGCTAAGGCGCGGCGGGTCAGGGTGATCGTCGACCCCGCCCCGGCCCGCTCCGACCTGCCCGACGCATTTTTTGCCGCCGTAGATATTCTCACCCCTAACCAGATCGAAGCCAGCCAGTTGACCGGCTTGCCCGTCACCGATATCCCTACCGCTACCGTCGCTGCCCACCAGCTATTGCAGCGGGGGGTGGGCATTGCCGTGGTCAAGCTGGGCGGTCAGGGGGCCGTGGTGGCCACCGCAGACCAGACCTTTCACCAGCCCGCTCTGCCGGTCCAGGTGGTCGACACCGTTGGCGCCGGAGATGCCTTTAACGGTGGCCTGGCGGTAGCCCTGGCCGAGGGCCTGGCGCTGACCGAGGCCGCCCGGTTCGCCAGCGCCGTGGC
>JBGSNT010000135.1:0-7655 GCA_041739575.1 Nodosilinea sp. | reverse complement strand
GGCCACCCCGGCTCCGGTGCCTGCCCAACCGGTGCAGCGCGCTGCACCACCGGCGGCGATCGCACAACCGCCCCAGCCCTTGGCGCTCAACGGCACTCCCCCAACCCTAGCGCCCCCGGCACCGCTGACGAGGGCTCCGGTAGCGCCCCCGGCCCCCTTGACCCAGGCCCCACCCGCCGCCCCACCGAGCTACTACGTGGTCACCGACTACAACGGTGCCCAGTCCCTAGAGTCGGCCCGCGGGGCCGTGGGCGATGCCTACGTGCGCAACTTCCCCAGCGGCACCCGGATCCAAATGGGCGCTTTTTCCCAGCAGTCGTCGGCCCAGAACCTGGTCAATCAGCTCCAGGGACAGGGCATTCCGGCCCAGGTAATCTCCCCCTAGGGACCCCAAGGGGCTAAGGAAACGCCTTGAACCAGCCTGTTATGCTGGACAAGTCACCGCTGTTGGAGAAAGTTCGATGGGGCTGTTTGATCGGATTTTGCGGGTTTTACGCGCCAATCTAGGCAGCGCCGTCAGCCAGGCCGAGGATCCTGAAAAGGTCCTAGAGCAGGCAATGACCGAGATGCAGACCAACCTGATTCAGCTCAGGCAGGCGGTGGCCCAGGCGATCGCCACCCAAAAGCGCACCGAGCGCCAGAGCGCCCAGGCCAAATCCACCGCCCAGGAATGGTACAACCGGGCTGAGCTGGCCATTCAAAAGGGCGAAGAAGACCTCGCCCGGCAGGCGCTGACCCGTCGCCAAACCTACCTGCAATCGGCCCAGGCCATGGATGCCCAGCTCAGCCAGCAGGGGGATGTGGTCAACAGCCTCAAGGAAAACATGCGGCGCCTCGAAGCCAAAATTGCCGACGCCCGCACGAAGAAAGACCTCTACATCGCCCGCGCCCGCTCCGCCGAAGCCTCCCAGCGGATTCAGGAGATGCTGGGTCAGACCGGGACTAGTGGATCCATGGCGGCCTTTGAGCGAATGGAGCAGCGGGTGATAGACCTGGAGGCCAAGTCTGAGGCCCTAGAAGAACTCAGTGGGGATCCGCTTGAGCGCCAATTTGCGGCCCTGGAAGGTGGATCGACCCCGATTGACCAGGAGCTGGCGGCCATGAAGCGCCGCCTGGCGGGCCAGGACAGCCTACCCCCGTCGATGTAAGGGGTGCTGACCGGGCTGGTAACCGCGCACCACAGCTGAGTTCGAACCCACGCCACCGCGATCGATTAATTAGGGCAAGCCGATAAATCTCTCCCCGCGATCGCCCTATCTGGTGTACATTATGAGAAAATTATGACAAGTATTTAAGCAAAACCGATTTAGGAGACCGTGCCCTATGGACTGGCGAGTCGTTGTTGTATTGCTGCCTATTGCTATAGCCGGAAGCTGGGCTGTGTTTAACATTGGCCGGGCTGCCCTGGGTCAACTGCAAGACTTCCTCAACCGGGAAGCCTAGGTAATTACTCAATTTCGGTGTGGTTTGCGATGGTTGAGGTCTGGCCCTAGGGGTCATTGTGCCACCGCGATCGCAGACTACGCCGCTTGATTCGGGCCTAGCATGGCCCATTTTTTTTGCCCTACTCCAGGGGCAGATCAGTCAGCTGGGGTAACAGTTGACCGAAGGCGATGCCCCGGTGACTGCTAATTTCTTTCTGTTCGGCTGACATTTCGGCAAAGCTTTGGCCCAGGGCCGGCAGGTAAAAAATTGGGTCGTAGCCAAAGCCGTTGGCACCCTGAGGGGCAAGCAAAATTTCACCCGCGCAGATGCCCTCGGTTTCTAGGATGATTTTGCCTTTGGGGTTCGCCAGGGCCAGGGCGCAGACAAACTGGGCACTGCGGTTCTGGACACCGCTCAGTTCCTGCAATAGACGCTCAATTCTGGCCGGGTCGCTGTCGGCGTAGCGGGCTGAGTAGATGCCGGGGGCCCCGCCCAGGGCGTTGACCGCTAGGCCCGAGTCATCTGCGATCGCCCACTGCCCTAGCGCTTTAGCCACCCCTGCCGCCTTTAACCGGGCATTCTCTAAAAATGTGGTGCCCGTTTCTTCGATATCTAACTCATCGGGTTTGAGCTGAAGCTGCCAGCCTAAATCGTCCAGATACACCTGCATTTCCTTCAGCTTGCCGGGGTTCCCGGTAGCGACAATCACCTTAGGCATCCGCGACACAGTCCTCAAATGTTAATCCTGGCTTGATTGTAGTGCTTTGCCTGGGGGCGTAAAATGGCACAGCACCAAACACAGAACGAGCCTAAACCTGGTAGCTTGATTGAACAGTTTCCGCCATTGTAAAGGTCTAGCCCTTGAACTCAAAGCGCCCCTCCCAAGGCTCTAACTACTGGACACTTGCCCCCTACGTGCGGCGCGAGTGGCGCACCATTTTGCAGGCGCTGGTTGGCACCACTATTTTTGTCTCCTTCTGGCCGATTTTGGCCTGGCTGTCCGGCAATATTTTGTCTGAGCTGGCCGCAGGCAACGTGCCGGTGATGGCCCGCTACATCGCCATCACCATGGCAGGCTTTGCGCTACAAAAAATTGGCCAGTATATTCAAGACTCGCTGATGGCCAAGGCTGCCCTAGAGATGGCCTTTAACCTCCGTAGGGACGTGTATACCCACATTCACCGGCTCAGCCTTAGCTACTTTGAGCGCAGCCAGACCGGCGATTTGTCCTACCGACTCACGGAGGATATTGACCGCATCGGCGAAGTGGTGCAAAAGCTCTTCCACGACTTCTTGCCCTCGGTACTACAGATGGTGGTGGTACTGGGCTACATGGTCTACCTCAACTGGCAGCTCACCCTCACCGCCCTGGTGCTGGTGCCCATTCTGGCCGTGCTGGCTGGCTGGTTTGGCGAGAAAATGCTGCAATTTTCGCGACGTAGCCAAAACCTGGTGTCTGACCTGTCATCTCTGGTCACCGAAGTCTTTACCGGCATTCGCCTGGTGCGGGCCTTTGCTGCCGAAGACTACGAAGTTGAGCGCTTTACCCAGGAGGCCGAGAAAAACCGCCAGGCCAGGTACAAAGCTGCCTGGCTGCAAGCGGTGCAGTACCCGGTGGTGGGCTTTACCTATGCCCTGGTGGTGATGATGATTTTGCTGGTGGGGGCCTGGCAAATTTCTGAGGGCAACCTGACTGGGGCTTCCTTTGGGAGCTACGTGGTGGCCGCCCTGATGCTGATTGACCCGGTTAACCACGTCATTACCAACTACGGCGAGTTTAAGCAGGGCGAAGCCTCGGTAGACCGAGTAGTCGAGTTGCTGGATATTGAGCCTGCGGTGAGTGAGCTGTCCACGGCGGTCGAGTTGCCAAAGGTGACAGGGCGGGTAGAGTTTCGCAATGTCACCTTTGGCTACAGCACCGAGGAACCCGTGCTGCGCGATCTAGATTTGCTGGCCCTGCCCGGTGAAAAAATTGCCCTGGTGGGCTCCTCCGGAGCAGGCAAGTCGACCCTCGTAAACCTGCTACCCCGCTTCTACGACCCCCAGTTCGGCCAAATTTTCATCGACGATGTGGATGTGGCAACGGTGACCCTGCGTAGCCTGCGACGGCAAATTGGCATTGTGCCTCAGGAAACTACGCTGTTTTCGGGCACGATCGCCCAAAACATTGCCTTTGGCCAAAAAGACTTTGACATCGAAGCGGTGGAAGCAGCTGCCCGCATTGCCAATGCCCACGATTTTATTAGCCAGTTTTCCCAGGGCTACTACACCTGGATGGGCGAGCGGGGGGTCAACTTGTCGGGGGGCCAGCGCCAGCGGGTGGCGATCGCCCGCGCCGTGCTGCTCGACCCCCGCATTCTGATTCTAGATGAAGCCACCTCGGCCCTAGACTCGGAGTCTGAGGCCCTAGTGCAAGAGGCCCTGGAGCGCCTGATGAGCGATCGCACTGTGTTCATCATCGCCCACCGGCTGGCCACCGTGCGCGACGCCGATCGCATTCTGGTGATGGAAAAGGGCCAGGTGATTGAAGCGGGTACCCACAGTGAGCTGCTGGCTAACCAGAGTCGCTATGCTCAGTTCTATGCGCAGCAGTTTGCGGGCAGCGGCGCAGGGTAGGGTTTGAATTTTGAACTTTGGATTGGACATCCCCTCCTGGGAGGGGCAGGGGTGGGTTTCGAGGGATTTTGGACGTTGAATTTTGAACTGTGAATTAAGCCCCCCTGAGCGAAGATCCCCGAACCGTGGTCATACTGGTTCCCCTTTGCTTAGCTAGGTCGGTTGGGGTAGACCCACGCTACGCTAAAACAAGATCCTTCACGTCCGGTTGTCATGGCAGCGCCCCCGGTTACAGGCCTTGGCCCTAGCTCAGAAAAAGCGGTTTATCAAGATGGCCCTAGCGATCGCCTGTTCATCTGGCTATTCAGCCGCAAAATGGCCCAGGCCGTGGGCAAAGACACCGCCCGCACCGGCTACGACGGCTTTGTGGATTTGTCGACGCAGATCATGCAGGGGCGCAATGCCCAACAGCAGCAGGCCCTGGTGGCGGTGGTGCTGAAGTCGCTGGTGCCATCTCAGGCACTGTGGCTAATTCGCAATTTGTTTTCCCCCACACGTCTGGTTTGTGAGCTAAACGCCTGGTTTGCCACCCTATTGTTTGAGTGGCTAGTCGGCCCCTGCGAAGTTAAAACCGTAGAGTTTACCGACGCCACGGGTACGGTGAGGCAGCAGCGCAGCGGCGTTCACATTAAAAAATGCCGCTACCTGGATGAGAGCCGCTGCGTTGGCATGTGCGTCAACATGTGCAAACTGCCCACCCAGCGCTTTTTCACCGAAGACTTTGGCATTCCCCTCACCATGGTGCCGAATTTCGAAGACTTTAGCTGTGAGATGATCTTTGGCCAGCCTCCGCCCCCCCTAGAAACCGAGGACGCCTACAATCAACCCTGCCTGATCGATCACTGCTCCCTGGCGACCAGAGATCCCCAACCCTGCCCCAAGGTCAGGAGCTGACGTAATGCCCATAAGGGTGAGCGAATCAGATTGGGTGACTTCAACGCATCGGGCAAAATAATCGCTACTGTAATCAGCAGTACAATATCCACTGGTTTGCTGGCGGTTCTACACCCATGATTGAAGTTGAGCACCTGAGTAAAACCTACGGGTCTACCACAGCTATTCGAGACATCACCTTTGGAGCCCAGCCGGGTGAAATCTTAGGGTTCCTAGGACCCAACGGGGCGGGTAAAACCACCACCATGCGCATTTTGGCGGGGTATTTACCAGCCTCTGAGGGCACGGCCCGAGTGGCAGGCTACGACGTACACACCGACTCCATGGCGGTGAGGCAGCGGATTGGCTACCTGCCTGAGTCGCCGCCGCTGTACCCGGAGATGACGGTGCAGGGGTTTCTGAACTTTGTGGCCAAGATCAAGGGTGTACCCTCGGACCTACGCCAGAAGCGGGCCGACATTGCAATGGATCACTGCGGCCTGCTCGACAAGCGCAAAGTGCTGATTCGCAAGCTGTCAAAGGGCTATCGGCAGCGGGTGGGCATCGCCCAGGCGATCATCCACGACCCGCCGGTGATTATTCTGGATGAGCCGACGGTGGGATTGGATCCGCGCCAGATCAACGAGGTGCGCCAGCTGATCAAGGGACTAGCAGGGAGCCATACCCTTATTCTCTCCACCCACATTTTGCCGGAGGTGAGCATGACCTGCGATCGCGTCACCATCATTAACCGAGGCCAGGTGGTGGCCACCGACACCCCCGACAACCTCACCACCCGCCTATCGGGCGAAGCGGCCTTCGATCTAGAGATCAAAGGAGACGTAGATACTGCCCAGCGCCTGCTCACCGATTTGGCAGCGGTGCGCCAGGTGACCCTGCTAGGGCCGGAGCATCTGCCCCAGTACCACCACCGCCTGCGGGTAACCACCGAAGCCGATCGCGCCCTAGGCGGAGCAATCTCCACCGCCCTGATCAACGCCGGCCTCGAACTCCACGAGCTGCGCCGCCAGCAGGCCACCCTCGAAGACGTCTTCCTCAACCTCACCACCACCGAGCCCACTCCGGGAGACGCCGGGATATCAGAGCTTCCTCTGGCTGTAGAAAACCCCAAAGAACAAGATGCCTAGTAAGTTTGGGTTTTAGATTTTGGATTTGAAGTCGTTCTGGCCGAAGTTCAAAATTCAAAATTTTCTCTCATCACTCACTCACCCATCCCTCCTCCACCCATGACCATCCTGCTCAAAAATATTCTGGCCATCTACCAGCGAGAGCTGCAAAGCTACTTCGCCTCACCCCTGCCCTACATCATTGCCGCTGTGTTCTGGCTGCTGGGGGGCTTCTTTTTGGTGGCTATTCTGCTGGGGCCCCAAGGCATCTTGGCCCAGGCGGCGATGGCTGACCAGGCGGTACAGATGGGGCTGCCCCCCTCGCCTCCCTTTGATGTGGCCTACGAATTTAACAAAGCCTACGTGGGGCTGCTGGGGTCGCTGTCGATGTTTGTGCTGCCGATGCTCTCCATGGGGCTCTACGCCGATGAGCGCAAGCAGGGCACCCTGGAGCTGCTGGCGACCTCGCCGGTGACCAACTGGGCCGTGGCCCTGGGTAAGCTGCTGGCGGTGGTGAGCTTTTACATCGCCATGGTGCTGCCGCTGATGGTGTGCCAGGCGGTGGCCCTGGGTGCCGCGACACCGCCCACCGGTTCAGGAGTATTTCTGCTGTCGCACCTAGGGCTGGTGCTGATGGCCGCCAGCGTGCTGGCCCTGGGCATGTTTATCTCGTCACTGACCGAGAGTACGGTGCTGGCGGCGATTATGACCTTTGCGCTGATTTTGCTGCTGTGGCTGGTGGATGCCGTAGCCCAGGGATTGCCGGGGGTGCTGGGCCAGGCAATCGCCCACCTATCCCTGCTCAAGCACTTCACCGACTTTACCGAAGGCATCTTTGACACAGGCGGCCTGGTGCTGTTTCTCTCCTTCATTGGGCTGGGGCTTTACCTCACGGCCCAGTCCATCGAAACTCTCCGCTTCCAGCGGTCTTAGCAAAAGGTTAGTAGTAGCGGTTATGGCGATGAAGTCCTTTGCAGCCTACCAAAAGTATTTGAAATACCTGGCCTTGCCAGGGCTGGCCCTGGTCACAGCGGGGTTGATTGCTGGTTTCGTAGCGGGGTGGACCCTGCTACCGGCGGGCTTGCTAATTGGCGGCATTGGCCTGTTGCTGCTGGGGTTAGTGCTCGGCAATCAGGGTCAGGGGCGGTTTTGGGCGCAGCGCTCCACGGAGGCCGGCGCCAATGCGCTGGTGGCCACCCTGGCGGTGCTGGCCATTCTGGGCTTGGTGAACTTTTTGGCAGTGCGCTATGCCAGCCGTGTAGATCTCACCGAGAACCAAATTTTTACCCTCGCCCCGCAGTCGCAGGAGGTGGTGCGAGCCTTGGAGAACCCAACCCGCGTCGTCATCTTTGACCCGGTGCCCAATCCCCAGGATCGACAGTTGCTGGAAAGCTATCGCCAGGTCGACCCCAAGTTTAGCTTTGACTACATCAACCCCTACAACGACCCCCGCCAGGCCCAGGAGTTTGGGGCGACCCAGACGGGCATGGTGTTTTTAGAAAGCGGTGACACCCGTCGTTTTTTGCAGAATGTCAGTCCCAGTGAGCGGCTGTCTGAGCGCACCCTGACCAATGCGCTGGATCAGGTGGTGAGCGATCGCGCCCTCACCGTCTA
>JBGSNT010000092.1:0-24652 GCA_041739575.1 Nodosilinea sp. | reverse complement strand
GCGATCGGCGTGGGCAACATGACCCCCGCCGGGGTGAAGATGGTGTGCGTCGACATCAATCCTGCCGTGGTCACTAAGCTAGCCGATCGCGGTTCCCTAGAGTCGACCGGGGTGGTCACCGATGTCGGCCTGTTTCTCAGCCTGCTGGTCAAACAGCTCGATCGCCTCACCCAGCGCCACGTAGTCGCCCAGTCTCAGGGGTAACGACGGCCCAGCTGAGAAGTCTGTCCACCTTAAGCCCTCGTCTCTGGTTCACAGAATAACGAGGCTGTTTGAGGTGGGCTTATTTGCGCCGCAACAGCCTTCAGATTTTTCTGCGGTGTTGGTTAAGGGACTTACCGGAAAATAATGTACCCTCTGATCGGGTTTCGACTCTGCTCAACCCTCGACGTCTGAAGGTTGAGCAGAGTCGTTTTGCTCCGCAACGCGAACGTTTTGCGTTTCCCTGCGGGAGAAAACCCTGGCTGCTGATCCAAGATTAACCTGCACATCCCCTAACGGTCGGGAGAGGACTAGATCCAAACTCCATCACCACAACTCCACCAAACCAATCAACAGGGGCTAAGGGCAGCAAAGCCAGAAGTGGCGCAGCCTTTTGCCCGGCCAGATCGGGGATCGTTAAGGGATCTGCAAACAAATAAAGTCCCGGCGTCATTCCCGCGAAGGCGGGAATCCATGATGGATGAGCTTGCATAGCCGGCATCTTATTTCAGTGCGAATCCCTAACCGGATATAGCGATGGCTACTGCGCTTAGGACACGAGTCACGGCCACCGATAAAAATTGGGACGGCGCAATGACGTATAGCCAGCGCTTCAGAAGGTGATGCAGAATGTCCTAGCCGACCTGGCGTTAGCTATACCAGCCCAGTTCGGGATTGCACCCAATCAGGTGAAATCTACCGGAGCGTAAAAAATCTACAAAGAATCTTTATAAAAAAACTCCCTATCTTTAATATCCAGACTCTCGCCCGGAGGCTTCTCCCCCTACTATGGGCCCATAGCGTCTACCGGGTAGCAGATGAGGCACATTGTTAGATAGGTCAAATTTACCTAATTTTTCCCGGCTAGCGGCGTATTGAGTTCCCCTGAAAAGACAGAGAGGTTGGCCTCGGTCAATGAATTCATTTCGGTGAATTTTGTTGCAGAACCGATCTCTCGGAGGCAGCAAAAGAAACACCCTCAGGATTCCACCGGCACAACTACGCGATAGGAGAACCCTTAAAAGCTGCTGAGAGACCCCTAGAAATGTTAAAAAGGCTACCAAAATACCCCGTGTCGACGAAAATTTTCTAGCGTTTTTCCGTAGACACATACTTCTTTAAGTGCTAATCTATATTGCAAATGCAGTATATATACTGTTGACTTAGAACTTAGGCTTCGATTATTCGGAAAACTTCCTTTTGGGGTTGTTTATCCCTCGAGCCAGGAAAAAGTTTGACTGTCCACGATGGGCGATCTGGGCGATCGCAAGGAATCTAAAACCCACTATATTTGTTCAGCTTTTTGCTGCATCCCAGGGCAACCACCCGATCAGATATTTATGCGTATGAGGATTGACCTATGCTTTAGCACCAGCAGATATCTACTGGCGTTCTTAAAGCGAACGCCAGTCTCCATAGTTCGTGCCCACAAGGCGAGGCCTAAATTACTCTTTTTCTGACAGAATATTTCCATTTAAATGCTCCTTAAATTGGTAAATAAAATGCTTCTTTGTAATGAGAAAATACAGCCAGCGCTAGGCTTATCCGTTCGCGAATTCAAGCAGTTGGTCGGCTATTCATCTCTCTATGAATTCGAAGATCTGATTCAGGCTCTAAGCAAGGCAAAGTTATTCAAGGTTAAGGACTTTAGATCCCTTGAGACAAGTAGAAAAATATATAAAACAGCCAGAAAGGTAGCTAGAAAATTCGATAGGTCTGGCAGGGCGGTCAATTTTTTGTATCGTCAATTTCTTCCGATCAAGAGCCGTCTTTTCTGTCAGGAGGACTACAGTTTATTCGTTCCTACCTTTAATAATTTGTTTGAGCTTTTTGCGCTCAAGTCAATTGAAGGTTGGCGCGATCGTAGCCGATATGCAGCTTGCTATATCAATGAGGTTTGGGAAGATTGGCTCCAGGAATCAGACTATCTGGTCGAACTCCTCAAAGACTTCGATCATATTTTTGTTGGGCTTCATCACAGCGTAGAAACGGTATCGCAATTAACCGGAAAGCCCTGCACATACCTGCCAATTGGTGTAGATGCGCTTAAATTTTGCCCTAATCCTCATCATAAGCCTTCCCGCAGTATCGACGTTTGCAATATTGGTCGCCGCTCCGATATTACCCATCAGGCCCTGTTGGAAATGGCCGGCGAAGATAGTTTTTTCTATTACTACGATACTATCTCAACGAGTAGTGATGTGGTCAATTCCTCTAAGCAGCAGACCTTCAACGTCAAGAACCCCCAGGAGCATCGACTTCTTCTAGCAAATCTGCTCAAGCAGACCCGTTATTTTATCGCCAACCGAGCCTTTGCCAATGATCTTCAGCGCACCGGCGGCAAGTGCGAAATTCCCAGCCGCTTTTTTGAAGGTGCGGCCGCCGGGACCGTGATGATAGGCGACTCTCCCAAGACCGGGATATTTCAGGAATTTTTTGACTGGGAAGATGTCGTTATTCCCATTCCCTTCGATGCATCCCATATCGCTGAGGTCATCGCAGATTTAGACGCTCAACCGGAGCGGGTATCAGCTATCCGATGCAACAACATGATCAATGCGTTGCGCAAGCATGATTGGCTCCATCGGCTACAGGTTATCTATTCAGCCTTCGATCTACCTCCTTCCGCAGAGATGGTGCAGCGATCGGCTCAAATTTCCGAACTGGTCGATCAAATCCACCGAGCGACCCCCCGTGAGGTTATCTACGCCTAGGCAAGACCTCAGCGCCTAGGTAATCATCCCCTGGGTGGAGTCGTAGGCGCAGCCGCCCCAGCGGGGCTAGGGGATATCTCGGGTAGGTGTTGGCTTTCTCCCTAAGGAAGACTTAATGCGTTCGCGATCGTGTTGCGGAGCAAAACGACGTCGCTCAGCCAGCAAAGGCTGAGCGACGCCTACGCCCCTGTCTAACCCAACAGGGGAATACTATAAACCTGCTAATAGGAGAGTAGAAAATGGGCATTGCTAGTTATTCGGTGGGGTTGGCAGAGTTGTATGCGTTCTGCTATTTTTAAGAGCTTCAAATCCAGACACAATATCGAGTAATTCTCCGGTAATTGAGTTTTGGCGCTGCTGTCGATATTCGGCCGTCAAGTCCACGAGCCGTTCTTCGATATTTTTTTCAGCCGCCTGCATCGATGAGAGTCGAGCTGCATTTTCACTGGCGAGAGATTCAACGGTGGCACGGTGGAGCGCCACAAACAGGTATTGACGAATTAACGCCGATAATAATGGCTGCCCATGGTGCAGAACCATGGGCCTGGCTGAGGAGTGCCAAGGGCGATGTTCTAATTGATGCAGCCAGGTGGGATCGAGGGGCAAAAGTTGCAGAGTGAAAGGTTGAAATGTGGTGGCAGACAGGGACTGATTGTAGAACAGGAGAATGTGGTCGATCGCAGGCCGGGGCATGTCTGCGGGTACATTCACCACTGGTCTCTGGTCGGCGCGTTGGGGAAAGCGCCATTGCTCGATCGCCGATACCAGGTCTTGAATGAGTCGAGGGGTGCCAGCGAGGGAGCTGGGGAGAGAGAACTGCTGCTGAACGGGCTGTTTAGCCGCTTCTAGGTAAGGCATCAGTCTGGCCCCCACCGCTGCCAACAGGCATTGATCAGGGTGAATATGGCGGTGGTGCAGTTGCTCCAGGGCGTAGGTGACAATCTGCTCATTAAACTGACCACAGAGGCCATGGTCGGAGCCAAACAGAATGACCCCAACTAAAGCATGGTCTGGGGATGACGACGCGAAGGGCAGACGCCCCACCGGGGTGTCAGAAAAGCGGCACTGCTGCAACAGCCCCTGCAAACCCAGTTCAACGGTGGCGTTGTAGTCGGTGAGAGAGGTGCGGGCTTTTTCGTACTGGCGAATGCTGACCATGGCCAGGGCTTTCATCGTTCTGACGATGGCCTGCAGGTCTTTGATGCTGTGAATTTGGGTTTGGAGGGCTTCGAGGGTGAGCATGGGTGGAGGGGTGGAGGGGTGGAGGGGGGAGGGGGTGACGGGGTGATGGGGTAGCTAAGGCGAGGAGATTTCTGGGGTTTAAGGCAGGGCGATCGCTTGCGAAAGAACTGCCAATAGGGTGTTGCAATCGCTGTCTGTCAACACACCGCCGCTGTAGATGAGGTCACACAAATCTGGCAGTTGCCCCGTCATGGCTTGAGCAATCTGCTGTTCGGCCTCATCCACCTGATCGAGGGGGCGGGTATCGAGCAGTCCGCTGGTGACGGCAAACAGAATGGCGATTTGGGCGGCGGCGGTGAGGGGGCGAGACTGGCGCTGTTTCAGTACTTCTCGGATGCGGCGACCGCGTTCAAGGGTTTGTTGGGTTTGGTCATCGAGCTGGGTGCCAAAGCGGGCAAAGACTTCGACTTCTTGAAATTGGGCGTAGGAGAGGCGGAGGTCACCAGCGACAAACCGGTAGGCGGGTAGTTGGGTTTTGCCACCTACCCGCGACACCGATTTACCTACATCCACAGCGGGGAACATACTTTTTTGAAAGAGCTCGGGAGAAAGGTAAATTTGGCCGTCGGTGATGGAGATCAGGTTAGTGGGAATGTAGGCGGAGAGATTCTGCGCCTGGGTTTCGATAATGGGCAGGGCGGTGAGGGAGCCGCCGCCCAGGGCGGCGCTCAGATGGGTGGAGCGCTCTAGCAGCCGCGAGTGAAGGTAGAAAATATCGCCGGGGTAGGCTTCGCGACCGGGGGGGCGGCGCAGCAGTAGCGATAGTTCGCGGTAGGTGCGGGCGTGGTGAGTGAGGTCGTCGTAGACAATCAGCACATCGCGCCCCTGGGCCATGAAGTACTCGGCCATGGTGGTGGCTCCGTAGGGGGTGATGTACTGCAACCCCAGGGGATCTTGCCCAGCGGCAACGACCACAATGGTATAGTCCATCGCGCCCTGTTCCCGCAGGGTGGCAATGACTTTGGCGATCGCCGCCGATCGCTGCCCAATGGCACAATAGATGCAAATCACATCCTGGTCTTTTTGGTTGACGATGGTGTCGATGGCGATCGCGGTTTTGCCGGTTTGGCGATCGCCAATAATTAATTCCCGCTGACCCCGACCAATGGGAATTAGCGCATCTACTACCTTGAGCCCGGTTTGCAGAGGCACCGTTACTGGGGCGCGATCGAGAATGGCCGGGGCCTCTCGCTCTACCGGATGGCGCTCCGTCATCGTCAACGGGCCCCGACCATCTAGGGGCTGCCCCATCACGGTGACCACCCGCCCCAGCAGAGCCTCCCCCACGGGCACATCCATTACCCGCTGGGTGCGGTAGACCTCATCCCCCGCTTGCAGATACTGGCTGTCGCCCAGCAAAATCACGCCGACTTCATCGCGGTCGAGGTTAAAGGCCAGGCCCAGCAGTGGCCCATCGCCATTGCCCACTGCTGTCCTGGGGAAGCACACCAGTTCCTCGGCCTGCACGCCGGGTAACCCTGTAATCCGGGCAATGCCAGGTCTAACCGACTTCACCCGGCCCGTCTCGCGCAGGGTGAGGGTGGCCTGATAGGTGGCTAGCACCTGCTCGATAGTGGCGCAGGCCTCAGTGCAGGTGGCTTGCACCTGCTGACGAGGGTTGTCCATGGTGGGTGGCTTCATCCTGAGTTAGGGCCGTGGCTAGGCGTTGTTCTAGGGTATGCAGGTAGGTGTCTAGGCTCCAGACAATTTCTTCCCCGGTGAGTTTAATTTCAATGCCGCAGAGCAGATCCGGGGTGGTGGCAAAGGCAATGGGTTGGGCGCACGCAAATTGGTCCTTCAGCGCGTCGATCACCTGTTGGCGCAGGTCGGGCGGCAGCGCAAAACTGCTGCGCACTAGAGTCGGTTGGTGGGACTGGGCCAGGGTTTGGGCGATCGCCCGGTGAACGGGCGCATCGAGATGGCGCAGGCGATCGCAAAACACCCCCACCATCTGCCGCTCCAAATCAGCATTGGCCAAGTCGGTGAGAGCTTTACGGGCGATCGCAGTGGTCTGGTGAATCACCTGCTGCCCCAGGGTTCGTAAAAAGGCCTCCTGTTCTTGGTGCAAGTCAGCCTGCCAGTCCAGGCGTTGATCGATCATCTCTTGGCGCACCTGGGCCAGTTGATGTTGCCGCTCCTGATCGGCGGCGGATCGGGCCTCGGCCAACAGAGCGGCGCGCTGGTGCTGGAGGTCTTGCTGCTGTTGCTGGTAGGTGGTGAGTACTTGCTGGGCTTCAGCCTGTAGGCGTTCCGACGTTTGCCATCGCTCCTCAATCAGCGCCTGACGTTTGCCCATCACCTGGAGAATGGGTTTGTAGAGAAACCACCGCAGCAGTGCCACTAAAATCAAAAAATTTAAGATTTGGGCAAAAACGGTGAACCAGTTAATTAGCATGTTAGCTGCCCAAGAAGTGATTCCAGAACGGATTGACAAACAGCAAAATCATCGATATCACGAGACAATAAATCGCGGTCGATTCCACCATGGCCAGGCCCACAAAGAGGGTGCGGGTAATGGTGTTGGTTTTGTCAGGCTGCTGGGCGATCGCCCCCAAGGCTCGTGCCACCGCCATCCCTTCTCCCAGCGCCGGGCCGATGGACCCAATGGCAATAGTGAGACCTGCGGTAACCATCGCCACCGCGCCAATCAACGCTAAATCACTCATAGTCTTTCTCCTGAGTAGAAACGGGTGTAGAACTGCGAGGCCTTTGCTGCTGCACGCTGGTGGCCGAGGCAATGTAGACCAGTGCCAGCACCGCAAATACATAGGCCTGAATGACCCCAAACACGAGCCCCAAAATTTGCATGGCCACGGGCACAAACAGCGGCACCAGCGACAGCAAAATGGCCGCGATCAAATTGCTGCTCATGATGTTGCCAAAGAGCCGTACCGCCAGGGCGAGGGTGCGAGAAAACTCGCCAATAATTTGAAAGGGCAGCATCAGCGGCGTGGGCTCTAGATAACTCTTGAGGTAGCGCCCTAGACCCAGGCTGCGAATGCCAAAAATGGGCACCGAAACAAACACGCAAGTCGCTAAGGCCGTGGTGGTAGATAGGGACCCCGTCGGGGCCTGATACCCCGGTACGACCGCCAGTAAATTGGCGGTCACAATGAACAAAAACAGCGTGCCCACAAACGATAAATAGGGTTCTGGGTCTTGCTGGGTAATGTCGCGAATTTGGTTGTCCAGGCCGTCCACCACCAGTTCTAAAACGTTTTGCCAGACAGGTAGTCGAGGCGATACAGCTAACTGTCGCGTCACCCAGGCCGAGACCCCCACCAGCAACCCCATGGTCAGCCAGGTAAACAGCAGGGTGGCATTGATCACCCACGGCCCCCGCGCATAAATGATGATATTGTCGGGGCTAATTTCCATCTCAGTCCTCCAGGGACGACAGATCGATCCGTAGGGGCTGCGGTTGCCAGCGGGCAATGAGCAGGGCGCGGGCGATTAAAAATCCGGCTAGGGCGATCAGTAACCGTTCCCAATGGCCGCCCACGATGACATAGAACCCCAGCAGCGCCACGCTCAGCCGTGCCCCCCCACTGCCGATCATGAGCAACACGGGATGTTGACTGCTCCCTAAGCGCCGCACGGTAAACCACAAGCAGCTGAAGTAAAAGAGCCCTAAAACCAAGCCCATGGGTAAGGCGACTAAATCAGGGAGTAGCGTATGCAGAAAAAAGTTCATGGTGACGATCCTTAAACGTGCGATGCCAAATCGGGGCTCTCATCGGCCCTGTTCCTGTTGAATCCAGTACCAGGCGCTCCAGCAGCCCAGGGCGATGCCCACCAACAGCAGCATCAGCGTCCAGGAGTAGGGGCTGGGCCAGCGTTTGTCGATCCAAACCCCCAGGGCAATGCCCGCCAACGTCGGCACCATCACCGACCAGCCCACCATGCCAAACAGGCCCAGACCAGCCCAAAGACTGCGATCGCCCTCACGCCGCGCCTGCACCTTACGCCGCGATTTTGCGTTTACCTGCTGTTCAAATTCAGTGCGATCAGCATCTTCCGGCTCCAAAGGGTGAACGGGTTTCATGGGTGACCTCCCAGGTCGATCAATTCACGCACAAAGCTGGTTTCCAGGCGGGCCAGCGTATTGCGGGCCTGCTGTTCACGCTCATCCAGGTGATGAAACTGCTGCTGCACAAGCTGGCGCAGGGTTTCAAGGTGGTTGCCGCGCACGGCATTTCTGACCGACACCCACACCGTGGCCCCCTGCTTGACCAAAATGCCGTCATCGATCGCCAGAAATACCTCCTCTCCGGTGTTTAGCCCAAAGGACAGAATGCCGGGCACCAGGGCCGCGACGAGATCAACATGCTGGGGAAGCAGACAAAAGTAGCCCTCACTGCCTTCGGCGATGACTTTAGCGACCGGCTGGTTGACTAGCACTTCCGTGGGCTGCATGACGTGCAGGTGCATCATGGTTTGGCCTCCTCAATGTCGCCAATCATATAGAGGGCACTCTCGGGGTAATTGGCAAAGTCATCGTTGAGAATGCGATCGCACCCCGTCAGTGCCGCCTCTAGCCGCACCATGCGCCCCGACTTGCTGGTAAATTGCTCGGTCGAAAAGAACGGCTGGGTCAAAAACCGCTCTAGTCGGCGGGCGCGGTGGACCACCTGGCGATCCCCCGCCGACAGCTCTGCCATCCCCAACATGGCAATCATGTCCTTGAGTTCGTCGTAGGTGGCCAGGGTGTGCCGCACCGCCAGGGCAATGTCGTAGTGGCGTTTACCGGCGATCGCGGGCATCAACATTTTGGAACTCGACCGCAGCGGATCGACCGCTGGATAAAAGCCCTCACTGGCCCGTTTGCGCGACAGCACAATGGAGGCCGACAGATGCCCAAAGGTATGCACCGCTGCTGGGTCGGTAAAGTCGTCGGCCGGCACATATACCGCCTGCACCGAGGTGATGGCCCCAGTGGGGGTACTGCTAATGCGTTCTTCCAGGGCGGCCAGTTCCGTTGCCAAGGTCGGCTGATAGCCCACCCGTGAGGGCAGTTCCCCCATTAAGCCTGAGACTTCTTGCCCCGCCTGAATAAAGCGAAAAATATTGTCGATCAATAGCAGCACGTCCTGGTGGGTATCATCGCGAAAATATTCCGCCATAGTCAGGGCCGCATGACCGACGCGAAATCGCGCTCCGGGCGGTTCATTCATCTGCCCAAACACCATCACCGTCTGATCGAGCACGCCTGCGGCCTGCATCTCGCGGTAAAGTTCTTCCGCTTCTCGGCTCCGTTCGCCAATGCCGCAAAACAGACTAATGCCCTGGTGATGACTCACCATGTTGTGAATCATTTCCGTAATCAGCACCGTTTTGCCCACCCCGGCCCCCCCAAACAGCCCCGCTTTGCCCCCCCGCTCAATGGGAGACAGCACATCAATCACTTTGATACCGGTTTCCAAGATTTCCGATGCGGTAGACTGCTGCATCAGCGGAATCGCCGCCTGATGAATCGACCGCCACGCCATCTCCTTTGGGGCATCCCGCTTGTCGATGGGGCGGCCAAAGACGTTAAACATTCGACCCAGCAAGGCCTCCCCTACGGGCACCTGTAGCGGGTGCCCTAGATCCACAACGGTGGCCCCCCGGGCCAAACCCGAAGTGGGGGTCAGGGCAATGCCCCGCACCACCTCGGCATTCAGGTGGGCGATGACTTCCACGACCACACGGCCATCGTCGCCCGCATTCAGCTGGTTCAAGTAGGCGGGTAATTGGTGCGGAAACTGCACATCCACGACGCTGCCCCGTACCGACACCACGGCACCCAGATTATTCGCTGACATGGTTGGGGGTGGCATGGCCATGACCCTCCTAAATCGTGAAGCGACCCTTCGCCCCAGTCAGGGAGCAAAGACGTTGGAGAAAGGGAGTTGCCGCTAAATGCCCAGAGAATCTACTGAGAGGGAATCAGCGCTGCATAGCCTGGGTGATCGAGGCATGCACCGGCGACGACAGCACCGAACCAGCCCAGGGATAGGATGTGCTTAGCATAGTGCCAAGATGACTGGAACCACTCACTCGCTTCATCTTTGTTGGTACTGGTTAACCAAGAGAAACCCATCACTGCCGCCGCAAAGGCCATCATCGACTGCGTGCTGACCTGAAAAGGGCAACTACGATCTGGGATCGGCCAGGGAGGCGCAGCGCCGATCATTACAGAGGGGATAGGCAGAAGCATAGCGGTGGTCGCGTTTGCCAAACAGTTCGTAGCGGCGATCGCGCACAAAGGCGTAGACTTGATCGCCTACCTGCTTGGCCCCCGGCAGAGCCCGGTAGGCTTGCACAAACCCGTTACCCAGGGGCAGCAACTGACCAATTTCTTCAGCCGCATCGCTACCCTGCCAGCAGCACGCTGGGTTTTGGGTGTCAAGCAAAATCATACCGGCTTCGCAGTCGGCCGAGGTAATGCCATAAAAGCTTAGAGTTTCAGCATCTTGCATAGGTACGTACTGAAACTGGGTGCCCCGATCCAGCGACTCCAACAACCGCACCAGACTGACGCAGAGGTTACAGTTGCCGTCGTAAATTACACAGTACATAGTAGGATGGCTGCTGAAAGGTCGTCACATTTATCATAACTACCTGTTCCTGACGTTTCAGCCCTGGGCCGCTTAGCCCACCTGTGTTTCCTGACATCGATATACCGCTCCAGTTGTCTGGGGGACCTCTCTTCCCTAGATTGAAAGTGCGGCCTAAGGGGCATTCCATCCAGGGGTTGAGGCGCCTCAGGGTATCGCCGACGTTGCTCTAACGAGTGTGTGGCAACTGGTAAACAGACGTGGAATTACCCCAGGGTCAAGCCCGTGAGGCAGGCGTTCACAGAACAAAAGTCAGCAGTCTCATTCGGGTCGCGGGTTACGATCGATACCCTGACTCAGTGCATCTACCTCAGTAAAGCCAATGGTTGTGAAAAGACTGATCAATGGACGGTTTCAGTTCATTAGAGTCGTCAGTACGAAGGCCTACACCAAGACCTATCTGATGACCGATCATGCCAGTGATGCGAAAGCAAAGTGTATTGTCAAGCATTTGCAGCTGCCGACCCACAATAGCAGTACCCTCAAGTTTCTCAATGATCTACTGGTCAAGCGGGTCAGTCTACTCAAGCGCATGGGTGATCACGACGCGATCGCCCGCAATCTGTCTACGGTTCAGGAGGGGCCAGATTTTTACTGGGTGCGTGACTACGTTCCAGGACAGCCCCTGCTGTTAGAGCTGGCCGAAGGCAAACCCAAGGGTGAAGCCGAGGTACAGGACTTCTTGGTTGAGGGGCTGACTACCTTAGACCTGATTCAGCGCCACGGCATTGCCCACCAGAATCTGCACCCCAATAACCTCATCCGCCATCGCGAGGGACATCTAGTACTGGTCGACTTTGGCCTGATTCAAGACAGCCCCACCCCCGATCGCAATGCCGACACTGATGCTGACACTAACGGCGACAGCGCTGCCCCTAGGGACGCCACCGCCTACCTGCCCCAGCCCCACCATCGACATTACACCCGCTTTGCCGCCGACCACTTTGCCCTGGGCATGATTGCTGTGCAAATGGCGACCGGCTTATCTAATGAGGCCATTCCCCGGCTTAACCAGGAGGATTTTTTAAATCAGGTCAAGCTTCAGCTCGACGAATGTTCAACCCTCGACGAACCCCTGAAGGCCATCCTGCTTAGAATGGTATCGCCCCAGGTGGAAGCGCAGTTTCATCAGGCCAAAGACATTTTAATTGCCCTGGCCGAGGTGAATAGGGCCGCGGCCGAACCCGATCGCGCTGCCCCAGACCCTGTTCTTGCCACCCCATCCCAAACCCTATCCCAGAGGCACAGTGCCATGGACCCACCGCGAGAATCGGCGGCAGCGGACACCCCGACTCAGGCCCCTGACCCTCGGCACCGACCTAGAATTTGGCTGGGGGCGGGGGCTGCCCTAGCTCTGCTGGCAATCGGGGGCATGATTTTGCTGCGCCTGCCCCAGACCCTGGCCGTCAACAGCCTGCTTCAGCAGGCGGAGAAAGCCAAGCAGAAAGGCCAGTCGAATGACTCCCTCAACCTTCTCAACCAGGCTCTGGAGCTCAACCCTAGCCAGGGCGCTGCCCTAGCCCGGCGGTCTACCCTACTGTGGGAAAAAGGGCAGCCAGAAGCGGCGCTCAAGGACCTGAGCGACGCCATTCAGGCGGACCCAGAGGCAGCGGTTTTGTACTATCAACGGGCGAACCTGCGCTTTCGCCTGGGGGATCTACAGGGGGCGATCGCCGACTATGGCGAGGCCCTCAAGTACCAGGAAAACTACGCTGACGCCTACGTCAACCGGGGCAATGCCCGCGCTGAACTGGGGGACGAAGCTGGAGCCCTACAGGACTATACGATCGCCATTAATCTGGCAGAAAGCCCAGAGAGCAAAGCCGATGCCTACCTCAATCGATGCCTGTCGCTATCTAACCTGAAGGATAATGCTGCGGCCCTAAGCGACTGCACCGAAGCCGTCAACCTACGGCCCAGTAACAGCCTGGCCTACGAAAATCGCGGCCTAGTCAAGCGACGCTTAAATGACTTCCAGGGGGCCATTCAGGATTTTACGATCGCCATTCAAATTGATGCTAGCAGCCCGGAGCCTTACTATAACCGAGGTCTGGCTCGGCAAGACCTCGGTGATTTTGCCGGTGCCATGGGTGACTTTAACCAGACAATTCAGCTCAATCCCAAACATCCCTTTGCCTACTACGACAGGGGCTTGCTCCATGCGGAGCTGGGGGATATCGAAAGCGCCATTGCTGATTTAGAAACCGTGGCCAGCGCCTGCCTAGACGTCAGCCGCCTGGGCTGTTTTGACGACGCTCAATACCAGCTCGCAAAGCTCCGGGATCTCCAGGGCAGCGAACCCTAGCCGCGCATCCCGCGACGCCCACTCCCAGAACGTTGGTTACGCTGCACATAGCCCGCCACGGCATCTGCCTGAATTTCAGCAGATTCCCCCGTGGATTCAATCCCTGGGAAAGGTTGCCCAAAGGCCGCCTGGGGGGAGCGGGCTAAATAGCCCAGTCCCCCAACGCCACTTGCGGTAATAATAGCCAGCACTACAGAGAAACAATGCCACATGATGGTATTCCAAATCTGGACAGTTCCTTTTTCTGAGGAGCAAAGGAAAATCCAGCTATTTCTGCACTGCCGGGATTAACGACTTGGTAAACAATCGGGTCGGTTTTTAAAGATTGAGCGGCAAAGCCATCGACCGGGTTTTTAGGGTTGACGTTGCTGAACAGGGGCGCTACGCAGACCGCGCAGACGAAGGGATGTGCACTGTATACAATTTATTCTTTATAGTAAAAGGGTTGACTATGGGATCCTGGCCTGCTTCGACCGCATTGGACCGTCCCAGGCAACCAGCCCCGACCCGCACAGCAGTTAGGACCGTTAGGACGCAGTCGTTAGGAGAGGCCAATGTACAACCTGAAGGTGGTGATTATTGGAGCCGGTATCGGCGGCTTAACCACGGGTATCGCCATGCGCCAAGCAGGCTACCAGGTCGAGATTTACGATCGCGCCCAGGAGCTCCGCCCCGCCGGGGCGGGCATTTCGCTGTGGTCAAACGGCGTCAAGGTGTTAAATCACCTGGGGCTGGGGGAGCGGCTGGCGGCCATTGGCGGTGAGATGAACGCGATGGAGTATCGCAGCCACACCGACGAGCCCCTCAGCTATGTCGATTTGCAGCCCCTGTTTGAGCGGGTGGGCCAGCGGCCCTACCCGGTGGCCCGTACCGACCTGCAAAACATGCTGCTGGAGGCCTGTGGCCCCGAGAATGTGCACCTCAACATGCCCTGTGTCGATGTTGAGCAGGATGAGCACACCGCCACCGCCATTTTTGAAAATGGTGAGCGGGCCAGTGGCGATCTGGTGATTGGGGCCGACGGGGTCCATTCGGCGGTGCGAGAGTACGTGGTGGGGCATTGTGTCGATCGCCGCTACGCCCGCTACGTCAACTGGAACGGTCTGGTCAAGGCCGACCCACAGCTGTGCCGCCAGGACCTCTGGGTACTCTACGTGGGCGACAGCAAGCGGGCTTCGATGATGCCCGTGGGGGGCGATCGCTTCTACTTCTTCTTTGGTGCGCCGATGGCGGAGGGCACCCAGGTCCATCCCGCCTATCGCCAAGACGAGTTAGCCAAGATCTTTCAGGGCTGGCCTACCCCGGTTCAAAATCTGATCGAGGCGATCGAATCAGAGACAACCAACCGCCTTGAAATTGGCGACATCGACCCCCTAGACCAGCTCGTCAAGGGGCGCATTGCCCTGCTGGGCGATTCGGCCCACGCCACTACCCCCACCCTGGGCCAGGGGGGCTGCCAGGCGATCGAAGATGCCGAGGTGATCACCCGCTACCTGCACACCACCAACATCAGCGTGGCCGATGCCCTCAAGCGCTACGAGGCAGCCCGCAAAGAACGCACCGCAGATTTAGTGCTCAAGGCCCGCAAGCGAACCAGCACCATCTACGGCCACGTGCCCGAAGCTACCCAGCAGTGGTATACCGACCTCAAGCAGGAGCCCCCCGAGGCGGTGATCAATGCCCTGGCCAAGGTTATTTTGGCGGGGCCCATGGGGTAATCCCAAAGCCAAGTTCAATACCCCTATTTTAAAAATAGATGAATCTGTAGGGGCAAACGGCGTTTGCCCTAACCAATCGAGGTCGCCCAAATAGGATTTGGGATGGGAGGGGATAGGCCCCGCCGACCGACCCCAGCGCCACCCAGGCTGAGGGGCGGGCGATCGGACCTACCAGCTTTGATTGCTTTCGCTAACCCTGTCGCTGCTGAGGGCCACAGGCCAATTTTGATCGCCCTTGGCAATGTTGCCAGGGATATCGGCCTGCCACTTTTTCTGCACGTCAGCGCTGTAGTTGAGGTAGAGCTTGCCATCGACAATTTCCCAGGATTCAGGATCTACAGAAGCCAGATAGCCGCCCTTGACTGCCCAGGCACAGTAGCCACCGTACTGGGGTGCATAGGCTTCGGGGTCGGCGGTAAAGGCAGCCAGGTTTTCGGCACTGCTAAAGCGCCAGGTGGCCCCGTTCCAGGTGTACTCGTAGTCGGCTAGCCCCTTAACCGCCTTGCCTTCGGTGAAATAGGCCACCGGGTCGGCCCCACGAATGGCCAAACCGTCATAGCTGTAAACTGCGGCCTGCCCTTCGTTAGTCTTAGCCGCCGCACAGGGGTTCGCCGCTGCGCAGGGGTTCGCTGCCGCGCAGGGATTTGCTGCCGCGCAGGGGTTCGCTACCTGGCTCAGGCTATCAGGATTGACCGTGGTGGTGCTGCCGCAGGCCACAGCGCCCAGGGTCAGCAGAGAGGCGATCGCAACGGCCCCTAAATATTGAATTCGCATGGAAAATCTCCACTCCGGTAAGAACATCAACCGAACACAACGGCCAGCAAGACTGACGCTAAACCTCAGCGTGTCACGGCGATCTGAGAGCAGTCTGAGATGGGCCTGAAAAGATCTTGATGGCTGGCTGAGACCGGTCGGCTGTCCCTGCCTCGATCCGGGGATGCCCCACGCTCTGGCCAAGGCTGGGGGGATTGCCTTCGCAACGGGGCGGGAGGGGGGCTAGAGGGCGATCGCAGCCAAAAACAACACGACGCCCACCCCAAAGCATCCCACCATCGACCAAAAGGCAATCTGGGCGCTTTGGCCAACACTCTTGGTAATCGCCTCGTGGGATTTTAGCGTGATGATGTAGGGCTGGTTGTCCTGGGTGGGTTTTTCAATGGCAACGGTGCCAGTTTTGTCGCTGGCCATCCCCACCACCAGGAGCGGACGATCTAAAGGCAGCACCGTCTCCCGATAGCGATAGCCCAGGGTACGGCGCGATCCGCCAGTTCCAGCGTCCCCCAACGCTAGAGAAAATCCCCCGAAGGAGAGCATGCCCCCGGCGGGAACCCCAGGGCGAAACTCATTCAGCACTTCTACAGGCTCAATCTTGGCCGCTTCAGGGTCCACCCGTACCTGGCCAGAGCTATCCACCAGGTCAAAGGGAATGCGCTGGGTGTGCTCGCTGATGGTTTCTGAGCCGCGTTGGGTGCTGGTGGTGACGTTGCCCTTGCTGTCTTTTTCTTGCACGGTTTCTTCGTATTCGCGCACCACGGTGCTGGTGTAGTAGACGCAGGACACTTCCTTAAATTCTGAGGCGAGGGATGTGGCGGTTTTAACGTTGCCCCACAGCCACACGTAATCGCGCCAGTCGCCGCCGCCAATTTCCCTGGATACGGCGGTGGCCATGGCCTCTAGATCGGCAGCCTTAGAAGCCCGGGCCAGCTTGAGCTGTCGACAGCGATTCTGCTGACGGTTTTGAACCCACCAGAGCACGGCTCCAGCCGCAATGAAGATCAATCCTGCGAACGCCATACTGGTCTCCTGCTGATGACTATCAGCTATGGATCTCAGCTTGCCCAGCCACAGCACCGGCCCCGCCGCCGCTTAACGAATTTGTACGAAACGCGCGTTTCCCCGTCGTCATCTGTTGAAAGGTTTTGTTGCAAAACTTAAAGCGCTGCCGACTGTCCTAAAAGCCCTGATACACTGACATTTAGCGATTTGATGAAGCGCTCGGTTCAGATTGTTCCCAGAACCTAGTTTCCAGAACCTAGTTCTCCGGCTATGAACTAGCCCTGGACAATTTGAGCCCTGCGCCCGCCCATCGCTCCGCCGGGGGATAGCCCGGCCCACGTTCACCGCGCCATCCAAGGACTCATGGTAGATTCCCTTAAAAAGCCTGAATTGCAAGAGCTTCGCCCAGGGGTAAAGGCTCCCGCCAAAGACACCATTCTCACCCCTCGGTTCTACACCACCGACTTTGACGAGATGGCCGCTATGGACCTCTCCATCAACGAAGACGAGATGCTCGCCATCCTCGACGAGTTGCGGGCTGACTACAATCGTCATCACTTCGTCCGCAGCGAGGTCTTTGACCAGTCTTGGGACTGCGTCGCCGGCGAAACCCGACAGGTGTTTGTAGAATTCCTGGAGCGCTCCTGCACCTCTGAGTTCTCGGGCTTTTTGCTCTACAAAGAATTGAGCCGTCGCCTTAAGGGCAAGAACCCCCTACTGTCCGAGTGCTTTGACCTCATATCGCGCGACGAAGCGCGCCATGCAGGCTTTCTCAACAAGGCCATGGCTGACTTTAACATGCAGCTAGACCTGGGCTTTTTGACCAAGACCAAAGACTACACCTTCTTCAAGCCCAAGTTCATCCTCTATGCCACCTACCTGTCGGAGAAGATTGGCTACTGGCGTTATATCACCATCTTCCGCCACCTCGAATCTCACCCCGAAAACGAGATCTACCCCATCTTCCGCTTCTTTGAGAACTGGTGCCAGGACGAAAACCGCCACGGCGACTTCTTCTCGGCCCTGATGAAGTCTCAGCCTGAGATTCTCAACGACTGGAAGGCTAGGCTGTGGTGCCGCTTCTTTTTGCTGTCGGTGTTTGCCACCATGTACCTCAACGATCTCCGGGCCAGAGGCTTTTACGAATCCCTCGGGTTGAATGTCCGTGAGTACGACATTGAAGTCATCGAGAAAACCAACAAGACCGCTGGGCGCGTGTTTCCGCTGACGCTGAATGTCGAGCACCCCAGCTTCTTTAAGCGATTGGATATGGCTGCCGCCGCTAACTCTAAGCTAAGCAAGATTGCTGAGTCGAACCAGCCTAAGCCGCTGAAGAAGCTGCAACAGCTGCCTCACATTGCCACCATCGGCTGGCAGCTGGTGCAGCTCTACTTCCTCAAGCCCATAGACGCCATGGCGACACGCGGCCAGGTGCGCTAGGAACCACCCAGTTTGTCGAAACGCTATCCTCGTTTCCCCCAGCGGCTTTACTGTTTAAGTAGAGCCGCTTTTTTGCCTGTCAACGGGGGCGGTACAGCCGGGTTGAGACGCTAAGATTCATAGGATGATTCCGTGAGCTGGGAGCGCCGAGTGTTGCCATCGACAACTCAACTGTTGCGAATCGGGGCGAGCCTGGCGGTACTGGGGGTAGCACCGCCAGCAATGGCGTCAGAAATCCACCCTAGCGAGTCCTGGGTGCCCCTCACGCCCTGCCCCCCAGTGGCAATATCTACAAAATTCTGTGGGGCTGTACCGGACAAGGCGCCCAGGGCCGTCGACGTTGTCCCAACCCCTGCGCTAGCCTCCCTGGCCTTCGATCCAACGGTCATCGCCCCTACCCTCGACCTCGACCCCGCCATTATTGAAGACAGCCCGACCCTGCAGCGGTGGCTAGAGCAGGTGCCCAACGTGGCCGAAGAAATTCGCCATCAGCCCAGCTTTCGCACCCGGCTGCGGGTGGGCTATACCCAGTTTCCCTCCAGCGGACAGATTAGCGGTTTTGAGGCGGCGATTGAAGATGTGTTTGTGGTGCCAGGCACAGGGCTTACCGCTAGCGCCGACTACAGCCGCAGTTGGAACGGCCAGCGCGAAGATTACGGCGGTGAGGCGCGGTACTACCTGCTGCCCCTGGGGGGCTATGTGAATATAGCCCCCACCGTGGGCTATCGCGCCCTCAGCACCTCGACCTATCAGACCAACGGGCTCGATGTGGGCCTACGCCTGATGCTGGTGCCTTCGCGGGGCGGTGGGGCAGACCTGGCCCTGAGCCAGCAGTGGGTGGCCCCAGGTAGCGAGAGCGAAGTGGGAATCACCAGTTTAGCGATCGGCTATGCCGTGACCCGGCAGCTGCGCCTGGGCACCAACTTTCAGCTGCAAAACTCTCATTTTGGCCAAGACAGCAGCTTTGGGCTATCGCTGGAGCTGTTGCTCTAGCCGACTAGGGGATGGAGAGTACTCCCGTAGGGGATAGCGAGACTACCAGTGCCTGGGGGAACCTTAACCCTTGGGCAGTCGTCTTTACAACCCTGGTAGTAGGAGTGGGTAACGCACTATGCACCGATTCTGTCAGACCACCGATCAGCAATCCTCAGTCTCCTCGTCCCTGGGGCAGCGCATTGGCCAAGGCACCGCAACCCTGACCTTAGTTGTTACAGCCCTAGCCGGCCTGGCCCTGGGGGCTCCCCAGGCCAAGGCGATCGAAGAGATTCAAATCACCTACGGCACCCTCAAAGCGCCCCCGATCTCCGTCAGCGATTTAGAATCGTTTGCGAACACGGGCATTCCCAGCCGTGACCTACAGCTGTTGTTCAATGTGCTTCGCATTGAGGAGGAGCAAGCCCGGCAGGTGCTAACCCAGAATGTGTTGGTCGATGTAGACAGCCTGCGCGATACCTCCAACACCCTGGCTGGACAGTTCCTCTGGCGACTGCTGGCCACTACCGTATCCTTTTCCGATAACGATAGCCCCGGCTGGGAACTGTTGCAAAACGCGGTTTTAGATATTGCGAGCAGCGGCCAGCTGTCGCTGCTCGACGTGCTGCGCACCATTGATGCCACCACGCTGGAGGTGGACGGTCGGCAGGTCATGGCGATCGCATCTCAGATCGAGATGTACGACATGGCCGCCCTGTCCGCTATCTTTTTGGGTCAAGAACCGCAGCCCGCCGACTAGCCCCAGGCTGCTCTCCTCACCATCAGCACAGCTTAAAATAGTAAAGATGTAGCTGTCTGGTGACGATGTCTGTACCTAAAATCGATCCCCAAATAGATGGTCAAAGCAGGTCTAGAGACAATCTCTACGCTAAAGATTTCTACGCCTGGACTCAGACTCAAGCTCAGCTCCTACGTCACGAATCCTGGAGCGAGCTTGACCTGCCTAATTTAATTGAGGAAATTGAAGCCTTGGGTAAGCAGCAGCGCCAGGAACTCCGCAACCGCCTGAGCGTGCTGATAGGGCATTTGCTGAAGTGGCATTACCAACCCCAGCACCGCAGCCGCAGTTGGCTGTCCACCTTGCGGGTTCAACGCATTGATATTGCTGACCTAATAGACGATAACCCCAGCCTTCAACCCTACTTAGCTGAAGCCCTTGGCAGGGCTTACCTCAAGGGGATTGAACTCGCTGCGGGTGAAACCAACTTGCCCAGCACCACTTTCCCGAGCACATGTCCCTACAGCCTAGTGCAAGTGCTAGATGCCCAGTTCTTCCCCGGCAAACCTAGCGATTTACTCACCGAAGGTGACTAAATCCAACGCATTAGTTGGGCTATAGCCCGCCGATTCCCGTGCAACAGTCGTTACACTCCGTTGCATAGATAGAAAGTTTACGAATGTATAGAAAAATCTCCTGGAGTTGGGCGGAGGAGGCGCGCTGGGGGGTGCGATCGCACCCCTTGCCCCCTTCAGACCGGTCGATCCCCTGGGTTTAGCCCCTGCCTAACGATCAAGGTGGCCTAGGGGCGGGCGTTTCAGAACGCCCATTGCCTTAGAAGATTTAAGATTCAGATTTTTGCTATTGATCCGAATTAAAGAAAATAAAAACATAAAACTCTTTTCAGTGTCTTAAGATGCCTCCACAGACTTTCTAGGGATTCCTGTGATTATATTTTCTGCTTGCTGGCGTTTAGCTAGGCCTATCGAGGTCACCCATCCTTAGAGCCCCTTCCCAAGCCCTCGGCGGTATGGCCATAATCCAAACAGCCGAAACACCCTGGGCACGCGGTCAACTGCGTAGACCCTGTTTGTTTAACAGTCGAGCCAGGTCCAGCGGGTAGGATGTCTATCCAAAATCATCGCCCCTGGACTGGGTTTGGCTTTATCCGCCCTAGACGAGAATTTTCCCTATGGTTCACCAGACATTAAAGCTATCTGTGTACGGGAAAGGGGGCATTGGTAAGTCCACCACCAGCTGCAACATCTCGGTGGCCCTGGCTAAGCGGGGCCGCAAAGTCTTGCAAATTGGCTGTGACCCCAAGCACGACAGCACCTTTACCCTGACTGGGTTTCTGATTCCCACCATTATTGATACCCTGCAAGAAAAAGACTTCCACTACGAAGACGTGTGGGCCGATGATGTGATCTATAGGGGCTATGGCGGGGTGAGCTGCGTTGAAGCGGGCGGCCCCCCGGCGGGTGCTGGCTGCGGCGGCTACGTAGTAGGCGAAACCGTAAAGCTGCTGAAGGAACTCAACGCCTTCGACGAGTACGACGTGATTCTTTTCGATGTGCTAGGCGACGTGGTCTGCGGCGGCTTTGCTGCCCCGCTCAACTATTCTGACTACTGCGTGATCGTCACCGACAATGGCTTTGATGCCCTGTTTGCCGCCAACCGCATTGCCGCCTCGGTGCGCGAAAAAGCTCGCACCCACCCCTTACGGCTGGCGGGGCTAATCGGCAATCGCACCTCCAAGCGCGACCTGATCGATAAGTACATCGAGCATGTGCCCATGCCGGTACTGGAGATTTTGCCGCTGATCGAAGACATTCGGATCTCACGGGTGAAGGGCAAGACGGTGTTTGAAATGGCCGAAACCGACCCCGCCCTCGACCCCGTGTGCCAGTACTACCTCAATATCGCCGACCAGATTTTGGCCCGCCCCGAGGGAGTCGTGCCCGAAGATGCCGCCGATCGCGAGCTGTTTAGCCTGCTGTCTGACTTCTATCTAAATCCGCCTGAGGGTGCACCCAAGCAAGAGAAGGAGGAGATGGATCTGATGATGGTTTAGATCTACTGCCCCCCTTTTTAAGGGGGGTTGGGGGGATCGCCACCGAGCAGTCTGGCTGCCAGCAAGTTAGGTGCACAGGGAATTCCATATACGGAACGTCTTTTGTACCAAGCTTTGATCCCCCGCTTCGCTGCCCCCTTAGAAAGGGGGCTCCTCAGACCCCGATTCACGGCCTCTGTTTAAGAAGGGGAGCGACACTTAAAGGAGGTGATGCTCAATAAAATCACACGACGCTAGGGATGGCGTTGTGCATTCCCAAAGACAATTCAATTCCATTGCTGCAAAAATCCCCCTCGATTGAGTTCTAATCTTGAAGCGCTGCATTATCATCGGTACGCAGCCGTTCAGCGGCTACCTATAGGCGATTTAGCAAAGAGTCAGGATTATGGCCTTTTTCGAGAACTTCACCCAGGTTATTCGCCAAAAATGGTTAGATTATGTGCAATCTAACCGGGCCTGGCTAACGCTGCAGATGCAGCAGACCTCGGTGCGTACCCCCGATGGCGGTCGCCGTCCCTCCTCCTTTTTGGTGTTGGGGGTGGTGAATGCCCTAGAACCCAAGCTGTCGAATTTAATGGTGCCTTTCTACCAACTCAACTCTGACGAGGACGCGCTGGTAGAGGTGTTGGGGCTCAACTTTGACCCCGAGATGGTGCTCGACAATAGCGACCATCCCCAAACCATTGAAGCCAATGAGGACCACCCGCTATTGCCCGATGGCCCCGATATGTAGGGCGGTTTTCTGGTTTAATCAATCTCTGGACATGAGGTTGGCGAAACCCGCCCCGAGGCATCTGTGAACAGCAAACAACTGCGGCGATCGCTCAAAGTTAAGTGGTTGACCTACTACCGAGACAACCGCGAGTGGATCGACAAATTGGGTATTTGGGTAACCAGTAACGGGCACAGGCGACCCTCGTCGGGCTTTATTTTAGGGGCTTTAGCCACCCTAGAGCCTGACCTGACAAACCTGCTCCCCCTGGTGGTGGATTTAAGCAGCAACCCCGATCGCATAATTTCGGCCCTGGGTTTAGATATCAGCCCGGTGAAAGAGTTAGCAGCGCTAGAGAAGGCACAACACAAAATGTTGCCCGGCAGTGCTCAGTCGGAGGTTTCTCTGGCCTCGTCAGAGGCCATCACCATCGACGCTCCCCCACCGCTTTCCCCCGCCCACGACGACGAAGCCTGCTCCGGCGCAGGCGGCAGGGAGAACGATCGACCCAGGCCATAAGTCCTTCACTAGGGAGATACCCCGACGATGACCGTGGCCCAAGCTCAACCCCAACCCTCTGCCCTCGAATTTGATTGCGACACTGGCAATTACCACACCTTTTGCCCGATTAGCTGCGTGGCATGGCTGTACCAAAAAATTGAAGACAGCTTTTTTCTGGTGATTGGCACCAAGACCTGCGGCTACTTTTTGCAGAACGCCATGGGGGTGATGATCTTTGCGGAACCCCGCTACGCCATGGCTGAGCTAGAGGAAGGCGACATCTCAGCCCAGCTCAACGACTATGAAGAACTGAAGCGGCTGTGTGAGAGCATTAAACGCGATCGCAACCCCTCGGTGATCGTCTGGATTGGCACCTGCACCACCGAGATCATCAAAATGGATCTCGAAGGGCTGGCCCCCCGCCTCGAAGCCGAGATCGGCATCCCCATCGTGGTGGCCCGCGCCAACGGCCTCGACTACGCCTTTACCCAGGGCGAAGACACTGTGCTGGCCGCCATGGCCCAGCGCTGCCCCACCGTCGAAGAAGCCGTCGCTAAGCAGCCCGCTGAGGTGAAGGAAGAGGCGAAGGGCAGTGGCATTCAAAAGCTGCTGGGCCTGGGCCGCAAAAAAGAAGAGGCCGCCGACACCGCCGCCGAAGACACCCCCTACCACGACCACCCGCCCCTGGTGCTGTTTGGCTCGGTGCCCGACCCCATCGTCACCCAAATGACCCTGGAGCTTAAAAAGCAGGGCATTAAGGTCGATGGCTGGCTGCCTGCCAAGCTCTACACCGACCTGCCCGTGGTGGATGAAGGCTACTACGTCGCGGGCATCAACCCCTTCCTCTCGCGCACCGCCACCACGCTAATGCGCCGCCGCAAGTGCAAGCTGATCGGTGCCCCCTTCCCCATCGGCCCCGACGGCACCCGCGCCTGGATTGAGAAAATCTGCTCGGTCTTCAACATCGAGCCCCAGGGCATGGAGGAGCGCGAAGCCAAAATTTGGGAATCGGTGGAAGACTACCTCGAAATCATTCGCGGCAAGTCGGTCTACTTCATGGGCGACAACCTGCTGGAGATCTCTCTGGCCCGCTTTCTCACCCGCTGCGGCATGACGGTGCAAGAGATCGGCATCCCCTACATGGACAAGCGCTACCAGGCGGCGGAACTGGCCCTGCTAGAGAAAACCTGCAACGAAATGGGCCAACCCCTGCCCAAAATCACCGAAAAGCCCGACAACTACAACCAGATTCAGCGCATTCAAGAGCTGCACCCTGACCTGGTGATTACGGGCATGGCCCACGCCAACCCGCTGGAGGCGCGCGGCATTAGCACCAAGTGGTCGGTGGAGTTTACCTTTGCCCAAATCCACGGCTTTGGCAACACCCGCGACATTTTGGAGCTAGTGACGCGCCCCCTGCGCCGCAACAACAACCTCAAAGACCTCGGCTGGGAGAAGCTAGTCAAGGAAGAAGCGAAGGTGTAGGTAGCCTTAGATCCCAGGGTTCTTGACGAACTCTCAGGGTTGATTCATTTTAAGCAGAGGAAAAACCAAAGGAGAGGAGTTCAAAGACCTTGCCAATGCGATTAGTGAGGTCTCGAACGCCCTCTGGGATCGTGGTACAGCCTAGCCCTCGGCAGAGATTAATGAGCCAGCAGT
>JBGSNT010000069.1:0-1842 GCA_041739575.1 Nodosilinea sp. | reverse complement strand
TGAAGTGGTCCCCTCAAACTGGACAGGGGGCTAAGCTCTGAACGACTCAAACAATGATAGGAGTAGTTCATGAGTAACAAACGCAAGCAATATAGCCCAGCCTTCAAGGCAAAAGTGGCTCTAGATGCGGTTCGAGGGGAGAAAACAGTCTCTGAGTTGGCCAGTGGGTACAGTCTTCACCCCACGGTGATCAACAACTGGAAGCGCCAACTGCTTGAGGGAGCCAGTGACCTGTTTGAGAGTCCTCGAAAACCGCCAGCTGATGCCTCTCAGCAAGCACAAATCGATGAACTGTATCGCCAGATTGGGCAGTTGAAGGTGGAACGCGATTTTTTAGCCAATCGGTCGGCACAGCTCGGGTTGAGCCGCGACAAGCCCTGGTAGTGCGCGACCATGAGCGGCTCAGCATTGTCCGACAATGTGACCTGTTAGGTCTGGCTCGTTCCAGCTTGTACTACCGCCCACAAGGCCCGACAGAGGAGGAATTGTTACTCTTGCGGTTACTGGATGAGCAATACCTGGAGACGCCCTTCTACGGCAGTCGCCGAATGACGGTAGTGCTTCGCCAGCAGGGCTACCCCGTGACTCGCAAGCGAGTACAGCGCTTAATGCGGCAATTGGGGATAGAAGCGATTTATCCCAAGCCGCGATTGAGTCAACGCCATCCTGGGCACCAGGTGTTTCCCTATCTGCTGCGCGGCGTATCAATTAAGCGGGCCAATCAGGTCTGGTGCACTGACATTACCTATTTACCGGTGCTGACGGGGCACTTCTACTTGGTGGCCGTGATGGATTGGTACAGCCGTAAAGTCTTGGCCTGGGCTGTTTCCAACACGATGGAGGTCACGTTCTGTGTCGAAGCCTTGCAACGGGCACTCGCCCGCTATGGATCGCCTCAGATCTTCAACTCTGACCAAGGGGCTCAGTTTACGGCCACGGCCTTTACGGACTGTTTGAAGGCCGCTGACATTGCCATCAGCATGGATGGTCGGGGTCGATATCTCGACAACATTTTTATTGAACGGTTATGGCGATCCATCAAGTACGAGTTGATTTATCTCATGGCCTTTGAGGATGGCTTACATTTAAATCGGGAGGTCAATCGATGGTTTGATTGGTACAATCAGCACAGGCCTCACCAAGCGCTCGACTATTGCACCCCTAACCAGGTGTATCAAAATAGTCTCACCACTGAATCAGAATCAGTACACGCTTGACTGGGGCATCAGGGTAAAGCTTTCAGAGCTTAAGTTCCCTTCAGAACTGTCCAACCACTTGGGTCCACTTCAGTTATCCAGTCACTACTGTAAATGAGGAGAGCAAGAAATGACGCTAGAAACTTCGATTTTGAATAATATTCACAAGCTGCCCGAAGCCATTCAGCAATCTGTACTGCTCTACACAGAGTCTTTGGTCAGCCGCTACGCCAAAGACTCAACTGATACCGAAGAAAATGTAGCGCCTCAGAAATCGCGGCTAGCAGGCTCTATGAAAAGCACCTTTGTATTGCCACTACCCGACAACTTTGACGAGCCCTTAGAAGAATTTAAGGAATACATGTAGTGAGTGCAATTCTCTTGGATACTCATGCATTTATCTGGATGCCTGAAGATGATGCAAAGATGCCGTCATCTGTAAAAAATAAAATTGAAGCAGCAGCAGACGGCCGGTTGGCGTCGCCCCTATGCCGCCTCTAACGCGGTCGCGGCTTTTTTTCGCAATTCCGCGACCTCCGCACCCGTTTTAGGTCTCGACGCAGCGTATTGAGTTCTTGGCGCTCAGCGGAGGTCAACGAACCTTGGGTGTCACCGGAGCGATCAATTTAGGCTTGTTTCAACCATT
>JBGSNT010000040.1:0-40060 GCA_041739575.1 Nodosilinea sp. | reverse complement strand
CCGATGGAAGGAATCAACAATCGAATTAAGTTAATTAAGCGCCAAGCTTATGGGTTTGTAAACTTTGGAAATTTCCGTAAGCGCTTGCTAGCCTGCTTTTCTGATTAGAAAAACTTATCACCATGCTACCGGAAGAGCCTTTCCGCTAACAGCCGGAGAGGTTCATCAATGTGATGAAAAAATGCCTTATACCCGGCACATAGGTAATTCAGCCCTGGATCTCCATCGGGGGTGCTAATGAACCGATTTTTGGGACATTCGCCGTTGCAGGCAAAGCGCACGTCACAGTCCAGGCAATACTTTGGCAGCGTTTCCAATTTGTCGCGCCCAAACTGATGCTGGCGATCGCTGCCCACCAGCTCCCCTATGGGCTGATCCTGAATGTTGCCCAGCTTATAATCCGGTTCGACAAAGTGATCACAGGAGTACAGGTCGCCGTTGTGTTCTAACGCCACCGCATGCCCACAGGTGGGTTCAAAGACGCACATACCAGAGGGTGCACCGATCCACTTGCTGACAGCGGCTTCAAAGGTTTGTACGAATACCTGGCCCACATCGTGGCGCACCCATTCATCAAAGATGCTGGTCAAAAAGCTGCCAAACTGTTCGGGTTTAACGGAGCGATCGGACACGAGGTTGCCCTGCTGGTGGAGGGTGCTGCCGTCCTCGTTCACCCGCTCAATAATGGGGATGAACTGAATCCAGCTAGCCCCCACTTCATCCCGAAGAAATCGATAGACCTCCAGCGGATGATTGCCATTCGCTGCATTCACGGTAGTCAGAATGTTGTACTCCACCCCATGTTTCTGCAATAGCCGCAGACCCCGCATCACGTTATCAAAGGTCGGCCCCCCACCTTTATCAACCCGATAGGCATCATGCAGTTCGCGCGGCCCATCAATACTCAACCCCACCAGATAGTTGTTTTCTTTCAAAAACTCACACCACTCATCGTTGAGTAAGGTGCCGTTGGTTTGGATCGTATTCTCAAAGGTCATCCCCGGCTTGCGGTGCTTCTCCTGGTAGGCGATCGCTTTGCGAAAGAAATCGACCCCCATCAGGGTGGGTTCTCCTCCCTGCCAGGCCACCGTTACCTCGTTCGTGCGATGGGTTTCGATCAGTTGGCGAATATAGTTTTCCAACAATTCATCCGGCATCCGAAACTTACTGCCGGGATAAAGCTGTTCTTTGTCTAGAAAAAAGCAGTAGGAGCAGTTGAGGTTACAAATTGCACCGGTCGGTTTAGCCAGAACGTGGATGCGGGGAGGTGTTTTGGGCTGGGTCATGGGTGGCTCTCGGCGGCTGGGTGGGGATCACGATCGAAATATAGCAATATTGTCTGCTCCAAAAATGATGTCATGCCCCGATCGCTTCACAATTATTTGGCTTTGCGATCGCTGACAACTACTCCGAACTCAACGATGAGGCCAACCATTTTCGCTTACTTAATCTTAGCTAGAGATAAATAATTTTAAAGAACGTATCGGTTTATTAAGTCAAAGGGGCATCGGCTAGTAAAGCGAGTTGTGGGTTACGCTTTGTAACCCACCCTACCCAACGGGCGATCGCGCTAGGCTTCAGGGATCCGATTGACGTCTTCTTCCCCAGCCGCGAGAGATTGATGAGCTTTCCGGAAAAACAGCAGCAGGCTAACCCCAGTTGTGATCAGGTTGACCCCGACCAACAGACCGAGAAGCGTCAAGGAGTCGAAAGGCCAATTACTCCAGATCAAAATGCCTAGAATAATGCCGATAATGCCACTGGCCAGCAGCAAACCTCGGTTTTGGGTCGGGCGCAGTTCAAAGGCATTGATCACTTGAATCGCCCCTTCGATAAAGAAGAGAATGCCGATCACGAGGGTCAGGTCAAGGATCGAAAATACCGGATGTCTCAAGATCCAAAAACCGACGGCGAGGTAAAAAATGCCGACCAAGATGTTGAGAATAAAATGCCCAACCGGATTGTGGCGGGTTTGATAGGCATAGGCGAGTTGCAAGATGCCGAACAGCAACATCACAAAGCCAATCACATTAAAGGTGAAGATCGTCGCAAACAAGGGATACGTGATGGCAAGCGCCCCCAGAATAATCATGAGGATGCCGATCGCGAGCGCGGCTTTATAGCTCTGGTGTGATTCCTGCCGTGTTTCGGGATCGCGGTTAAACATGATGATGGCTTCTCCACGGGATAGGTGATTAAATAGGTCTAAAAAACAAGCGGGAACCCAGATCCGGGCTCCCGCTCCGGTCAATCACAGACGGTTTGTGCGGTTATTCGCTCGGGTGGCCCGCCGCTTTGACTTGCGCCAAGATAGCGTCGAGGTTGTAGGTCGCGGGCGCCTGGAGCGGTGGGTACGTCTTATAGGACATCAATTGTTCTTCCCACAACTGCTGGCCGATGGGCAACATGTTCCAGTCGTAAATGTAGGCCGTGACCGGGCCGGCCAAGGCACCGCCCATGCCCATCGCGGTTTGCTGATCGATGCCGACAGCCTGCTCGAAGGGATCGCGCTTGATGTTTTGAACCAAGGTCCAGTGGAAGGGAACCAGGGGCATGATCCAGCCGTCAGCTCCTGGCTCAGACATGGTGTAGTACATCTTCCAGTTCTTGTACCTCACCGCCGATGGTGTAGACCCGGAGTAATAAAAGAAGTAATCTCGCGCCGACTTGTCAGACTTGCCTTCGAGGTAGGCGCGCTGGTTGACACCATCCAGGGTCGTTTTAACGATACCGGGATAATTTCCGGCTTCGATCTGCTGCTTCAGCGCATCTCCTTTGGCTCCACCGGCGATATCCACCAGGGTCGGTACCCAGTCCAGGGAGGCGAATATTTGATCCTTCACGGTGCCAGGCTCGATGTGACCGGGCCAGCGAACCACCATGGGGGCGCGATAGCCGCCTTCGTAGGCTTCGCCCTTCTGGCCTTTAAAGGGGGTGATACCGCCATCGGGGAAGGAGATCTTCTCGGCCCCGTTGTCGGTGGTGAAGACGATCAGAGTATTGTCGAGCTGGCCCATGTCCTCCAGCTTCTGCAGTACATAGCCGATGTTATCGTCCATCTGCTTCATGCCAGCTTCGTTGACCCCCCAATCCTTGCCGCCCTTGGTCGACACCATGTCCATGTATTTATCCGAGAGCACGGTGGTGACGTGCATGCGGGCCGGGTTGTACCAGACGAAGAAGGGCTTGTTGGTCTTTTCGGGATCGTTGCGGTCGAGGAAGTCGATCACCTTGGCCGATATTTCCTCGTCCACGGTCTTAGATCGCTCCAGGGTCATCACACCTTCGTCCTTGCAGGTTTGGTTCTTCTCTGTGCCGTCGGACGACGTGCATGAGATGATTGGGCGGGGCGGGGTGAGGCAGATGGTAGACTTTGGATCCACAGCACCGGCCACGGCAGGCAGGCCAGGAACGGGCGTGTTCCGGCAAGGGGGAGCAATCGCTTGTTCTGCCGGGGAGCTGTTGATGTCGGGGAAGCTCACCTGCTGCATGGCATCGAGGTGATAGAGATAACCCCAGTACTCTTCAAAGCCGTGGGCCGTGGGCAGTGCAGCGGTGTGGTCGCCCAGGTGATTCTTGCCAAATTCTCCGGTGGTGTAGCCCTGATCGCGCAGAAACTTGGCCAGAGCGGGAGTCCCAGGCCTGAGGTAGGTCGGGCTGCCGGGCAGCTGGGGCGGAATCATGCCCGTCCGCAGGGGGTACATGCCGGTGAAGAAAGCGTTGCGGCCAGAGGTGCAGCTCTGCATAGCCAGGTAGTCCATGAAAATCGCGCCCTCATTGCCGAGGCGATCGATGTTGGGGGTTTCACCCACCATCAGTCCCCGGTGGTAAATGCTCGGCTGCATCCAGCCGATGTCATCGCCCATGATGAACAGGATGTTAGGCTTATTCGCAAATGCCGCATCTGGCTGCCCAATGGATCGCGAACCGCTGGTGGTAGGCGTCGTGGTCGTATTATTCGTTGGGGTAGGCTGAACCGTTGGGGTAGGAGTAGGAGTAGGCTGAGCCGCTGGGGTGGGCTCAGCCGTTGGGGTAGACTGAGCCACGGCTGTTTCCGAAGATCTCCCTCCCAAAGCAACAATCAGGGAGATACTGAGGCAGAGAATCAGCAACAGGCTGAACAATCGTTTAATCAAGGATTGATTGAGCATCTATCAAAATTAACTCCGGTAAAACTATCGGGTCAGAACGGAAAAATTTGCCTGGGTGATTGCCTGGGTGATTGACCTAGTCCAATGTTTTCGGGTCAGTTGGATGGGTCACGAGACGGAAACCGAGATGGGCCATGCCGGTATCCGGTTCCAGGGCCTCCCTCGCCGCCGGACGGTAGCGGGTGCAATAGTTGCGGGAGCATAGATAGGAGCCTCCTTTAATCACGTGTTTAGCCACGCCAGGTTCGCGGGGGTCGAAGCTTAGTTCAGCTTGGGCAACGATGGGATTGACCTGGTGAGCCATGCCGAGGTGTCCCGGACGATACCAATCCAGCGTCCATTCCCAAACGTTGCCCGTCGTGTCATACAACCCATAGCCATTGGGGGGAAACGAGCCCACGGGGGCTGTGCCGATATAGCCATCTGCCTGGGTATTTTTCACCGGAAACTCGCCTTGCCAGGTGTTCGCTTTCTTGGGGGAATAGGTGTTGCCCCAGCCAAAAACCTTATTTTTGAGCTTGCCTCTGGCTGCAAATTCCCACTGCGCTTCGCTGGGGAGAGATTTCTTCGCCCATTGAGCGTAAGCTTCCGCATCTTTGTAGGCGATATGGACGACGGGATAGTTGTCTTTCCCGTCCAGATTGCTGCTCGGCCCGGCTGGGTGCTGCCAGCTTGCCCCAGGGGTCCAGTGCCACCAGCTCATGTAGCCTACCTGATCAGCCTGAGTGCCCTCGGGTGGCGGCTCAAAGACCAGGGAACCGGGCGATCGCTGTTCGTCCGTCAAATCGGGAAACTGATCCCTAGGGATAGGACGTTCGGCGATTGTCACATAGCCCGTCTCCTTCACAAACTGAGCAAACTGGGCATTGGTGATTTCATACTTGTCCATGCAGAAGCTATCCACCGTGACCGCTTCGACTGCAAGCTCATCGGGGTAGTGATCATTCGCTCCCATGCGAAAGGTCCCACCCGGAATCGACACCATCCCGGCCGGGCAGTGGGCGCTGGCCAGCGCCAGCGCAGCGGGCGGGTTGCACCAGCTAAAGAGCATTAGGACAGCGACCCACAGGCTCGGCATTAACCCGCGCAAAATCGGGCCGATCATTCTAGACATCCGCTTTAAACTTGTTATGCGTTTGATAAGTCGCAAGGCTCAATCATTTCAGAGATGATGCAGCTTCTGCATCACCTCTGAAAGCCTTGTTTTCTAATGGTTGTAGATGCTTAACCTGTTTGAAATTTAATTCATCCCACCTACTTAGGGGTTCCTTATCAAGGCCCCATTGCCCGAGCGAGAGAGCAACGACTGAACGACTTGGGTTATCTTGCCACTACCCATCGGCTCAGGCTATACAGAAATGGTAAGCTTCTGGCAAGTTAATAATTATTCATACAGCGCCGGTGATAGCTACTGATTTTTGTTAGTGCCACATAAAAAACCTTATAGCTCAACAATTTCAGCCGCCAGCCGTGCAAAAGTTAATCCATCAAGCGTTTCAAGATACCGACGAATTGGCATTGGCATCGGGGTATCCGGTCAGAGTTACCCCGTTAGGGCTTGCCCCATTCTCCTGTGGAGTGGTGCAAGTCAACCTGGGGGGCATCGTCTTTAACTTTATGAACAATACCGTACCCTTGCGGGTTGTCGGGCCGAAACCAGCCGGAGTCGTCACTTTTTCTTTCCTGCTCAATCCGACAGATGAGCAGAGATTGATGGCCCACGACTGTCCGATGAATCTGCAAACCCTGTTTGGGTTCGACTCTGATCGGGAGGCTGATCTCGTCATAGCTGACTCAGTCTTGTATTGTTATGTCGCAGTCAGCACCGCCGTACTGAATCGATACCTAGACCTGATGCAACGGGACGACCTTGATGTCAGGTTCTTAGCGCAAAACCAAGTCTGCATTCCGACGACGATTGGGCCGCTCCAGGCCTTTACCCGGGAGCTCTATGCTTTGGCCGTCAGCCAGGCTGATTGCCTCGCCAGCCCAGCTTTTCAAAGTCTTTTGCAAGAAGACTTCATGCCCCTCTTGATTCAGGCCATTCCGCCTAAAGGGCAGACCCCCGAAAAGTCCCAACGCACCTTGCGCCAAGGCGATTTAGTTCGACAAATGGAAGCATTCCTAGAAGCCCATCTCAACCAGCCCATCACCCTGACCACCGTTGCCCAGGATCTTTGTGTCAATAAGCGTACCCTAACCTATGCCTTCGACCAAATTCTGGGCATCTCCCCCATGGCCTACCTCAAGATTTTGCGGCTGCAGGCGGTGCGTCGGCAGCTAAAAACGACAGTGCCGGGCACTAAAACCGTATCGGCCATTGCGGCTGAGTACGGTTTTTACAGTCCGGGTCATTTCTCTAGAGATTACAAGACTATATTTGGCGAGAGCCCTAAAGAGACGCTGAAGCAGTCATCGAAAGCGGCTCTCTAGGGTACCCACGGACGCTGCAAACTGAGGGTTAAGGGATCTGCGGGTTAATGGTGTACCAGGTGACCAGGTTTCGACTTCGCTCAACCTTCAGTGATCGAGGACTGAGCGAAGCCGAAGTCCGATCAGCAGGTACCTTATTTTCTTGCGAGTCCCTAATAACAGTTCTAAAAACTCTACAAATAAATGGAAAAGCAGCTGGGTTACCGCCCATAAACCGGAGCGGTTGTGTCATCGGGCATGAGCGCCTCGTTGATAGCCCGCGTCTGATCGAGCAACAGGCAACCATCGGCCGTGTAATGGATCGCCAGAAGCCAACCATAGACAGACTCTGGCCAGCGCGAGGGCCAGGCTGAGCTGGGCGGCAACGCCGCTGGCGAGGCACCTAACGCTGCGGCCAGCTGCAAAATCTTGCCATGATGCCAGCAGATCAGCATGGCCTGGCCTGCGTAGTGATCGCGTTTCTCCCGAATATGGTCGGCCAGTTCGACAAAGTCCTCATCGGCATATTGCTGGTGGATCGGCATGCCGAGGGCTGCCGACAGGGGGGTCACCGTCAGCACTGGCCGATGGCTCTCGTCTGTTTTCTTAGAGGCAAAGATGTGAGACCACTGCATCCCGGTGCCCTCTAGAGCGGTAAAACTCTGCAAGTACTGAACGTAGGCATTGGCCCGCGCCTGGCCAGCAGGCGATAGGCCATGTCCAGACTTTGCCTTCTCAGCGTGGCGAATGAGAACGATTGTCGAACAAGCCGGCATGGCATCGGGGTGGGACATGGCTGCTTTATTATCTATCACGGTCGTTCATCCTATCACTGGAGGCTCTTTTAACCATCTTTCTTCCCCACGGCAACGCGCCACGTAACCGTCCCCTGAGCGGAGTCGTAGGCGCAGCCGCCCCAGAGGGGCTAGGGGACATCTCGAGTGGGTTTTGGCTTTCTCCCTACGGGAGACGCGATGCGTTCGCGATCGCGTTGCCAAGCAAAACGACGTCGCTCAGCCAGTATGGTCGTAACTCGCTTGGGCGGTCATCTCTAAGTACGCTAACTCTTCTTTTTCTGTATAAACACCTGACATGCCCCGTGATAGGTTGACAGCATGCATCCCGAATTTGTCAGTTCATTTTTTACAAGGATTCAAGCTATGAAGTTCGTAAGCATGGGTATTTCAGTATCCGGTGGTCTCATTCTCGCCGGACTGACGTTGGGTAGGGCGGGTGTTCCTATTCAGGCTCAGACCGTGTCTCAGAGCTCAACCCCTGCTCAAGCTCAGAATCGGCCTTCGCCCGAAGAGCTGCAAACTATTCGAGAAGCACCCTTTAGCCAAGTCTTTACCGTCAACAACGCCTATGCCGTCAAGGATCAAGACTACAAGCCCAGCGACAATAAAATTAGCGTCCAAAGCCTCTGGGTAGATTTACCCAGTCAGAATAGGTTTCTGGTGGTATTCAAGTACTGTGTGCCTAATCTGGACATTGCGGGTGCTGGCACCAGCTTAGCTGCAGTTATCCTTTCCCAAAATGGTCAGGAGTTGGTGAAAATTGATCAGGTGGAGCAGGCAGAACCTGCTCGCAATTCCCAAGTTAGAGCGGCTACTGGCACCTATCAGCCTTTCTACGATTCTTACTTTTGGAGTCCATTTGGATATGGGTATATCGCTCCAACCTATTTCCCACCAGTTGACTGTAGCTCCGGAGGTGCAACTTTAGATCTGATGCCCGTGCAGGCGGCCCTGGCTCAATTGCCTAACCAAACCCTGGATATGCAGCTATTGTTTGAGAATGGTATGACCTCTGACTGGAAGTTGGGAGGCGGTACCGTTCGGGCTCTAAAACAGCTACCCATTTTGAGTGGAGAGTGAGTTATGTTTGGCATTAAAGCCTGCAATATGATCAGCAGCGCCAGCTGAGCCCAGCCTATGGTCCTCTTCCCTATGGGTAAAGGGTGTACGGGGTGTTCAATCCGTAGATATGCAACGCACCCGAACCTCCAGCGAAGTAGCTCTTGAGGTCGGAGGTTGTTGCTACCGGAACAATCGTAAGCGTAGGGCGGGAATCCAGCCCGAGAGCAAGCAGTGTCAGGTATCTTCTTCTCTAGAAATCCCCTTAGATTCCCTGGGGCCTGACCCGTTTCAACTCACGATTGTCAGAGACTTAGAGTGAAAACTCTACTGCTCGGGGTGCTGGCTCAGGGATTGGGGATAAGCTGCTGGCGGCGCCCCTGTGATGACATCGGCGTTTCGGATTGCCTTTTGGGGTGCGATCTCCATGGGGCTAACGGTGACGGTCGGTGCTTTATTTGGCACGGTTGTCTGAATAGGCCAGCGGACATGCCCATAGAATCTAATTCTCAGATCGCAGGTATTCATTGACCTGGGGATGGCGCAGATAAAGCGCCAGGCTGCGAGATGTCTCCCCTCAGTTTGGCTGACCTAACTTGACCCCATGCCAGCTGATATCTGACTTTCATGAATTCACGTTGGCTTCAGATCTTCCTTATCTGGGCTATTCCTTTAACAGGCTGAATCCAATGTCCTCTACCTTAGCAACCCAGTCTGCATAACTATCGATTGAACCGGGTCTGTTTGACCAGCCGTATCTATATGTATTGCCGTATTGCCCTGCTGATATGGGCCACCGACTCAATCACCGTTGACCCACTTTGAACCTTTAAAAAGCTATCCGCCCCTGCCAGGGGAAGCAAGCTTCCGGGGCAGGGGCGGTCTAGTTGGATCTTAGGTTGAACCTGACTGCCGGGAGGAACCCTATTCAGCCAGCTTCGAGAGCTTAGTTAGTTGCCGAAGCTACCAACACTGAAGCTAGAGCACAGCCCCGGCACACAGCCGGCTGATCTCAACCTGAAGACCCATACGTTTACTACTCTCTTGCATGGGCATCACCTCCTGGAGTGCTAAAGGGTAAAATCTGTAGAGTTAGCTGCCGTAACAGCGGCATTACTCGTAAATTAGCACAATTATCTTGGGCTGTGGCAGAAATGGTCAGGTTTGACCGGCTTAAACCACCCTCCCGCAACCCTTACGCCCTTTCATCCCCCCATTTATGCGTTCTATTACCCCTGTGGCCATTTCCCAAACCATGCTGGACGAGTGGCTGCATAACTGGCTTTGCGAAGATATTGGCCGGGGCGACTGGACAACCGCTGGACTCGGTACCCTCGTGCAGCAGCCAGGACAGGCTCGCTGGGTGACCCGCGCTCCTGGGGTGGTGGCCGGGCTGCCCTTTGCCGGTAGACTCTTTCAGCAGCTGGATGAAACTGTGGAGTTTAAGCCCCTGGTAGACGACGGCGAGCCCTGCGCCAAAGATACAATCATTGCCACTGTGCGCGGTCCCCTGGCTGCGCTGTTAACGGGGGAACGGGTGGCGCTGAACCTGGTGATGCGCCTGAGCGGCATTGCGACCGCCACCCGCCAATACGTTGATCAGTTGGCAACTAGCTCTACCCAGCTGGTCGATACCCGCAAAACTACCCCTGGACTCCGCCAGCTTGAGAAGTATGCTAGCCGGGTCGGTGGGGCGATCAATCACCGTCTTGGGCTAGACGATGCGGTGATGATTAAGGACAACCACATCGCCGCTGCCGGAGGCATTCGGGCGGCGGTGGCGCAGATTCGACCGGCGATTCCCTACCCGATGACCATAGAAGTAGAAACCTCGTCCCTCAGTCAGGTCGATGAGGCCCTGGCCTGCCCGGTGGACATTATTATGTTGGACAATATGCCCGTAGAAATGATGCAGTTGGCGGTGGCGCGTATTCGGGAGCAGAGGCCAACGGTTAAAATTGAAGCGTCTGGCAATATTACCCTAGAGACGTTGCCGCCCATTGCTGCTACAGGGGTAGATTTCATCTCCAGCAGCGCACCGGTTACCCGCTCTCCTTGGCTAGACATTAGTATGCAAATTGTGAATTCTTAACTGGTTTGAACCGAGGGTAACCCATGATTTTAACCACAGGCCCCAATGTTGACGGTCGTCAGGTAATTGAATACTGCGGCCTAGTGAACGGCGAAGCGATTCTAGGGGCAAACATTTTCAAAGATTTTTTTGCGGGTATTACCGATGTGGTTGGTGGTCGATCGGGTGCCTATGAGAAGTCGCTACGACAGGCCCGCAACACGGCTATCAAAGAAATGACCCAGGCGGCTAAGGAGATGGGTGCCGACGCCATTATCGCTGTAGACATTGACTATGAATCTCTAGAGATTAACAATGGCGGCAACATGCTGATGGTGGCTGCCAGCGGCACGGCGGTGCGGTTGGTGTGAGGGGAGCTAGGCCCAGCTTTTGGCGATCGGGCCTGGATGTCCAGTTAGTCAACGTCGAGGGCGTGATCCTTTAGATCTGCCAGTGCAACGTGCTCAACGGCGGCGGCATGGGTGGCTTCGAGAATGACCGGGGGCGCAACGCCGACCTCTAGGGCCTCTTGCCAGCGGGCGGCGCACAGACACCAGCGATCGCCTGGTTTGAGGCCTGGAAACTGAAACGCGGGAACCGGAGTCGATAGATCGTTGCCCTGGGCCTTGGTGTAGGCCAAAAATGCCGGGGTCATCTGGGCACACACCACGTGCACGCCCATGTCGCCTGCCCCGGTATTGCAGCAACCATCGCGGTAAAACCCCGTCATCGGGGATGTGCAGCAGGGGGTCAGGGGTGTGCCTAACACGTTGGTGGCGTTGGCCATAGGAAAGAGTCCTTGCGGGAAGTGGAGAGGTCTATACCTTTAGCCTACTGTAAGATTTTGGCCTTCGCCTCCCCCAGTAAGCCAAGGAAAAAGGGATGTCCTAAACGGACATCCCCAGCAGAGATAGGTTGAAGGCTGACTGGGGCCGAGCCTAAACTTCGACCGTGGAGATGGACTGACCGTTGACTCCATCCTCGGCATTGACGGTGCCAGACTGCCGGCGGCGGTTGAGATAATCTAGGGCCAACTGAGACATCTCGGTGACCAGGAGAGTAACCAGAATGCCATCGTCTACCCAACCAATCAGGGGGAGAAAATCGGGGGAAATATCGATGGGGGAAATGAGGTATACCAAGGTTCCTAAAACCAGCACCCAGCGATATTTAGTGTTGCGCAGGGTCGCTTTATACCAGTTGTAAAAGGAGCCGATCGCGTTGTTCATTGAGCAATTTACCGGAATGTCACAGCTCCAATAATCTCAAGAAAATCAGCGATAACCTAGTGTAGAAAACTGATCTAATTCGGCGGGGAACCGTCCTCAGATGGATTGGCTGGAACGGATGAAATCCCGGAATGGTAGGGAGTGCGGTGTTAAACTACTAAGACAGAGATGACCCTATGCGCGGTTTTATGGCCGTAACTGCCAGCTATTTGGGAGAACAAAATAAGGCCGCCCAGTCCATTGAGGTGCCGATCAGCATTGCGCCGATGATGGATCGCACCGATCGCCACTACCGCTACTTTATGCGGCAGATCACCCAGCGCACCCTGCTGTATAGCGAGATGGTGACGGCCCAGGCGATTGTGCACGGCGATCGCGATCACCTGTTGGGCTTTACCCCGGCGGAAAGGCCCATCGTGCTACAGGTGGGCGGCGACGACCCCGCCATGCTGGCCACCAGCGCTCGGGCTGCCGCTGACTTTGGCTACGATGCCATTAACCTCAACGTGGGCTGTCCCAGCGATCGCGTCCGCAGCGGCAACTTTGGTGCCTGCCTGATGGCTCAGCCCGACCGGGTGGCCGACTGTGTAGCGGCGATGATGGCCGCTAGCCCCTTGCCGGTGAGCGTGAAGCACCGCATTGGCATCGACGATCTCGATCGCTACGCCGACATGGCTAATTTCGTTGACACCGTAGCCCAGACCGGCTGTCGCCACTTTACCGTTCACGCCCGCAAAGCCTGGCTACAGGGGCTGAGCCCTAAGGACAACCGCACCGTGCCTCCCCTGCGCTACGGCGAGGTACACCGTCTCAAGCAAGACTTTCCCCACCTATGGATTGAGATCAACGGCGGCTTCACTGATCTGGGGCAGGTAGCGGAGCAGCTCGACCGGGTGGATGGGGTGATGATCGGCCGTGCTGCCTATGACCATCCCTACCTGTTTGCTGAGGTAGAACAACGGTTTTGGGGGGCTAACGGCGCGGTGCCCAGCCGCCAGCAGGTAGCCGAGGCCATGCTGCCCTACGTTGACTATTGGGTGGGTCGGGGGCTTAAGCTCAGCAAAATTACCCGCCACATGCTGATGCTGTTTGCGGGGCAGCCGGGTAGCCGGCTTTGGAAGCAGATTTTAACCGAAGGGTCGAGCCAGCCCGGAGCGGGGGTTGATGTTTTGCAGCGGGCACTAGCTGCTGTACAACACCAGGCCGAGGTGCAACGCCAGCTTGAGGGTACTACTCAGCCCCTGAAGTCTGGGCTGTCGCCGGCTCAGGCACCCAGGTAAATGGGTAGACATATTCGTCGACGTCGGTGATGGCGGCCAACTGGCTGCCATCGGGCCGCACGCGGTGAAGCACCTGGGTGCCGAAGGAGTCGCCGTCCGGGGTTGCGGTGAAGGCCACCCAGTCGCCTGCGGGAGACCACTGGCTTTCTAGGATATTCTGGAGGGGCTGGTTGGTGAGGGGCGTAAACTCTTGATTGACCAGATTAAACTTAAATAGCGCCTGTTGCCCGGCCTGGAGGCCGGAGGCCATGGCCAGCGCCTGACTATTGGGAGCCCAGCTGAGGGCATCGTAGAAGCCGGGACGGGTTACCATCTGGGTTTCGCCGGTGTTGACGTTAACCAGTGCCACGACTTCTTGGTTGCTAAAGGGTGGATTGTAGGGTTGATAAAAGGCAATATACCGACCGTCGGGGGACCACAGCACCCGGCTACGGTAAATCTGAAAATTGGGTTCGGGGGTCAGCACGCGGCGATCATCCCCGGTTGTCGTCACCACATTGAGCCGCTGAAAGGGATAACTGCCCTCGTAAAAGGCCAGGCGGGTACCGTCGGGCGACCAGGCCAGGGGACTGCCGGCTGCCCCATAGGTCCCTGGAGTCTGGGTAATCCGCTGGGGGCGACTGCCGTCTAGGGCAGCAATAAAAATGTGCTGACCTGCCGCATAGGCTACCCGGCTGCCCTGGGGCGATAGATAGACGTCTGACTCGAGGGAGGCGGGCAGGGTGAGCGGGATCGTTAGTTTGCCGGTCGCGTCGCTTAGGTAAAGGGCGAGCTGGGCTGGGGTGCCGGCCCTAGGAGAGGGGCAGCGCTCCTGAATAACCAGGGTCGGGCTGTCAGTCTGCCAGGCCACGGTGAGGCTGGGGGAGGTCTGGCAGTTGCTAGAGAAAATGAGTTCTACGTTTTCGGCGGCTGGATTAACTCGGTAGACTTCGGTGTAGTTTTGCACCACTGCCAGCTGTTGACCATCGCTAGACCAGACTAGGGCATTGAAGGGGCGATCGCGGCTCGGCAGCAGGGCCTGACGATCGCCGCCGTTGGGCTCCAGTCGAAACAGCCCCTCAGAGGTTGCAAAGGCCAGATCGGCGGCGTGTCCGGTCGGTGGGGCTAGGCCGATCAGCCCAGTCGTGAGTGCTACTGCTATCAAGGATCGGTTCACAACGCTGTGTCCTACTGCATTCCCTTCGCCATCATAGCCACCGGCCAGGCCGCTGGAGTCACGGATTATCTGGCCAAGGATGGCGAGAGCGGATCTCCTACCGCCGTCCAGTTTCTGAGATGCTAGAGAAACTAACCTTTTCTATCCTTTTGATGCCCTCATGCGGGGGATAGTTCACAGCGGCTCTGCCCCAGCTAAAGAAGGGGCGATTAGGTGACTGGCTCCGGTGTTGTATCTTTCTTCAGCCTATGAACTTCATCAGCCTGTTTTTTATATTTTTGATCCTCTCGTCGATTCAGCCTGCGATTCAGCGCCGCCTGGTTGAGTCTCGCCGGCTGACGGCCATTCGCAACCTGGAGCAGCAGCGGGGCAGCCGAGTGATTTTGCTGATTCACCGGCAGGAGTCCATCAGTCTACTGGGAATCCCGATTTCCCGCTTTATCAACATTGAAGATTCAGAGCAAATTTTGCGGGCTATTCGTCTGACGCCGTCGAATGTGCCCATTGACCTGATTTTGCATACCCCTGGGGGGCTGGTGCTGGCCACCGAGCAAATTGCTCGGGCGCTGATTCGCCACGGAGCCAAGGTCACGGTGTTCATTCCCCACTACGCCATGAGCGGTGGCACCATGCTGGCTATGGCTGCCGACGAGATCGTCATGGATGAAAATGCAGTGCTGGGGCCGGTTGATCCACAGCTGGGGAATGTTGCTGCGGCCAGCATTCTTACGGTGCTGGAGGCCAAACCCCTAGAGAAGATTGATGACCAAACTCTGGTGACCGCCGATGTGGCCCGCAAGGCCATTAACCAGGTGCAGCGCTTTGTGCGCACCCTGTTAGAAGATTCCATGCCCCGGCAAAAGGTCAATCCCGCCAACATCGACGCCATTATCGATCGCCTTACCACCGGCCAGGTCACCCACGACTACCCGATCTCAGTGGAAGAGGCGACGGATATGGGCCTGCCGGTGACGGTGGGGTTGCCCTTGGAGATCTATAGCCTGATGGACCTGTATCCGCAGCCCATGCTGGGAAGGCCGACGGTGCAGTACATTCCGCTGCCCTACCAGAGCCCGCCGGTCTTGCCGACGGGGGCAGGGCGGCAGGACCGGTAGACCGGCAACCTAAGGGAATTGCAGGAAAATAGGATACCTGCTGAGCGGACTTTCTCCCTGCGGGAGACGCTAGTGAACGACTTCGCTCAGTCCTCGATCACTGAAGGTTGAGCGAAGTCGAAACCTGGCCGCCTGTTATACAAAATCCGAGTTACAAAACCCCGATTCGAAACCGATACCCCGTAGGGAGCATTGCACTGCAATGCCCCTACAAACCGTGGGCATACAGACAGGATTTGGTATTACACCATTAACCCGCAGATCCCTAAGCTGGATTAATTTGGCCCTCCTGCCTAGCCCGTGGTTTTTAGATAGTCGACGATCGCCTGGGCAATGTGCTGGTTGCCGTCTTTGGCCAGGGGCAGCTGGGTGCGGGGCGGATGCAGGGGCTCAGTGATGAAGCTCCAATCGCCCTGGAAAAATTCCTCTGGGGTGAGGACTCGGTGCCAGCTATGGTCTTGCAGACCGTTGACCAACACTGGCCCCTCGGCAAAGTCATTGCGGGTGACGGTGATGACCGGTAGGTCGAGCTGGCAGGCTTCGGCAAAGGTGCTGAAGCCTGGCTTTGAAACCAATCGACTGCATAGGGGCATGACATCCACTGGGCGGTAGCCCTGCCGGGGGACCCGGAATAGGTTGGGTAAGTCGGGGCTACCCTGATCAAAGGTGAGGAATTGCCAGTCGGGGAACTGGGCCAGGTGGTGGTAGGGAATTGCCGCGAGCCCAAGGCCTCCGAAGGTGAGCAGAACGGTTCGTTCTAGAGGCTTGTGCAGGTGCCACCGGGCCCGCAGATCTGCGGCGGCATAGCGGGGCGTGCCGCCGGTGAGCCCGGTGTCTTCTACCCTGGGGAAGGCGGTCATGGGCTCGTGGAAGGGCAGACGAAAGAGGCGATCGCACTGCCCAAAGCAGTCCCCAATCCAGTCGGCAATGCCCTCGAAGGTCTCACCAAAGGCTCGATAGATGAAATCCCAGCCAAAATTGCCCACCATCCAACAGGGGATATCGGCCGCGTGGGCGATCGCTGTAGCCAGGGGCGGAATATCTGCCAGCACTAGACTCACCCCCCGCTGCTTGAGATATGCGGCCTCAGCCGCCACCGTTGTCTGCTGATCGGCCTGGATCCGCTGAAGCTTGGCCAGCGTGGCAGGTAAATTCAGGGTGAGGCTATCGGGCTGAATAACGCCGATATCAAAGGCCACCGGACGATATTCATACGCCACCGGTAGATACTCATTGAGCAGCCACTGGGGAGCGGTGGTGGCCAGCACCAGATCGACCTCGGGTTCTATCGCCTTTACGGTTGAGGCGATCGCAGCCGCCCGGGTGGCGTGGCCAAACCCGTGGTTAGTAATGGAAACATAGAGGGTGGGGTGGGGCATAAGCGGGCCTCTAACACCAAAAAGGCCCGCCCGATTGGGCGAGCCTTGAGTCTAAGCAGTCTCGTCAGCTCTAGAGCTGGGGCACAAACTGTTGCTTTTCAGGAACCACAGCGTACTCCGACACGATCCGACGAAACTCGTCGCCGTCGATAGTTTCGCGCTCGACCAGCAAGTCCACCAGCCGGTCGATTAGGGCTCGGTTTTCCTGCATGATGCGCTTGGCGTTGGCGTAGCAGCTATCTACAATTTGCCTCACCTGGCCATCAATGCGTGACGACACCTCTTCGGAGTACTCCGAGCGAGACAGCCAGTCGCGCCCCAGGAATACCTCACCCTGGGAGCTTTCCAGCGAGAGGGGGCCGAGGTCGGACATGCCGAACCGAGTCACCATCTGGCGGGCCATGCCGCTGACCTGCTGGAGGTCGTTGCCGGCCCCGGTGGTGACCTCAGCGTCGCCAAAGATCACATCTTCGGCGGCGCGGCCCCCCAGGGCACCGGTAATGCGGGCTAAGAGCTGAGCGCGGGAGATCAGCATTTGTTCCTCACTGGGGGTAAACCAGGTCAAGCCCTGGGCCTGGCCCCGAGGAATTAGGGTAACTTTTTGCACCGGGTCGTGATCTTTCACCAGGGTGCCGATGATGGCGTGGCCGATCTCGTGGTAGGCAATCAGTCGCTTGCTCTTGCTGTCGACCAGGGGCGTGCCCTCCATGCCGGCGATCACGCGGTCCACCGCATCGTCTATTTCACCCATGGTGATGGCCTCCTTGCGGCGGCGGGCAGTGAGAATAGCCGCCTCGTTGAGCAGGTTCGCCAGGTCAGCCCCGGTAAAGCCAGGGGTGCGGCGGGCGATCGCATCCAGGGAGATATCTTCGGCCAGCTTTTTGTTGCGGGCGTGGACCTCGAGAATTTCGACCCGGCCCTTGACGTCAGGGGGGTCAACCATTACCTGGCGATCGAAGCGGCCGGGACGCAGCAGGGCCGAGTCAAGCACGTCTGCCCGGTTGGTGGCAGCAATGATGATGATGCCGGTATTGCCCTCAAAGCCATCCATTTCGGTGAGCAGCTGGTTGAGGGTTTGCTCGCGCTCGTCGTTGCCGCCGCCGATACCGGCACCCCGCTGACGACCTACCGCATCAATCTCATCGATAAAGATGATACAGGGAGCGTTCTCTTTGGCCTTCTTGAACAGGTCGCGCACCCGAGATGCCCCGACGCCCACAAACATTTCTACAAACTCAGAACCCGAAATGCTGAAGAAGGGAACCCCAGCTTCACCGGCGATCGCCTTGGCTAGCAGGGTCTTACCCGTTCCAGGGGGGCCGACCAGCAGCACACCCTTGGGAATGCGAGCACCAATGGCGGTAAAGCGCTCGGGCTTTTTCAAAAAGGTGACAACCTCTTCGAGCTCTTCCTTGGCTTCGTCGATACCGGCCACATCATCGAACATGACGCCGGTTTTGGCTTCCATCATGAAGCGAGCCTTAGACTTGCCAAAGTTCATGGCCTGACCAGGCCCCCCCATGCCGCCGCTGGAACGACGGAACAGAAAGAACAGTCCCCCAATCAGCAGCAGCGGAAAGAGCAAATTGCCCAGGGCACCAACCAAGGCGCCGTCGCTGCGGGGAGGATGGGAATCGAGGCTGATGTTGGCCGTACGCAGGCGGGTGACCAAATCAGGAGAGTTGCCGGGCAGATCGACCCGCCAGCGCATGACCCGATTGTCGAGATCTGGGTCAACGGCTTGAACAATCGCTGTCCTGCCGCCGTCGTAGAGGTCTACGGCAGTGACCCGACCCGCATCGAGGTAATCGAGGAAGCGACCATAGGTAAGCCGGGTGTTAGCCGCGTTTAGGCCCATATCGGCAGGGGCGGAGGAAAATGCTCCCTGCCATAAGAAAAACCCTATTACCAGCAGCGGCAGGGTCCACAATAAGGCTACTCGCCACGAAAATTTCATACCAATGGCCTCTTCTGATTAACGTGCACAGTGTTAACGGCGTCTCAGTTAACGATGTTGTCTCGGCGACCCTAATCTCCATCATGCCTGGAAACGGCGTGTTAACGGGCTTTGCGGAAGGAGTCTGAGCCGGGGAAGGAAATATGAGATAAATCTTTACTTAATGTAACGTAAGCCAAGGGACTCAGGCAAACAGCCAACGGAATTCCCTGGGTTGGGACAGTGGCGTGGATCATGGCTGAAGCTATTGCGATAGCCGAAAACCCTACTGCCCGGATGGCACGGCGGGGTGAATGGTTGAGCCCAGTTGACCCCTGGGCCAAGAACCCTGAGGTTCGTGGCGTCTGCCCGATGCCCCTTATCCTCCTTACTTTAGCGGGTTCTTTGGTCTAGCCGAGGATGGCCTGGTCGCGCTGCCGGGGGCTAGGTCAGGGCCAGCACCCCTTTGAGGCGGGGCACATCAAACCCACGCTGCCGCAGAATTAGCCATGACTCCATCAGGTCGGGGCCTTGCAATGCACCCATGAGGGCGGCCCGCATTGACTTCATCACCAGCCCCTTTTTCACCCCCTGGGCCTTGGTAACGTCGTCTACCAGGGCCTTGAGATCGGCAATCGTGGCAGGGGATTGGGCGGTGAGGCCGGTCAGAATGGCTTCTAGGATGGCGGGGACGCCATTGAGCTGTACCTGGGCCTTGGCTTCATCGGTGAAGTCAACGGTTTCGGTGAAGAAGAAGCGGCTCTGCTCAACCACATCGGTGAGCCGGGTGAGGCTGGGGCCAAGTAGCGTGATGAGCGGCAGTAGCCAGTCGTTGTCCACCTCGGGATCGAGGGCATAGCCTGCCGCCTGGAGGTGGGGCAGCACCAGCTCTAGCAGAGCGGCGGGGGCCATGCTGTGGAGGTACTGGCTGTTGAGCCAGTCGAGTTTGTCCCAGTCGAACTTGGCCCCGGCTCGGTTGACGCGATCGAAGCTGAATTGTTTGGCCGCTTCCTCCAGGGTGAACTGCTCGGCGGCATCGGGGGCCGACCAGCCCAGCAGGGTCATGTAGTTGGCCAGGGCTGGGGCCACAAAGCCCATGGCCTGAAAGTCAGAGATGGAGGTGACGCCGTCGCGCTTCGAGAGCTTTTGGCCGCTCTGGTTGAGAATGAGAGGGGTATGGGCAAAGGCGGGCACGGTGGATCCCAGGGCTTCGTAGAGCAAAATCTGTTTAGCCGTGTTGGCAATGTGGTCTTCGCCGCGAATGACGTGGGTGATGGTCATGTCGATGTCATCGACCACTACGGCGAGGTTGTAGAGGGGCTGCCCGATGGTGGTTGCCGAAGCGGCCCGAGCGACTACCATATCGCCCCCGAGGTCGCTGGCCTGCCAGGTCACGGGGCCGCGCACCAGGTCGTGCCAGGTAATCATGCGGCCGTCGTCAATTTTGAATCGAATCACCGCCGGACGGCCTTCCGCTTCGTAGGCGGCCTGCTGCTCGGGGGTGAGGTCGCGGTGGCGATTGTCGTAGCGGGGGGCCTGGTTATTAGCTTTTTGGGCCTCGCGCATGGCGTCGAGTTCAGCGGGGGTGTCGTAGGCGCGGTAGGCCAGGCCCTGGTCGAGCAGGGTCTGGATCGCCTGGCGGTAGAGATCGAGCCGCTGCGACTGAAAGTAGGGCCCTTCGTCCCAGGTCATGCCCAGCCACTTGAGGCCGGAGAGAATGTTTTCGGTAAATTCTGGCTTGGAGCGCTCTTCGTCCGTATCTTCAATCCGGAGAATGAACTGACCCCCTTCATGGCGGGCAAATAGCCAGTTGAACACGGCGGTGCGGGCGGTCCCAATGTGCAGATTCCCGGTGGGGCTAGGGGCAATACGAACGCGGACGGTCATGGAATTACCTGCACTCTCGATAAACCTTTATTTTAGGGGGTGGGGCGATCGCCTCTCAAGGGTTGGCTTTAACCTTTGCGGTGGGGGTCTAGATGGGGAGTGGGGGGCAGGGGTTTTTGCAGGGATGGGATTATGAATCAGGGGTGGGTTTATAGCGATCGCATCACTCCAGCGGAGGGAGGGATGTCGGTGCTGGAGTTTTACACCACCCGCTATCGGCATTCAACGCAGACTGAATGGCGCGATCGCATCCTGTCCGGTCAAATTCGTCAGGATGGTCACTCCGTAAGCCCTGAGGCTTGCCTGCTGCCGGGGCAAACCTTGGCCTATCATCGCCCGCCGTGGCGGGAGCCAGCGGTGCCGCTGGGGTTTGAGGTGCTGTACGAGGATGGGGATTTGGTGGCGATCGCCAAGCCCGCTGGCCTGCCAGTGCTCCCCGGCGGCAATTTTCTTACCCATACGCTGCTGCACCAGCTGAAGCTGCGCTATCCAGAAAATACCCCAGTGCCGGTGCATCGACTGGGGCGAGGCACCTCGGGGGTGATGGTGCTGGGGCGATCGCCCCTGGCCCGCTCGGTGCTCAGCCGCCAACTGCGCGACTCTACCGCGATGGCCCACGAGCCGCAGGCTCCGCACCCGATTCGCAAAACCTACCGGGCCCTGGTGGGGCCCAGTGACTTGCCAGATACCTTTACGTTGACGACACCCATCGGCAAGGTCGATCATCCGGTGCTGGGGTATGTGTATGCTGCCAGCCCAACAGGGTTACCCGCCTATAGCGATGGCAAAGTATTGCGCCGTTCCCCAGAGTCCACCCTTGTGGAAGTTACGATTCGCACCGGCAGGCCCCACCAAATTCGCATTCACCTGGCAGCGGCTGGGTTTCCGCTGCTGGGCGATCCTCTGTACGGAAAAGGGGGAACGCCACAATGTTTAGCAGTTAACGCATCGGGCGATATCCCTGTGCCGGGAGACATTGGTTACTGGCTCCATGCCCATCGGCTGCGCCTTCCCCACCCCAGAACTCAGGAACCGCTGGAATTTGTGTGCTGCCCACCTTGGGACTGAGGATGTAGGGAGCAATCTAGACTTTCTATTCTCCGTTGCGAAAATGATAGGGTTGATCTGAATGTAGCTACAGCCACTGAGGTTAGGACAAGGGCAAAGCTGTCATTCCCGCGTTCGTGCAGCGAAGCCAAAGGCTGAAGGCGGGAATCCAACTTAGGGCAACGTCCTAATGGTGAGGGCTATGGCCATACCATGCCGCGATCGCACCCCTAGAATCCTTCACTATGCAGTACTTCTACCAGCGCTTGAGGTTTCACTTTGTTGAGCACGCCGCCAAACAGGTGTGGCAAAACAGCGACGTCACCACCGCAGTGATGAATAGCCTGCGGCAGGAGCTAGATCAAGAGCTCACCGCCGACCAGACCCAGGCCTTGACCGATCAGGTACAGTTGCTGTGCTCCGAGGCCGATAAGCTGGTTCGCAGCCACGTTCCCCACGATTGTCCATCCCGTAGCCGGTCCATTGAACTGTGGGGTTACGAACACATTCAGCCCCTCCATCCCGACATTTACATTCACCACGAACAACCCAGTCAAAACGACTTTAACCATCACTTTGCCCTCCCGGAGGGCGAAGTTTGGCCCTGGAATGTGATCTATACCTACAGCGGGGCCTACTACGGTGTTCAGGCTAGCGCCAGCGGGCAACCCGCCACCTGTGCGGTCGATTTGGGGGCGCTAGATTTTGTGCTGCAAACCGCAGCGGTGCTCAAGACGTTTCCAGGCTGCGAGCTGCTGGGAGACCTGACCGTTGAAAACATCGACACGTTTACCCTAGAAGCAGACGAATCTAAGGCCATGCTTCAGACCATGCAGGAGAAAGAACAGGCCATTGGCGAGGCCCTCAGTGAGTTAATCCAGGGCGATCGCCCCCAAGCCCACGGTCGCGACGTGCTGACCGCTTGGCAACGGCCATTGCAGGCGGCTCAACAGGGCGGCATGGCCCAGTTCAAGTCGGGAAAGTTAATCCAAACCGTTGAGTACAGTGAAGCTAAAGGCTAAATCAGCCCAATCCAACGCTGGATTTAGCACAGCGTCTGCTCTGGTATTACAGGATGTACCACCATGCCGACCACCGGGTTTAAAGATTATTACGCGGTCTTAGGGGTCGAGAAATCGGCCAGCCAGGACGATATCAAGAAAACCTACCGCAAGCTGGCCCGCAAGTACCACCCCGACCTCAACCCCGACGACAAGGCCGCCGAAGACAAGTTTAAAGAAATCAACGAAGCCTACGAGGTGCTCTCCGACCCAGAAAATCGGAGCCAGTACGATCGCTACGGCCAGTACTGGCGGCAGGCGGCAGCCGGCGGTGCGCCTGAGGGTGGCATGGCCCCTGAACCGGGCTTTGATGAGAGTGAGTTCAGCAACTACGGTGGCTTTGACGACTTTATCAATGAGCTGCTAAATCGCTATGGTCAGGGCGGCAAACAGCGATCGTCGGCCTACCAGTACTACTCCACCGCTGCACCCCCCGATGTAGATAGCGACTTTGACCAGGGCTATCGATCGGTCTACCACAGCTACGCCCCGCAACCCGACACCGAAGCGGCTTTTGTGCTCACCCTGGCGGAGGCCTTCAATGGCGTCACCAAAGAGCTGTCTCTAGAGGGAGAAAACCCCTTTAAGGTGCGTATTCCCGCCGGTGCCAAGCCCGGCAGCCGCATTCGCATCAAGGGCCAGGGCCGCACCAACTCGATCACCCAGAAGCGGGGTGACCTGTACCTCACCATCGATCTAGAGCCCCACCCCTTTTTCGCCCTGGATGAGCGACAAAACCTGACCTGTGAGGTCAAGATTGCCCCGGATGAGGCCGTTTTGGGTACCGAGTTCCAGGTACCGACCCCAGAGGGGCGGGTGAAGCTCAAAATTCCGGCGGGCATTAACTCGGGCCAAACCCTGCGCCTGCGCCACAAGGGTTGGAAAACTCAACAGGGCGATCGCACCGACCTCCTGGTTACGATCAAAATTGTCACCCCCAAGGGGGATCAGCTCAGCGATCTCGAACGCACCAGCTACGAAGCCATTCGCGACCATCGCACCGTCAACCCCCACGCCGATTTGGAGACTATTCACCTATGAGTACCCCAGATGACGAATTGAGGCCCTCTAACCCACGCCCCAACCCGGCGGAAGACGAGGTCTACACCTATGAGCAAACCGCTGAGCTGATGGCAATTTCCGTCACCCTGGTGGAGCGGTTTGTGGCCCTCAACCTGGTGGAGACTCAGGAGGCTAAACTGTGCGATCGCGATCTAGCCCGCATTGCCCAGATGCTGAGACTGCGCCGTGACCTGGGACTAAACTGGGTCGGCGCCAGCATGGTGCTGGATATGTGCCAAGAAATTTCTCAGCTCAAAGCCCGCCTGCGCGCCTACGGTGCCCAGGTTGACTAGTACTTGAGGGCTGAAATATACCCACCACCACCGCTGTCTTGGCTCCTCAGCACCCCTGCTCCCTAGCCCCCTCACCCATCCACCCGCCCACCCATCCACTCCCCTACCGAGGTCGCACCATCAAGAGTTGCTCGGCCTGGCCAAACCCGTACTTTTCGTAAAAGGGCTGCATGTCGGGGGTGCAGAAGAGCTGAATGCACTCCACCTGGGAGAGCTTAGGGTGGGTGGTGACATGGTCGATCAGCTGAGCGCCCAGCCCCTGGCCGCGATAGTCTGCCGCCACAATGAGGTCGAACAGGATTGCCCGGTAGACCCAGTCTGTCAGCACGCGGGAAAAGGCCGCTAGCTGCTGGGTTTCCTCATTCCACAGGCCAAAGAGTAAGTCGGAGTTGCTGAGCAGGGTGGGTACATCGGCCAGGGCGCGCTCCTTGCTCCACCACTCCTGCAAGTACATCTGATGAAGCTGCTCAACCTGGGCTGAGGTGAGCTGGTGAATGAGGGTGAGCATGGGGAGATACGTTTCGTTAACGGTACGGTAATCCTGACCTAACGGCCTGGAGAAAGGGCTACGATCGAGGAGTAGCAAAGGCTCAAGACCTATCTTACTGCCGATGGCAGGGAGCGAGGCGATCGATAAAGTTGAGAGATAGCCGATGCTGACGCCTTTCACTTCAGCCCATGGGATGCACGCGAGCCATGGAGTGCAGGCGAGACTGAAGCGCGATCGCAGGCTACTACCGCCAGTCACGACTCAGGCATAGAGCCCACTGGCGCTGCTCATCTACACCGGAGGACACCTCCATGAAACTTACCCTGCTCGCTGGAGCTGCTGTAGCAATTCCGTTAGCCTTTACCCTGCCCACCCTGGCCGAAAACCCGGCCCATGTGGAGCAGCTCCTGGAGACCAATCTCTGCCAGAGCTGCGACCTGTCGGGGGCAGACCTCACCCAGGCGCACCTGATAGGGGCTGATCTGCGCGATGCCAACCTACAGGGGGCCACCCTGGTCGAAGCCAATCTGGAGGGGGCCGATCTGAGCCGGGCCGATTTGACCGGTGCCAACCTAACCCGCGCCTTTTTAACCAACGCTCTGCTGACAAACGCCACCCTCGACTGGGCCAATCTGACCGAGGCCCATATTTACTTTGCCGATGTTACCGGGGCTTCGCTACTCAACGCTGAGCTGACCGGTGCAGACATTGTCGGCACCCCGATCAGTGTCGGCGGCGATTGAGCGCCCCAGGCGGGGCAACAGCGCTAGAGACAGTGTTGGGATGGCTGGGGCTAGGGCTGCGATCGCTCCCCATGGGCCAGCAGTTGCTCGATCGCGGTCAGCCGATACTGCCACGATTGCAACCTATAGCTGCCGTTGGTCGTGTCAATCAAGACCCGCTCGTTGAGCGGAGCGCGAACCTTTGCCAGCCCCGCTTTGACCTTTTCTAGCTGGTGCCGCGACGGTTCCTGGGCCAGGGTTTCAAAGTTTGTGCCCAGCTCATTCACCGCCTCGATCCAGGGAACGAGGGTGTCACGCTCCATCCACAGGCGCTGGTTGGCCAGTAGCCAGTTCCACTCGCGCTGTAGCGCTTCGTAGCGGCTCAGGGCCATGGCATAGGGGGTGGTGGCGCCAGGGGGAGCGGCACTTTGGGTTGGGCCCAGCAGGGTCGACAACTCGGTATTGAAATCGGCGGCGGCAAAGAGAGCGTAACCAGGGCTGGGTAGGTCGCGGCTGGCCTGCATTTGGTCGAGGGTTGCCGCCGTTGACAGATTGAGTAGCCGAATGGCCGGAATAATCAGGGTTGACCCAAAGGACTCATCCACCAGCCAGGGGGATACCAGCCGCTCAAAGCGGCTGGTATCGGCGGCATAGCTCATTAACACAATCCAATCGAGGTAGTTGGCCCGCGCCCAGGTGCCCCAGTCTTGCTGAATGCGCTGGAGGCGATCGTGCTCGGAGTTGGCAAACACCGCCGCTGACAACACCAGGTCGGGGCGCTGCCGCCGCAGGGTGCTGGACAGGGTCTCCACAAACGAGGTCACCTGCTGCATCCGAAACTCGGTCCAGCGATCCCACAGCACCTGCTGCTGAATCTGCTGATTGCGCTCCAGATCGCTATCGGGGCGGGGGCTGAGGTCAATCGGGTCTACGCTAGTCATGCTCTTAAACCGCCACCTGGCCACTTCGCCATAGCCGTAGGTGCGGTTGGCCCCGGGGTCTTGAAAGGGATAGCGAATGTAGTCGAGGTGCAGGCCATCGACCTCGTAGTCGGTGACGATTTCGGTCATCAGCCGGGTTAGGTAGCTGCGCACCTCGGGGTTGGCGGGGTCTAGAAAGGGCTTATCTTGCCCCTGAGGGATCGGATTGCCTCTGTTGTCGTAGGCGGCCCAGTTGGGGTGCTGGGTGAGGAGCGGGCCGAGATAGTCGGCGGGCTGGTTGAGCAGGCGGTTGTGACGTTGGTTGCCCGCCGCAAATACCCACACCCAGGCGTGCAGGGTCATGCCTCGGGCGTGGGCCAGGTCGACGGCGGCGGCGAGGGGGTCCCATCGGCGAGTGAGGGGATTTTGCTCGGGGGCCACCTGGCTGGGGTAGATGGTGTACCCCGCGTTTACGGTTTCAAAGAAAACAGTGTTGATGCCGGCGGCGGCCAGTTGATCGAAAACCTGGCTCAGCCCCTCGGGCGATCGCGCCCGCACGATAGTGCCGCGATCGAGCCACACGGCGCGAATTTCGCTCTGGTCGACAGTCCGCTGGGCGGGGAAGTTATCCCAAAGGGCGGCTCGGGCCGCCAGCCAGCGATCGCGCACGTCATTGTATTCACCGTCGGCCAACAGCCTATCCCACTCATTTAAGAGCTGCTGGGCCTCGACCAGGGCAGGATGCAGTCCATTGGCCTTGCCATCGGAAAAGCTGACGGTGGCGGCGGCGGTCAGCACGGGTTGTCGTTCGGGCAGGGCCAGCACGGTGGGCATATCCTGGGCTTGGGCCATAATCAGCACACTCTCAAAGCGGCCAATCAGGTTTTTGAGCTCCTGCTGCATGGCCAAAAACACCACCGGGCTCGGTGGGCGGCCAGCCGGGGGCAGCTCAATCACCGCCGGGGCGATTGCTTCGGCGGGGTCGTTAGCGGTCGGATTGGTCGAGTCAGGGGGAAGGGCGTCTCGGGTGGCGGGTTGGGGACTGCGGAGGCGTTGGGAAGGGGGCAGGGGTGGCCCTGACGGCACCTGGGTTGGCCGTCGACCCGGCCTGGTCTGGGGCGATTCTAGGGGGGCTGAGTCTGCGGGATTAGCTGGGATGAGGTCACCCCCCTCCGTATAGACATCTAGACCGGGCCCTAGATCTGGCTCATCGGTTAGAGCACCGGTGCCGCTGGACGACTCCGGCTCCACCTCTGGCATGACGGCTGTTTGGGCTGGCGTATATCCGGGGGGCAGGGCCAAGCTGCCCACCAGCCCTGCGATCGCAGCGATTAAAAGGCCCCTACCCGACTTCTGGATCACAATGTCCAATCTCCTAACCACGGCGGTAATTGTGGCACAGACCAGCCCAGGCGACGCCGTCTCAAGGCCGATACCTCCGACTCGCACTACCTCAAGGCCGTTTAGGGTCTACCCCTGCCACCTCTTCAGTAAGCCCATTAGGCCGGTAGGCTAACCGTGAAGGTGGTGCCTACCCCAACCCGGCTGGTCACTTTGATGGTGCCCTGCTGGAGCTGGACAAACTGTTTTACAATACTCAGCCCCAGCCCCGTACCCGGAATATTGCTGACGTTTTGCCCCCGGTGAAAGGGCTCAAACAGCTGCTTGCGGTCTGCGAGGGGAATGCCAATGCCTTCGTCCTGCACCTTGAAGATGACCTGACCCCGCTGCTTGGTGAGCTTGAGCCAGATGGGGCGATCGGCGGGGGTGTAGCGAATGGCGTTGGACAGCAGGTTGCTCAAAATGGATCGCAGCAGCCGTTCATCTAAACAGGCCAGCACCTGATGGCTGCGACACCCAAACTGGATGGGGGCCTGGGGGCGGCGGCAGTCACCCTCGCCGAGAATGCCTCGGCAAAAGGACACCAGGTCGAGGGGGCGCGGGTTCACCTCCAGCACCTTGGCCTCAATTTTGCCGATCACCAGAATGTCGTCGATCATCTGGGTCATGCGCTCGACGTTGGCGTTGATGGTGAGCAGGTAGTCGGTTTTTTCATCGGGGCGTAGCTGGGTGTCGTAGCGGTTCAGCGATGAGACCGTCAGGGCAATGTTGTTGAGCGGGTTGCGAAACTCGTGGCAGACCATGGAGACAAAGCGCGATCGCATGTCGCTGAGCTGCCGCAGCTGCTGGTTTGCATTCTGCAACTCAGCGGTGCGCTCCTGCACCTTTTGCTCGAGTTCTTCGTTGGCCCGCTGCAATATCTGCTCGGCCCAGCGCCGTTGGGTAATGTCGCGAAAGGTCACCACGGTGCCAATCAGCTGCCCATCTTCGTCGCGCATGGGGGTGCTGATATATTCCACCGGAAAGCTGGTGCCGTCCTTGCGCCAAAACACCTCGTTAGTTATCCGGCGCACGCTGCCGTCCTGAAATGCCGCATAGATCGGACAGGCTTCCCGATGGTAGGGGGTGCCATCGGCCAGGCTGTGGTGCATTACCGCGTGCATCGACTGACCGATCAACTTTTCCATGGGCCAGCCAATCATGGCGGCGGCGGCGGGGTTGACGAAGGTGACGTTGCCGTCGAGATCGAGCCCATAGATGCCCTCGCCCACGGCATTGAGAATTAGCTGGTGCTGGCGGCGCAGGTGCTCAAACTCTTGCCCCAGGGGTTCTTCAGGGGTGGGGCTGGCGGTCGGTTCTCGCTGGGGCAACCAGTAGGTTTGAGTCATCTTGGCAGGGGGCGATCGCAGCAAAAAAGGTTGATATTCCGTGCCATTGAGCCGGGTACTGGCCACCATGCCTGGGGCCAAGCTTCCAAAGAATGTATCACGCTACACAACGGCCTGTCTTCTTAAGGTTTACTAAAGAATAGCAGTGTCAATGACATGATTTGACCATGTGCTTTTGCACTGGGCTTTGGAGACTTCTCTGGGCTAGTTTTTGCATCGAATTGCGGTGCTGACCCGATCAAACATTTCCCCAGCAACGCTCTAAGCCAGATTTGAAGTCGGCATTTGAATGAAGGGTTATTGCCCTGGCACTATAACCCCGTTTAGACACGTCATGAAGACAATTTTAGTCATCGAAGATGAAGCTCAAACTCGCAACATTTTTCTCAGGTGTCTGGAGTTTGAAGGTTTTCGCGCGGTGGGAGCTAGTAATGGTTCAACGGGGCTAGAGTTGGCCCAGCAGCACCGTCCTAACCTGGTGGTTTGCGACATCATGATGCCTGATATGGATGGGTATTCGGTGCTCTCTACCCTGCGGAAATCACGCCATACGGCACTGATTCCCCTGATCTTTCTCACCGCTAAGGTGACCATGGCCGATCTGCGCCGGGGCATGGATCTGGGAGCCGATGACTACCTGACCAAACCCTGCACGGTGGAGCAGTTTTTAGCCGCCATCAACAGCCGCCTGAGTCGGCAAGATCAGCTATCACAGCTCTACGGCGACGCCAGGCAGCCCGAGCTCCAGGAGCCGTCTGCGGCCCCTGGAGACGGCAGTATTTTTCCGACGGAATCTAAGCTCGTCAACGTGTTTCGCTTTATCGAAGCCCACTATCAACAGCCCATCAGCCTCAACGATGTTGCTCAGGAAGTGGGCTATTCCCCCGCTTACCTGACTAACCTGGTGCAGTCGCAAACTGGGCGCACGGTTAAGCAGTGGATTATTGAGCGCCGCATGGCTCAGGCCAAAACTTTGCTGGCCTCTACGACTCAATCGGTGCGACAGATTGCCGAAGCCTCTGGCTATAGTGATCCGGGCTATTTTACCCGACAATTTCGTCAGTTTCATGGCGCATCTCCTCAGGTTTGGCGTCAGCGATCTGTAGCGGAATTAACCAATTAGCGATTATTTTTTACAGCAAAACTAACTTCAAAAGAAAGTCCTATTAAATTCAAAACTTGATCCACTGCTATCTTTGCTGTGGCTTGGTAGTTTATTCACTAGCTGGTCCAAAAAGTTTGTTCCTAGTATCGATTAGCTTCATCGCTTGACACCTTGAAAGAGGCTGTGAACTCTGGATGCTGGGATGCAGATTTGGGCGGGCGAGGGAAGGATTTTTGTCGCGTTCAACTATCTGTTTATGGTCATTTCAGCAGTAGCAAAGTCGCTCAGTGATTGGGGCAGTTTGAGTTGCACATCGCCCTCGCTGATGTTGCCGGGCCAGCCCTGTGGGACCTGTGGCACCGTGCATTTCACGGGCGATCACTCGCAGTTTATGCAAACCATGCCCCAGGATCCGGTGGATATGGTTGACGATCTCGTGAAGATGGGGATCTACAAAGAAAACCAGCTGCGGGCGGCGGACACCGTCAACGCCTACGAGCTGCGTAAGGCGCTGTTTCTAAAGCGAGTAGGCCGCAGCGACCCCCAGCGCGAAAAGCTGATTTTGGCGCTGTGTCAGCAGGCGGGTGGTCTGGAGAATGCCTTTGCCGCCGCCTTTGGCCCCCAGGCGGGGATGTTCTTTGCTGACTCTGTGCGCAGCAGCGGCGCGACCCGCCGTGAGTTTCTGCGGAATATGGCTGTGGGTGCGGCTTTGGTCACCCTGGCCAGCTGCGCCAGCGGGGGCGGGCCGGCTACCGAAGACGCGGCCGATGCCCCGGTGGAAACCGGCGACCTAGAGAAAACTGATATTCAGGTGGGCTTTATTCCCATTACCTGCGCTACGCCGATCATCATGTCGGAGCCCCTGGGCTTCTACGAGAAGTATGGCTTTAATGCCAAAGTGGTAAAGATGCCCAGCTGGGGTGCGGTGCGCGATTCTGCGATCGCAGGTGAACTCGACGCATACCACATGCTGGCCCCCATGCCCATCGCCATGACCCTGGGGCTAGGTTCCACCGCCTTTGGCGTCAAGCTGGCCAGCATCGAAAACATCAACGGCCAGGCCATTACCGTGGCCGAGCGCCACAAGGGCAACGTCAACGGCCCCGCCGACTTCAAGGGCTTTGTGATTGGGGTGCCCTTCCCCTACTCCATGCACAACCTGCTGCTGCGCTACTACCTAGCCTCGGGCGGCATTAATCCTGACGTCGACGTGCAGATTCGCCCGGTGCCCCCGCCGGACAGCATTGCCCAGCTGATTTCAGGCGACATCGACGCCATGCTGATGCCCGACCCGTTCAACCAGCGGGCGGTCTACGAAGGGGCCGGGTACATTCACCTGCTCACTAAGGATCTGTGGGATGGTCATCCCTGCTGCGCCTTTGCCGCCAGCGACGCCTGGATTAGCGAAAACCCCAACACCTTCCGGGCCTTAAATAAAGCGATTATTGAAGCGGCGGCCTACGCCCAAGACCCGGCTAACCGTCCCGAAATTGCCGCTGCCATCTCCGATCGCGCCTTCTTGAACCAGCCCCCCGAGGTGGTAGAAGCAGTGCTCACCGGCAACTTTGAGGACGGCCAGGGCAACACCCTTGAGGTGCCCGATCGCATTGGCTTTGACCCCTACCCCTGGCAGAGTTTCGCCAAGTGGATTTCGTCCCAACTGGTGCGGTGGGACTTGCAGGGCGATGGCAAGGCGGCCCAGGAAATTACCGATGAAACCTATGCCACCGTGGGCGAAGAGGTGTTCTTAACTGACCTGGCGCGGGAGCTGGCCCAGGAACTGGGGCAAAACCCGCCTACGGAAGCCAACCGTGTAGAAAAGCTGGCCTTTGACACCTTCGACCCGGCGGACCCCAGTGCCTACGTCAAGGCGCAAATCGAAAAGTTTGGGGTGTAGGGGCAGCCAGAACGCAGTTCAACGGAGGTATTCACTATGGCCGTTAGTAATGTGACGCCGGGTTTAATCGGCACCGAGAAGCGAGAGTCACCGCTGCTCAACGAGAATGTGCAAGCCTTTGGCCTGTTCATGCTGACCCTCGGCCTGTTTCTACTGTTTTGGGAAGTGGGAGCGCGATCGGGCTGGTTTGTGAAAGGGGTACCCACCGCCACCGAGACGATCAAAGAGTTTTGGTGGTGGGTGACCAACCCTTTTTATAACAACGGCCCCAACGACCTGGGCATCGGCTGGAATTTGCTGATCAGCCTGCGGCGGGTGGCGATCGGCTACATCTTAGCCTCCCTGGTGGCGGTGCCTCTGGGCATTCTGATCGGCATTTCGCCCGTGGCCTTTAAGGCGTTTAACCCCTATATTCAGCTGCTGAAACCGATTTCTCCCCTGGCCTGGCTGCCCCTGGGCCTCTATCTGCTGCGCGACTCGGAAAAGACCGGTGTTTTCATCATCTTCATTTCCAGCATTTGGCCCACGCTGATCAACACCGCCTTTGGGGTGGCCAATGTGGACCAGGACTATGTCGATGTCTCCAACACCCTGGGCGCTTCCCGCCTGCGCACCATCATCAAGGTGATTATTCCGGCGGCGCTACCCAACATTATCTCGGGGCTGCGCATCAGCATGGGCATTGCCTGGTTGGTGATTGTGGCCGCCGAAATGCTGCTGGGCACTGGGCTGGGCTACTTCATTTGGAACGAGTGGAATAACCTGTCGATTCCAAACATTCTGGTGGCTATTTTCATCATCGGTCTGGTGGGGCTGCTGCTGGATAGCCTATTTGCCGCCCTGGAGAAGTTTGTTGCCTTTGGTCGAAATTCATGAGAACTGCACCCGTGAACCCTGCTGCTTCTGCGGATTTGCCATCCTCGACGGCTCAGCTGTCGATCCGCCATGTGACGAAGGTCTTCCCTGGCAAAAAAGACTTGTTTAGCAAGCTCTCGGGCAAGACCCGTCGCGATTTTGTGGCGATTCAAGACATCAATCTAGAGATTGAGCCCAACACCTTTGTGTCGATCATTGGCCCCTCCGGCTGCGGCAAGTCGACCCTGCTGAATATGATTGCGGGCCTTAGCCCGATCAGCGGCGGCGAAATTTTGCTCAACGGGGCTCCCATCGCTGGGCCGGGGCCAGATCGGGGCATGGTGTTTCAAAACTACGCCCTGATGCCCTGGATGACGGTGGAGGAAAACCTGCGGTTTGCGGTGGAAACCGTGGACCCCAAGATATCCGCCAAAAAGCGCGATCGCATCATCAAAGAGCACATTCAGCTGGTGGGCTTGACCGGGGCCGAGCGCAAGCACCCCCACGAGCTCTCCGGCGGCATGCGCCAGCGGGTCGGCATTGCCCGTGCCCTGGCCATTGACCCCCAAATGTTGCTCATGGACGAGCCCTTTGGGGCTCTGGATGCCCTCACCCGTGGCTTTTTGCAGGAAGAAGTCGAGCGGATCTGGGAACAGCAGCGCAAGACGGTGATCATGATTACCCACAGCATTGAAGAAGCCCTGCTGCTCAGCGATCGCATCGTCATGATGACCCGCGGCCCCGCCGCCCGCATCGACGAGATTCTAGAGGTGCCCTTCCCCCGGCCCCGCAACCGCGAGACCATCGACCAGCACCCCGCCTACCACGACCTCAAAGCCGAGATGGAGAGCCACCTGTTCCGCGAAACGCGGGCGGTGGAGGCAGCCAGGGTCGGAGGGTAACTGGGTAGATGAGTACAACCCGTAGGGTGGGTTAGGCGGTTACTCGACCCTGGCTACCTCACACCATCCTCGCTCCGCCGTAACCCACCGCCCACGGGTGCAAGACTCAACCCACCCCGCCCTTCGGGCACCCCTCCTGGGAGGGGACAGCACCATCCATCCCCTCCTGGGAGGGGTAGGGGTGGGTCCCCTGCCAAAACAACTTTTTCCCTAGACGTAATCAAGAGGATCTGACCATGACCGTTTCCCCCATTACCGAAAAGCTCCTGGCCGCCAAAAAAGCCGCTGGCCTCAGCTTTGCCGACCTCGAAGCCAAGATCGGCTGCGACGAAGTGTGGATCGCCTCTGTCTTCTACCGCCAGGCCAGCGCCTCCGTGGAAGAGGCCACCAAAATCATCGAAGCGATCGGGGCCGATGCCTCTCTGATCGAAGCCCTGACCGAGTTTCCGGTGAAGGGTGGTTTGGATCCTGTCATCCCCACCGACCCGCTGATCTACCGCTTCTACGAGATCATGCAGGTCTACGGCATGCCGATCAAAGCCGTGGTGCACGAAAAGTTTGGCGATGGCATCATGAGCGCCATCGACTTCACCATCGACGTTGAGAAAGAAGAAGATCCCAAGGGCGATCGCGTCAAGGTGATCATGAACGGCAAGTTCCTGCCCTACAAAAAGTGGTAGCCCCGTTTCCCCTGTCCTGACTCACAATCTCCGTGGGCTGTTGGCCAATGCTGACAGCCTTTTCTATGGCCTGATAGATTGGGCTGTGACCGTTTCTCGACTCAATTCAAAGTTCAAAATTGACAATTCAAATTTGGTATTTCTATGAGCCCAAAACCGATTGTGCCGCCCTTTGATCGCGAGGCTGCGATCGCCAAAGCCCGCATGGCCGAAGACGCCTGGAATAGCCGCGACCCCGATCGCGTTGCTCTGGCCTACACCGAAGACAGCCACTGGCGCAACCGGGCCGAAATCTTCCAGGGCCGCGACGCCATCCGCGAATTTTTGCGCCGCAAGTGGGATAAAGAGCTTGACTATCGCCTGGTCAAAGAAGTGTGGGCCTACGGCGACAACCGCATCGCGGTGCGCTTTCAGTACGAGTGGCACGACGATGCCGGGCAGTGGTACCGGGCCTACGGCAATGAAAACTGGGAATTTGACGAAAATGGCCTGATGCGCCGCCGCGAGGCCAGCATCAACGACAAGCCCATCGCTGAATCAGAGCGTCGCTTCTTTTGGGATACCTCTGGCCCTCGCCCGCAGGATCACCCTGGGTTGATCGATTCTCCGGTTTAGAGGGCTTATACCAAATCCTGCTTGACCGACTCCTAATGTGGCAGGGCAAATGCCATTTGCCCCTACAGTTTGGCCGTTATGAAACCAGGGTTATACGATTCGGATTTGGTATTAGCGGCTCTGCGTGGCGGCCCAACCCATTCAGGTTTACCTGACCAGCCGCCAAAACTGCTGCATGCCGTCGAGGGCAGACTTGATGCGCTGCCGCTGGCTGGGGGCTTGATTGTGGCGCATCAGGTCGTAGAGGTCGTGCAGCAGAGCCTCGGCTTCGGCAAAGTAGGAGTGGCCCAGCAGGTCGATGTCAAAGTCAGGTACGGCTATAGTGTCTAGGCCCGCAGCCACGGTGTAAGGGGTAAAATACCCGGCCCTAGGGGCATCGTGCAGCCTAGAAGAGAGATGCACCGGCAGGTCGGCATCGGAGGCATAGAGGGTGGTGCGCTGGGCGTGGGGCGGGTAAAGCCGGGCCAGGTCGAGAAACAGATCGCGATCGACATCGGGGGCGGCCAAAAAAATCTGGTCAAACTTGACCTGGCCCCGAGTTTGGGCATTGGCCTCAATGCGCTGAAGGGCGCGCAGCAACCCGCGATTGCCCATGCTGTGGGCGATGATATGCACCTTCTCGGCCCCGCAGCGGCTGGTGAAATCGACCAGAAAATCGGTAATGGCCTGCTCGCTGGCCTCAATGCTGGCCTCATCGGCGGGGTAGGCGGTTACCGTCCCCCGCGAGGGCCAGCTAAAGAAGGCCGTGGCCCCCGGCACCTTGAGGTCAAAGCCCAGCTGGGCGGCACGAATAGCTGCCTCCTCAAAGCTGACGTTAAAGCCGTGGAGAAAGATTAGCGCATGGGTTTCGCCCTGGTCTTGGGCGGTTTGCATGGCCTGGTGCAGGTCGGCATAAAACTCACTGGCGGTTTGGGTGGCCAGGTGCTGAAGGCGCAGCCGATCGTCGCGCAGGTCAAACCGGCGCAGCCTGGCCCAAAAGTCGTTGCCAATTTCGCCAAAGCGGTGGGCTTCGGGCACGTACACATCGACGCGGCCCAGGGTGGTGTGGCTATGGCGCTCTCCTGTAAACCCCTGGCCCGCCGCCGCTGGTTTGCGGTTGGTGCCAAACCACACCGGGTAGACCAGGCCCTCGGTGCTGGGGGTAGGGGGGCTGCCCGGAACCGGGTTGTAGTCGCCCGACCTGTCGCCACCCAGGTAGAGGTCACCGTAGGTTTCCTGGCCGCCCCGCTCGATACCGCCCCGCTCCACATTAAACGGGTCGAGAATTTCATTGGGCAACGCGAGGGCTGGCTCGCCCAGGCTGGCCATGAGGTCGCGCACCTGGCGCTCGATCGCCTCTCGGTCGGCGGCGGCGGTGGCCAGACGTTGCAAAATGGCCTGCTCTAGCTGTAGCGCTCGGGTAGAATCGCCAGCCCGCACCGCCGCCGCGAGGGCCTCTAGCAGGGCGGGGATGGTTTGGGGCTGGGGGGTGCGGTTAACCATGGCAGTGGGGGGTGAACTCAGTCTTGGGATAGGGCGGCCTGTTGGGCCTGGGCTAGAAAGTCATCAATCGCCGCTTGCAGCTCGGCTGGGTTGACCTGGCGCTGGGTGAGCCAGGTGGCCAGGGGGGCAAAGGTGGGGTCGGCCAGCAACTCGGCCAGGGTGGGCACCGCCAGAGAGGTACCCGCCGCCTGGGCGCGGCGGAAAAGTATGGCGTAGTTGCCTAGGACAGTTTGTAATGCCTGCCCCAGACCCGCAACCCGCAGGTAGCCCAGAGCGGCAAGCCGGTGGCGCGACGACTCCGCCAGAGCGGTTGAGGTGCCGCTGCGATCTAGGTAGTTGGCCAGGTTGTTGTGGGAGATGGCCCGATCGCCGGGGTCAGGCAACTGCTCGCGCAGGGCCAGGGCCCGCCGCTCTTGGGCAATGGCCTGGGGAAGGTCGCCCTGGTCAGCGAACAGCTTGGCCAGGGAACTGAGCACCCTAGCTTTCTGAGTAGGATTCTGCTGAAAAATCTCTAGACAGGCCTCCAGTTCTGCCTGGGCCTCGCCAAAGCGGCGGAGCTGGCCCAGATAAACGGCCCGGTTCATACGGTCTCCAGCTATATCTTCAGTAGGGCGCTGCAGGGCTTGTTTGACCGCCAAAATGGCTTCAGTTTTGCCCAGGGCTGCCGCCCAATCTTTTTGCGCTGGGTAGGCGTCGTTGGCAATAATATCCAGCGTGCCGATGAACGTACGGGCCAGGGCTTCTGCATTAGGAGCCTGGGGCACCGGCTGCCCGGCCCGGTGCTGCTGCCACCAGGCCTCTACCTGGGCCAGGCGGGCCTCGATCTGGGGCAGGGCCTCGGTCACCCGGCCCTGCTTAATGTCGATGCGCAGAGCCTCTAGCTCGCTGCCGATAACCTCGACCTCTGGGCGACCAGCGGTTCGTCTAGCCTCGGCGCTCTCTAGGTGCCGCTGGCGGGCGGCGTCTAGCTGACCGACATTCCCAAGAGCAATTGCCCAGTTGCCGGTAATCCAGGAAAAATACCCCCATGCCTGCTGGGCGACATCACCCCCAGCCTCGGCGGTGGTGCGGGCCTGGGTAGCGGCTTGCTCAAAAAACGTCAGGCTTAGATCAGAACGGCCTGAATTGTCTAGTGCATCGGCCAAATAGCACAGACAGCTCCAGCGGGGCTTGCCCTCGGGGGCGGCCTCGGCGGCGGCTTGCAGGGGGGGCACCAGGGCCGCCAACTGCTGGGGGTCGTGGCTACTGGTGACCAGAGTACCGGCAAAGCTGCCCAGGCGGTCGTAGGCCTCGGCCTGGATGTAGTAGACCAGGGCGCGGCTGCCCGCCGCCAGGGCCATGGTCATATTCTGGTGTAACAGATCTTTGAACGTGGCCTCTAGCCGTTCGGCATAGGCGAGGCGAATGGCGGCTTCGCTGAGGTCGCCCTGGTCGTGGGGGTGGTCGGCCATCCAGGTGCAGATGCGATCGCGCACTAGAGCATGGCAGGTCAAGTTGGGGTTGGCATCTTCCGGGTCGGTGCGTTCCTCGGTCACTAACCCCACCGCCACCAGGTGCCTCAGCAGCGGTGCCAGATCGGGGCGGGGTGGGGGTGCTGGGGGCACAGCATCGACCATGGCCTGTAGCTCGGGGGTCATGGCGGCTGCGATCTCGGCTCTTCTATCCGGCGGGAGCTGAGGCAACTCGTCTAGCACCTGCTTGATCCGCCGCAACTGCTCTTGCTCCGGGCTTTCGCCGCTCCATACCTTTTGCACCAGGCCCAGCGCCTCGGGGTCGTTGGCCAGGGCCACGATCCACAGCAGGCGGCGGGCCTCGGGGCTGGCCCCTTCGATCAACTGGTCAAGGGAAGTGGCCAGGGCATCGTTGAAGTAGGCCAGTTCTTTGCTGTCGCTGGGGTCGGTGGCAAACAGGGCGGGCAGTTGGGCATAGTCTTGGTTGTGCTCTAGGGTATCGAGGGCCTGCAACAGCTGGGGCCGCAGCGCTGGCCCCCCCATGGCCAGGCGGGTCAGGCGATCCATCAGTAGGGGGTGAAAGCGGCTGGTTTGCAGCAGGCGCTGGGCCAGGGCCTTATCTGCCGGGTTGCCCCCCAAATACATATGGCTTAGCCCGGTGTGGCCTCTGATATATAAAGCCGCCTCCCCAGCGGTCAAGGGGCCGAGGAGCACCGAGTGGGTGGGGGTGTTGGCCAGGGCGGTCAGGGGGCGGCGACAGGTGATCAGCACCCGCGAGGGGGTACCCACCAGCTCGGTGGCCAGACGTTGCAGAGCGCGATCCCAGGCGGGGTCTTGGCAGGCCCAGCGGGGGTCTGCCCCAGAGCCCGACTCGGCCTGGGGCTTGAGGTTGGTCTCAAAGTTGTCGAGCACCAGCAGCATGGGTTCGTCGGCCAAGGCCCGCACCAGGTTGCGCACCAGGCGATCGTGCCGGGCGGAGCCAGTAAAGGTGTCGCTGGGGTCGCGATAGATGGCATCGGCAAGATGAGCCTGAATGTGGTCGTAGTAGCGGCCCAATTCCCCCACGAGTTTGAGGTGAATATCGCGCAGGGTGGTGTCAAGGTTAAGGGGGTTGGGTTTGGCCTGGTAGAGCAGCACCCACTCAAACCGAGATTGCCAGAGGTCTAGGGCCTCAGCCACCAGAGCCGTCTTGCCCATGCCCCCCAGGCCCGTAATCACCGCTAGGGGCTTGACCTCGGTGCCCCGGCTAGCGCCAATAAAGTCTGAGCCCAGGCCGTCTAGTTCCCAGGTGCGGCCCACAAAGTACGGGTGCTCGTTCAGGGTAAGTTCGGCAATTTGGTGCAGGCAGGGATTGCGAGGATTCAGCCCTGGGCTGCGGCCAGCGGGCAAAGCCAGGTGGGGCTGCTCGGCCCCGTAAAGTACTGGGGTTGCCGGGTCCCAGGGGGTGTAGCGAGCCCCGTCGCCCTGGTCAATGCGCCGCTGAATGTGGCGACGGGCAAAGGTGAGCGCCGCCGCTGGCAGCTTGGGCTGCGGGTCGGCCAGCAGAGCCTGGTAAAACGCCACCCCCAAATCACGGCTGTATTCGTCGCCCACGGCATAGCGCATGGCTACCACCGTCGGCACGCCCCCTTGCAGCAGGGCATGGGCGGTGCCGGTGTAGCCAGAGGTTTCGCTGAGGGGCAGGTCTTTGGCGGTGTCGGCCTCGGCGGAGCCGGGGGTTTGCTTGGTGCCGGGTTCCTGGCCCTGGGTCACCGCCAAAAAGTCGTCCCAGTCTCTAACCCGCAAAATGTCGCCCGAGTAGCAGGTGCTGAGAAAAAACAGCCGGGGGAGAAAGCCCCCGGCATCGGCAAACAAATCCAGCAGGCCCTGGCCTGTGAGTTCATCACGGGTTCCCCCCGGTTGGGCCAGTTCTAGCCGGTTCAGGTGCCCGTGGCCGCTCCAGTGGACGATGTGGTAGCCGCCATTTTCTCGAATTTGCGCCTCTAGCCGTTGGCGAGTCACCCCGTGGGAGAGCACATGGGCCACAATGCGCCGCTGGGGATAAATAGTTTGCTTAAACAGATCCAGCAGATCCTGCCGCTCGCGACGGGCCGCCAGCGGACGAGAGCCCCGCGCCTCAGCAAACACAAACAACACCCGTAGCGGCTCATCGGGGGTTAGGGTCAGGGGCTGGGTGGCCGCTGGGGCCATGGTGTGAACCACTCGCACCAACAGGTTGCGATCGGCCAGGGTGTCTTGGTCAGGGGCAGGTCGCCCAATTTCCCACGGTACTCGGGC
>JBGSNT010000345.1:0-24771 GCA_041739575.1 Nodosilinea sp. | reverse complement strand
AGCGGCAAACAGCTTGCCATCCTCGTCGAAGACACAGGCCGCGCTAATCGTTGACCTCGCCGATAGAGAAAACACGTTCTCTTCTGCGAGAACGGCATCTTTAAAAACAACTGCTGCAACGGTTCGGTCGGCAATAATCGTTGCCAGCACGTCAAGCTCCTGCAGATTATCCTCATAGGCCATGCGTCTTCCGTACATCACTACCGCTACGCTGACGATGGTATAACTCAGTAAAATATGCGACAGTAAAATCAGCGTGAGTTTGGTGTTAATACCGAGATGCTTAAACATGGGTCAGCCTTTATTCCACGACCTGTGCCAGCTCTAATAACTTGGCACTGATCTCTAGGCCCGATGCCAGCACGGCCGAGCGACTGATCACCAGTCTCACATGATCATCAATCAGAACGAACCCAATAATGCCGCCCAGCTCGATGAATCCAGGCTGATCGCCTATGGTCAAAACATGGTTGCGATGGCACCACTCCAAGATAGCACTGGTCTGAAGACGAGAATTTTCACCAATATAAGCCATGTGGCAGCCATCTAGGCCGGTATCGATATTCCTGAAACTGACTTTGAGTAAATGCCCAATAGCCGGGCGATCGTCCAGGGTGTAGAGGTATTCGTGCATATCGGCATGGCCGATAACGCAGATTGTGAGATTTCTTTGTGTAGCGTCAAGCACCGTCTCCGGCCAACGAACAAATTTTGAAAAATTATAGAGATATGCAGACTTGACCTGATATTCGAGCACAGCCTTCCCCGAGCTGAAGACCGGCAGAGCACCGAAGAGTAGACATGACAACAGGATGCCCGCGACGCGTCTAGTGCGCGATCTTCCTCGCTCCTTCCTATTCGCGGATGTGTCCATTACCATCCTTGCCATCAAATGCAGGGGACAATAGCCTAGGAATGTCCCTGACACACTGTTTTCATGCGTGATCGGATATACAACGAACCTTTGAATCACCTTTTATAGCTGCTTCTGCTGTGTTGCTATCGGGCTTAACTACTCAATTGGTGACTGACTATTCCATTTACACTCGATGTTACGCAATGAGCTGCCTGCCTGCACATTAAACCCGCAAGCCAGATCACAGGATTCAACACTACCATACCGACTTATACCCGTAGAACTGGCTTGACCGCGGACCATCCGGCAGGTACCCATTCGTGGGAAAGCCCATTCCTGCAATGCCAAATCAACGGGGTAAACATTAAGGAACCTCTGATTAATTCGCTGAAGCGGCATCTGCAGCGTTGCGGCCAGGCTCAAAATACTCATTTACTCCGTGTAAACTCCGTTTTTTCGCCTGTCCGCGCCTTGCATCTGCTCGCTTGATCAAATTAATCAGAGGTTCCCTAAATAAAAGGCAGCGTTTCAGATTGTTTTGAAACGCTGCCATTATTTTATGTCTCGGGCTTTCATCAGTATTCAAAAGCCCTCTGAGACTTTGCGCCAAGACTAGGCAAGATCAAAGCGATCCAGGTTCATTACCTTGGTCCATGCCGCCACGAAGTCGCGGACGAACTTTTCCTGTGCGTCCGAACAGGCATAGGCTTCGGCCAAGGCTCGCAGCTGGGAGTTCGAACCGAAGACCAGATCGACGCGGGTACCGGTCCATTTCTTTGCGCCGGACTTGCGGTCGGTGCCTTCGAACACATCTTCATCCTTCGATGCCGGCTTCCATTCGATGCCCATGTCGAGCAAGTTGACGAAGAAGTCGTTGCTGAGCGCCCCCGGCCGCTTGGTGAAGATACCATGCTGGGACTGACCGACATTCGCGTTCAGCGCACGCATGCCGCCGACCAGCACCGTCATCTCGGGTGCGGTGAGCGTCAGCAACTGCGCCTTGTCGAGCAGCAGCTCCTCGGCCGAGACGGCGTACTTGGCCTTCTGGTAGTTGCGGAAGCCATCCGCAACTGGTTCGAGCACATCAAAGGCCTCCACATCCGTTTGCTCCTGCGAGGCGTCCATGCGGCCCGGCGAAAACGGTACCGTCATGGCATGCCCCGCTTTCATTGCAGCCTCTTCGACACCGGCGCAGCCGGCCAGCACAATCAGATCGGCCATCGAGATCTTTTTGCCCCCGGACTGAGCACTGTTGAACTCGCGTTGGATGCCTTCAAGCTTTCCAAGTACGTTAGTCAGTTGCTTCGGCTGGTTGGCTTCCCAGTCCTTTTGCGGCGCAAGGCGGATGCGCGCGCCGTTGGCGCCACCGCGCATATCGGAGCCGCGGAACGTCGACGCCGAGGCCCAGGCGGTCGAGACCAGTTCCGAAACACTCAGCCCGGATGCCAGTACTTTAGACTTGAGGGCGGCGACGTCCTTCTCATCGATCAACTTGTGATTGACTGCGGGAATCGGGTCTTGCCAGATCAGGTCTTCCTTCGGCGCTTCGGGGCCGAGATAACGCGACTTCGGACCCATGTCGCGGTGGGTCAGCTTGAACCAGGCGCGGGCGAAGGCGTCGGCGAATTCGTCCGGATTTTTGTGGAAGCGCCGTGCAATCGGCTCATAGATCGGATCCATGCGCATGGCCATGTCCGCATCGGTCATGATGATCGGCACCTTTTTTGAGGCATCGTGCGCGGCCGGGGCCTGATTGCTGTCCGTCGCCTGCTTCGGTGTCCACTGCCAGGCACCCGCCGGGCTCTTGGAGTTCTCCCAATCGTTGCCGAACAGCACATCCAGATAGCTCATGTCCCACTGGGTCGGGGTCGGTGTCCACGAACCTTCCAGACCGCTGCCGATCTGGTCGCCGCCCTTGCCGCTCTTGAAGCTGCTCTTCCAGCCCAACCCCATTTGTTCGATGGGCGCCGCTTCGGGTTCCGGCCCTACGTGGGTGGGCGAACCGGCGCCGTGGCATTTGCCGAAGGTGTGGCCACCGCAGGTGAGGGCCACCGTTTCTTCATCGTTCATGGCCATGCGCGCGAAGGTCTCGCGCACCAGACGGCCGGATTCGAGGGTATTGGGCTGGCCGCCGGGGCCTTCGGGATTGACGTAAATCAGGCCCATCTGCACGGCCGCGAGCGGGTTCTCCAGGTCGCGTCCATCGGCAAAGCGGGCCTTGTCGTCCAGCCACTTTTGCTCATTGCCCCAGTAGACATCGATTTCTGGCGCCCAGATGTCCTCGCGACCGCCGGCGAAACCGAAGGTCTTGAAGCCCATCGATTCCATGGCCACGTTACCGGCGAGAATGATGAGATCGGCCCAGGAGATTTTTCGGCCGTATTTTTGTTTAACCGGCCACAGCAGGCGGCGCGCCTTGTCGAGATTGACGTTATCGGGCCAGCTGTTGAGCGGGGCAAAGCGCTGGTTGCCGTGACCTGCGCCGCCGCGGCCGTCGCCGGTACGGTAGGTGCCGGCGCTGTGCCAGGCCATGCGGATGAAGAGGGGGCCATAGTGACCGTAGTCGGCGGGCCACCAGTCCTGGGAGGTGGTCATCAGCTCGAAGAGGTCTGCCTTTAGGGCGGGGTAGTCGAGGTTTTTGAAGGCCTCAGCATAGCTGAACGTCTCACCCAGGGGGTTGGCCTTGGGGGAATGCTGGTGGAGGATCTTCAGGTTTAGCTGGTTTGGCCACCAATCTCGGTTTGCCGTGCCACTACCAGCCGAAAATTTAGGAACTCCGCCCATAAATGGGCATTTACCTTCGCCGCTCATAGCATCTCCTAACGAGTATTCGCAGTGTGTTTTTCTTGAGATAATTTAGGTACTTTTAGGTATTTTAAATAGACAACCCATCGGCAATTATTCAGGCAACCAAAGAGAAATATAACCGCAAAGAAATATAAGCAATGTTACAGTTCGAAACAATAAAGGGCATTGCGTAGGGGCAAAGGGCCGTTTGTCTCTACCACTCGGGGGTAAACAACCGGAATTGGGTATGAGTCTGCGTAGGCTGAAATCTAAACGCCGAAGAAAGCTGGGACGCTCAAGCTGGGCATTGAACCTGTGCCTTCAGCACAGCATGGGTGGCCTCATTGGCGGGAAACAAATGCTCTAACCGCAGGGAATCCAGCGTAATGTCTTGCGGTGTGCCGAAGGTCGTAAACATGCTGAAAAAGGCTAGTTCACCATAGGGTGTGGCGTAGCGAGTGGTCAGAACTGGCGCGGTGGGGCGCAGCCCGCCCGTGGGTAGGCTTTGTTCGCCGAGGCGATGGTGCAGCAATGCGGCAAAGGCTTCTACCTTGGGTGCCAGGGCGGGCTGTACCGAAGCTTCCTGGCGCAGGTGTATGAGAAATTCTGGGCCGACCTCCTGTAGATTGACGATCGCCTTGGTAAACCCCTCGGGGTGAGTCAACAGGTCCAGCAGATTGACCGGCGCGGTGGCGGGCCGGTCCACGGTCCACGGCATCAGCGTGGCGGACAGCCATTGCCCGCCTCGATTCAAGCGCAGCAAATTCCAGTCGGCATCAATTACCAGCGCCGGCATGGGGTCGTGGGCAGACAGCAGTTGCTCTAGCGCATCATTCACCTGCCCCAAGGATGGGTCATCCAGGGGCGTAGCGCTATAGGTCGGAGCGTAACCCGCCTGCAGCATGGCCTGATTGCGCAACCCCAGGGGAGTATCTAACTCCTGCAGCCAAGCCATCAGCAGGTCGCGACTGGGCTTGGCGCGGCCACTTTCGACAAAGCTCACATGGCGCTGCGATACCCCCAACCGCAGCGACAGCTCTAGCTGACTCAGCCGGCAGGCTTTGCGCACCTGGCGCAGAGTGTTTGTCAAGGGGGAGATAGAAACATGCATCGCTAGATTTAACCACAGCCAAAGGTCAATGCAATTACCTCTGAGGTAATTGCGGGTATGAGGTGGACGCTAAATACTGAACCTACCGCTACAACCTACCGCGACTAGAGAGGCTGACTATGCAACGGAGTTTGATTACAGTTGTCCTGCTGCTGTTTGGTGCCCTTACCGCCGAGGCTCTTTGGCAGCACGGCTATTTGGGCATCATCGCGCCCCATTTTCAGAGCTTTGGAGCGGGTCAGGTCTTTGCTGACCTGGTCATCGCCCTGGGGCTGGTCATGGTTTGGATCTGGCAGGATGCTAAAGCCAGCGATCGCAATCCCTGGCCCTGGCTGGTGGCGACCCTGGCCCTGGGCTCCTTTGGGCCATTGATCTATCTGCTCACCCGCAAATCGGTGGAAAAGGCCGGGTAAGTCGCATTAGGTTCGCTCCAGGGACAGGCTGTTGGCGATCGCGTGCAGCGCATCGGGCTCATCCACCAGCCAGTCGGGTTGGGCCGCCGCCAGGGCCTCACGACTGTTGAAGCCCCAGGTGACTGAAACTGGCCGCACCCCCGCAAATCGAGCCGCCTGGATATCCCGCACCTCATCGCCCACATAGACCGTTTCTTCCGGCAAAAGCCGGTAGCGCTCCAGGCATTTGGCGATCAGTCTGCCTTTGCCAAACAGGGTGCCACCGCCATCAACGCTGAAAAAGCAGTGGCCCAGGGCGTGGGCGGTCAAAAAAGCATGGACCATCTCAGGGGTATTTGAGGTGATGACCGCCAGAGAATGGTTTTGGGCGTGCAGCTGCCGAATCAGGGCTGGCATTCCTGCACAGGGGGCGATGGGCGTGCGGTGGGATTTCAATTCTGCCCGCAGTCGGCGGATCAGGGCAGGAATCTTCAGCAGGGGAATGCCAGAATACCGAATCAATTGACGGGTGCTGAATCCCTTTAAGGCATCCACCTCTTCCAGGGGAGTGGGGCGATAGCCAAATTCTGGGGCCAATCGATTGGTAATGTCCACAATGGTCGACAAACTGTCCGCCAGGGTGCCGTCGAAATCAAACAAAAACGTGGTCAAAGCAGACTTTCCCAAAACGGCACACTTAGCAATCTCTATTAAAGGGCAAGGCCCCGCAAATCGGCAGACAGTCCTCCACCTGATCAGAATCTTCGATCGCTGGCTCGGTCCCATACCGTTAGCAGCCCAGGCATAAGCGGGGTCAGACCCTCGCAATCCTATGGCAAATCAGGGGAAGAGCTGAGCTAAGGTTGGGAAGGTAAATACCAAATCAAGGCAGCGGTGGCGGCATACCGGTAGGGAATCTCCACCGCTGTTTTGACATGGCTGTAATTCTTTCCTCCTTGGCTTTTGCATGGCATCCACCTTTTTGCCCCCGTTCCTGACCGTCGCTACACCCCACTACTGGCTTCAAAATGCCCGCCTGCCCCTGGCCTGTTTAGACCAGTCGGCCCCCTGGAAGACTGCGATCGCTAATCTCTCCGCCCCGCCCCGAGCCGAAGACCTGGTGGCCGTCCATTTGGAAATTCAGGGCGATCGCATTGCCAACCTGCTCCCGGCCAGTCAGCCCCTGGCGGTTGACCAACCCACCTGGAACCTCCGCCAGGGCCTGGTGTGGCCCTGCTTTACCGACTGCCATACCCACCTAGATAAGGGGCACACCTGGCTGCGCAGCCCCAACGCCACCGGCACCTTTGACGCCGCCGTCGCCGCAGCCCAGGCCGACCAACGCTACTGGAGCGCAGAGGACCTCTACACCCGCATGGAGTTTGGCCTGCGGTGCAGCTACGCCCACGGCACCCAGGCGGTGCGCACCCACCTAGATAGCTTTGGCTCCCAGGCCCAGGTCAGCTACGCAGTATTTGATCGCCTGCGCCGCGAGTGGGCCGACCGCATCGCGCTCCAGGCCGCCTGCCTGGTAGGCATCGACTACTATGCCCGCCCCGAGGGCCTGGCCCTGGTGGATACCGTCGCCCAGTACGGCGGCATTTTGGGGGGGCTAATCTACCCCCAGCCCGACCTTGAGGCCCATGTCGATCGCCTCTTTGCCCTGGCCGAGGCGCGGGGCCTCGACCTTGACCTGCACGTGGATGAAAGCCTGAACCCCCAGTCCGAGGGGTTGCGCCTGGTGGCCGAGACTAAGCTGCGCCGCAACTTTGCGGGCCGGGTCAACTGTGGCCATAACTGTAGCCTTTCGGTGCAGGCGGACGATCGGGCCCAGGACACCCTGGCCCTGGTGAAGGCGGCGGGGGTCAGCGTGGTGAGCCTGCCCCTGTGCAACCTCTACCTACAGGATCGCCAGCCCGATCGCATGCCCCGCTACCGGGGCGTCACCCTGCTGCATGAAATGGACCAATTAGCTATCCCGGTGGCCCTTGCCAGCGACAACTGCCGCGACGCCTTTTTTGCCTACGGCGACCACGACATGGTGGAAGTCTTCACCCAGTCGGTGCGCATTGGCCAGCTCGATCGCCCCCTAGGCCAATGGCCCCAGGCGGTTACCCGCACCCCCGCCCAGATCATGGGGTTAGAGGCAGGGCTGATCGGGGTCGGTCGCCCGGCTGACCTGGTGGTGTTAAAGGCCCGCAGTTTTAGTGAAATGCTGTCGCGGCCCCAGGGCGATCGCGTCGTGCTGCGCCAGGGCCACCCCATCGACACCACCCTGCCCGACTACGCCGAACTCGATGGGGTAGTGGGGGTCAGCTAGTCAGTTTGCCCCACCGGGAAAACCGAACTCTCTCTAACCCTGGGTTTGCTAGGCTTGAGCTACGGTCAATTCTAGCCGGGCTCAGGGAGCGGTAAACCCCGCCGGGCTAGAGTTAACTACAATAAAATCGCCTTAGGCATGATCGCGCGCGGGTCGTTAGGAGGAAAGGAATGGCTGCTACGGGCTTCAAAGACTACTACGCTGTACTGGGCGTCAGCAGAACAGCCAGTACCGACGACATTAAACAGTCGTTTCGCAAGCTGGCCCGCAAGTACCACCCCGACGTCAACCCCGACGACAAGACCGCCGAGGCTAAATTCAAGGAGGTTAGCGAAGCCTACGAAGTGCTCTCGGACGCCGACAAGCGCCAAAAGTACGACCAGTACGGTCAGTATTGGCAGCAGGCCAGCCGGGCTGGGGCCGGTACCTCCTACGGTAGCCCCGGCGATATGGGCGGCTTTGACTTCAGCGCCTACGGCAGCTTCGACGAGTTTATCAACGAGCTGCTGGGCCGCTTTGCTACCCCCGGCGGCGGTGGTCGCGGCTACTCCTACGGCAGCCCCACCGGTAGCCCCGGTGGATCGAGCTTTGGCTACGACCCCGCCGCTGGCCAGTCCTTTGACCAGGAGGCCAACCTCCGCCTCAGCTTCGGCGAAGCCTTTAACGGAGCCCAAAAACGGCTGCGCATCGGCACCACCGATGTGGAGGTGCGCATTCCCCCCGGGGCCAAGCAGGGCAGCAAAATTCGCCTCAAGGGCAAAGGGCCGCTCAACCCCTACACTAAGCAGCCTGCCGACATTTACCTGGTGGTACAGCTGGGCGACCACGATTTCTTTAAGCTCGAGGGCGACAACCTCACCGCCGAGGTGCCCATCACCCCTGATGAGGCGGTGCTGGGGGGCAAAATTGACGTGCCCACCCCCGACGGCAGCGTCACCATGAACCTGCCCGCGGGCATTCGCTCGGGCCAGAGCCTGCGGCTGCGGGGCAAGGGCTGGCCCAGCCCTAAGGGCGATCGCGGCGATCTGCTGATCAAAGTGGTGATCACCCCCCCCGCCAGTCTCAGCGATGCCGAGCGCGAGCTCTACGAGCAGATCCGCGCCAGCCGCACCAGCAGCCCCCGCCAGAGCCTGATCAACACGCGGCTATAGCAGCAGTGTTAGGGAACCAGTGGGGCCTGTGGTAAAAGTTTAGCCCTGTCCCCAGTCCCCCTCTCTATCTCCCCCGCTCCCCTCCCCCTTCACCCGTTGATGGGCCGCTTTCGCCTGGAGCTCCTCCATAGCACCCCAGACCGAGGCGCGGGGTCGAGCCGTTGCCCCCGGATCAGCACAAAGGGGTTGGCCAAGGGATGAAGGGCTAGCCATCCAGGGCTCCGCTGACCTGCGGCGGGGGCTAGCCCGGTGAAGCTTGATAAGCTGATCCTAAACGTTGCCCAAGGGGGGGCGCGATCGCTATGCCGTATTCGACTTCGCCAGCCTGGCATTCGATCGAGTTGGACCAGGTTTTTGACCTGCTCCAGGCCAGCCCCAACGGCCTTACGACCGCAGCGGCGCAGCGGCGGTTTGAGCAGGTCGGCGCGAATGGCTTACCGCGACAGCCGCCGCCAAATCTGCGGCAAATTTTGTCCCGTCAGTTTCAGAGCCCGTTGATCTATATTCTGGGCCTGGCGGCCTCCGTATCTATGGCAATTGGTGACGCCAAAGATGCTGGCTTTATTCTCACGGTTTTAGCGATTAATGCCGTCATTGGCGGCTATCAGGAATGGCGCGCCGAGCGGAACAGTCTTGCCCTACAACAGCTCTTAACGATTCGGGCTGCCGTGATGCGGGACGGCGAAGTTTGCGAGATTGATGCCGAAGCGGTGGTGCCGGGAGATGTGGTTTGGTTGGAGTCTGGAAATCGGGTGCCGGCGGATTTGCGCCTGCTGCGAACCCACAACCTGGAGGTGGATGAATCGCTGCTGACGGGGGAATCGCTGACCGTTTTTAAGCAGGTGAATGGCCTGGGAGAGGCCTCGACGCCCCTGGCGGATCGGCTGAACATGGTGTACGCAGGCTCCATAGTTGTGCGGGGGCGGGGGCGAGGCATTGTGGTGGCCACCGGCACCGCCACCGCCGTGGGGCAGCTGGCCTTAGATGTGGTGGCCACAACGGGAGGGAAGCCGCCGCTGTTGAAGCGCATGGAGCGGTTTAGTCAGGTGATTGCCCTGGCGGTGGTGGTAGCAGCGGTTGGGGTGGCGCTCTTGGGGATTTTCAAACATGGCTATGGCCTGGTTGAGATGTTCATGTTTGCGGTTGCCCTGGCTGTTTCAGCCATTCCAGAGGGGTTGCCAGTAGCCTTGACCGTGGCCCTAGCCGTCGCCACCCATCGGATGGCGCAGCGGGGGGTGATCGTCCGCCGATTGCCCGCGGTGGAAGGGTTGGGCAGTTGTACCTTGATCGCCAGCGATAAGACCGGCACCTTGACCTGCAACGAACTCACGGTGCGCCATATTCACCTGCCCAGCGGGGAGGAATTTGAGGTGACGGGGGAGGGGTTTACCCCGGTGGGCCAGGTGTTATTTCAGGGCCAAATCATTGCGCCGGATCGGCTGCCCCTAGACCGGCTGGCGCGGGCCGCAGTGCTCTGCAATGAAGCGGATCTGCACCACAGCGACGGCTGCTGGGTGTGGCGGGGCGATCCGACCGATATTGCCCTGCTGGCCATGGCCCACAAGCTGGGCTGGAACCGAGAAAACACCCTGAACCTGTATCCCCAGGTCAACGCAATTCCCTTCGAGCCAGAACACCAGTTTGCCGCCACCTACCATCGCATTGACGGTCAGGTGCATGTGTTAGTAAAAGGTGCCCCTGAGCGGGTGCTGACCATGTGCGATCGCCCTGCCGACCTGGTCTCGGCGGGGGCGGTGGCCCAGCACCAGGCCGCCCAGGGCCATCGGGTGCTGGCCCTGGCGGAGGGGATCGCCGCCACCGATCTCGACCCGACCCAGATTCCTACCGAGCCTTCTCAGCTCAGGCTGTTGGGCTTTGTCAGCATTATTGACCCCCTCAGACCGGGGGTAAAGGAGGCGATCGCCGCCTGTCATGCCGCCGGCATTGCGGTGTGGATTGTCACGGGCGATCATCCCGCCACCGCCCTGGCGATCGCCCGTGACCTCGGGCTGACCCTGCCCTCAGTGCCGGTGGTGACCGGGCAGGATCTCGCCGGGCGATCGCCCCAGGATCTCCAGCACTTGATCCAGACCACCACGGTCTTTGCCCGCATTGCCCCCCACCAAAAGCTTCAGCTGGTGAACGCCGCTCGAGCGTCTGGTCACTTTGTCGCTGTGACGGGGGATGGGGTCAACGATGCCCCCGCCCTGCGGGCGGCCAACATTGGTGTGGCGATGGGTAAAGCGGGCACCGATGTGGCCCGAGACGCCGCAGAACTCGTGATCAGCGACGATAATTTTGCCACCATCGTGGCCGGGGTAGAGGAAGGGCGAATTGCCTACGACAATGTGCGTAAGGTCATTTACCTACTGGTGTCTACGGGGGCCGCCGAGATCGTTTTAATTGGTTTGGCCGTGGGGACGGGATTGCCCCTGCCCCTGCTGCCGGTGCAGTTGCTCTGGCTTAACCTGGTCACCAATGGCATTCAAGATGTCGCCCTGGCCTTTGAGCCGGGGGAGGGCGATGTGCTCAACCGCCGACCGCGATCGCCCCAGGAACCCATTTTCAACCGCCTGATGATCGAGCGCACTCTGCTGGGGGCCTGCGTCATGGGTGGGGTCGGGTTCAGCACCTTCGCTGGGCTGTTGGCGACGGGGCAGAGCGAGTTCTCGGCCCGCAATGCCCTGCTGTTGCTGATGGTGCTGTTTGAGAATATCCACATTGGCAATTGCCGTTCAGAAAGCAAATCGGTGTTTCAGCTATCTCCCCTCCGCAGCCCCATTCTTTTAGCGGGAACGCTGACCGCTTTCCTCAGCCATGTGATCATGATGTACCTCCCCTTTGGCCAAACCCTGCTTTCGACCGAAGCGGTCGATCTCACCACCTGGGGTCGGTTGATTGGCCTGAGTTTGACGGTGCTGGTGGCGATCGAGGGGCACAAGCTTTGGCGATCGAGGGAGGGCAAAAATGGGTCTGCGAGGGGGAGCTAGGTTTGGGGTTAGGGGGCCGGGGTTAGAGGGGTATGGTGTTGGTGCGATCGCTGTAGGGTGCATCCGCGCAGCGATACACCGTATTCTTAGCGCAAATCCAATTCTATTTGGGGCTCCCGATTGTAGAGGCAAACGCCGTTTGCCCCTACAATGCCACCTGGGATTGAAATAGGGGTATGGAAATTGGACTTGGCGTAACCCATCGGGCTAACGCTATGGGGGCCGAAGGCCCAGTCTTGAGACTAGCGGCTTAACTTTGTTTCTTCAGCCGCCGCTCGGGTTGGGCGTAGTGCTCTAGGGCCAGCAGCAGCCCGTTAATCGCCAGAGCCAGCACCGCCACGGCGATCGACCCCGCTACGATCTTGTCATAGCGGTTGGTCTGAATGCCGTCGAACAGCAGCTTGCCCAGTCCGCCTGCGTTGAATTTGGCTCCGATGGTGGCGATCGCGATCGCCACCATCGCCGCAATCCGCACCCCGGCCAAAAACACCGGCAGCACCAGGGGCACCTGCACCCGCCACCACCGCTGGGTCACGCTCATGCCCATGCCCCGCGCCGCCTCCAGCACCGCCGGGTTAATGCCCGCCAGGCCCACGGTCAGGTTGCGCACCAAAATCACCTGGGTGTAGAGCACCATCGCCACAATCACCGAGGTGGGGTTGAGGCCAAACAGCGGCACCAAAAAAATAATCAGCGCCAGGCTGGGAATGGTGTAGAGCACCCCCAGGCCGCCCAGGACGGGAACGGCTAGCCAGCGCAGGCGCGACACCAGCAGGGCCAGGGGCACCGAGAGAGCGATCGCAACGCCCAGGGCAATCCCTGTCATGCGCAGGTGTTGCAGCAGCAGGGTTAGCACATCGCCGGGGTGGCTCAGCAGGTAGCTCACTGGGGGCGCCCCTCCCCCACCACCGCCGACTCGCGAATGTGGTCGAGGGTGAGTAGCCCCACCGGGTTGCCATCCTCCAGCACCGTCAGGGCCGGGGCTCCGGTGCGCAACATCAGCGACAGGGCATCGCGCAGGCTATCGTGGTGCGCCAGGGTGGGGTGGTGGCCGTTGCTATAGTTGGGCGGCAGCGCCATCATCGCCGAGGCCACCCGCAGCAGGCCCAGCTGGCGCACCATGTCGTCGGCCCCCAGCAGACTGTGCACAAACCCATCGGCGGGCTGGGTCAACAGGTTAAAGGGGGTGTCAAACTGCACCACCTCCCCCAGGCGCATGATGAGAATGCGATCGGCCAGGCGCAGCGCCTCTTCTACGTCGTGGGAGACAAACAGAATGGTCTTCTTGAGCTGGCCCTGGAGGCGCAGAATCTCGTCCTGAAGCGCCGTGCGGGTGATCGCGTCGATCGCCCCAAAGGGTTCATCCATCAGCATGATGCCGGGGTTGCCCGCCAGGGCACGGGCAATGCCCACCCGCTGCTGCTGCCCGCCCGAGAGCTGGGCCGGGTAGCGATGGCGAAATTCCCCCGGTGCCAGCTTGACTAGCTCCAGTAACTCGTCAATGCGGGCCTGAATCTGGGGCTTGGCCCAGCCCAGCAGCTTGGGCACCACCGCCACATTGTCGGCCACCGTCATGTGGGGAAACAGCCCCGACTGCTGAATCACATAGCCAATCTGCTGGCGCAGCTTAGTGGCCGATCGGTTTCGAATGTTCACCCCATCCAAAAAAATATTGCCCCCGGTGGGTTCGTAGAGGCGATTCACCATCTTCAGCAGAGTGGTTTTGCCGCAGCCCGAGGGGCCCAAAATCACCACAATTTCCCCCGAAGTGACCTGGCAGGTCACTCGGTTCACCGCCGGGCGGCCCCCCCCGGCAAACCGCAGCGAGACATCGTCAAACTGAATGGTGCTCATGGGCTCCTCTGGGATGGTCTCTCCTCTGGGATGGTCGCTCCTCCAGGGTGTTCTCTAGGGAGGGCTACTCGGAAACTAGGCCCGCATTCACCAAAAACTCCCGCGCCACATCCGCTGGCTCGCGCTGGTTGCCGCTCACCTCGTAGTTCAGCTGGCGCATGACCCCGTCGTTGAGCAGGGGCGACAGCTGGTTGAGGGCCTCGGCAATGGCGGGATTGGCGTCTAGCGCCGCCTGGCTCACGATCGGCGCAATCTGGTAGGGCGGAAACAGCCCCTGGTCGTCTTCGAGCACCACCAGGTTGAAGGCGTCAATTTCGCCGTCGGTGCCAAAGGCCACCGCCACATCGGCCTCGCCATCCACCAGGCCCTTATAGCGCAGCCCGGCATCCACCGGCTTATAGCTCTTCAGGGTAAAGCCCCCGTAGGCCGCCTGAAGGCCGGGCAGGCCGTCTTCTCGCACCTCAAACTCGGGCGGGCCGATCAGCGTCAGGGTGCTGGCCTGGGCGGCAAAGTCTGAGATGGTGCGAATGTTGAGGTCTTCGGCCCGCGCCTCGGTCATCGCCAGGGCCTGGGTGTTATTCATCGGTGAGGGGTCGAGCCACACCAGGTTAAATTGCTCTTGGTAGGCATGTTTAACGGTGTCAAAGACGGCCTGCTGGTCGCCGCTGGCGGGCAGCTTGAGCACCGTCAGCAGGGCGGTGCCGGTGTACTCGGGGTAGAGGTCTATTTCACCACTTACGATCGCCGCCTGGGCCACCGGGGTGCCACCCAAATTCAGCTTGCGCTCCACGGTCAGACCGTTTTCTTCCAGCATCAGGGCGTACATTTCGCCGATGATCAGCTGCTCGGTAAAGTCTTTAGAGCCCACACTGACCACGTCACCGCCGCCGCCGCCGCCACAGGCTGAGGCCACCAGTGCCGCCGCTACCCCCAGGCACGCCTGGCTAAACCACCGTCGAGAAAACGTCATAGGGTTGATGAAGACTAAACCTTAGGCAGATGGGGCGATCGCCCCTGGGAGCCGGTCTTTGACCGTTGCGCCACCATACCCCTGAGAATATCACAGGAATTTTGGCCATGGGTGCCTGCCATCCGTCGTCGCTGAGCCGGTGCCAAGGATTGATCCATGCCTGGGTCAAAACCAGGGGCTACACTTGCGGTAGCCAGCTCTGGGTCAGGTCCATTAGCCTCTGCCCTACAAAAACCATTCAACTCTGCAAGAACAACCCCCATGGATTCCACTCGATACACCCGCGGACAAGACGCCCTGGCTCGCATTCATGGCCACATTGGCGAGGGTGTCATGGCTGCCCTGGGCGATATTGCCCCCGACTTTGCCCGGTTTATCATTGAGTTTCCCTACGGCGACATCTACTCCCGCGAGGGGCTATCGGCCAAAGAGCGGCAAATCGCCACGATCGCCTCCCTCGTCACCCTGGGCAACGCGCCGACGGAGCTAAAGGCCCATATCCAGGGCAGCCTCAACGTGGGCTGCAGCCGGGAAGAAATTGTGGAGGTGATCATGCAGATGGCGGTTTATGCTGGGTTCCCCGCCGCCGTAAATGCTCTGCTGGTGGCCAAGGAGGTGTTTGCCGAGCTGGGACAACCTGAGCCCGATTAAAACGGCCCAATCTGAAGCAACCAGAGATAATTTGGCGTAAAAATTAAGGTTTTGGGAAAGTTCAACCGGAGGTTTTGGGTTTGCGGGTATAGTTCCTTAAAATCTCCTCTCAGTCATACCCCTTACCCATGGTCCAGTCTTCCTCCGGCGCGATCTCCGGCACCATCTCCAGCACAACAGCCTGGGCACTTCTATTGGGCTCTGGCCTGATCGCCCCAGGCGTAGCGGCCCAGGTAACGCCCCTGGCCCAGGCCCCCAGCCCTCAGGCCGAAGCGGCGGTGGCCGACTGGTTTGAAGCCAACCGCGATCGCCCCACCCTGCTGCGGGCCTTTGTGCAGCGCATGCCCAAGGGGGGCGACATTCACACCCACCTGAGCGGCGCAGTCTATGCTGAGCACTACCTCGAGTGGGCCGCCGCCGATGGCTACTGCATCGATCCGGCGGTGCCCGCCCTAGTGGACCCCAGCGCCTGCGGAGACGACAGCAGCTACTTTCCGGCCTCAGAGCTGTACGGTCGCCCGGCCACCTACGACGAGCTATTAAACCTCTGGTCGACCCGTAACCTGCCCTTTGCCGGCCAGTCGGGGCACGACCAATTTTTTGAGGCCTTTGGCGGGTTTGACCCAATTTCGTCTAACCTCTCTCGCCAAGATGACATGGTGGCCGAGGTGGCCAACCGCGCCGCCTCCCAGCAGATTGCCTACCTGGAGCTGTTGATGACGGTGAAGGGCAGCGAGGTGCGCCAGCTCGGGCGCACCGTCGGCTGGAGCGGCGACCTTGGTCAGATGCGTCAGCAGCTCCTCGACCTCGGCCTGATGGATTTGGTTAACCAGGGCAGTCAAGACGTGACGGAACTGGAGCGCCAGGTGGCCCTCACCCTGGGCTGTGAAACCGGGCAGGCCCAGCCGGGCTGTGGGGTGGTGGTGCGGTACCTGCAGCAGACCACCCGCACGCGACTGCCCCAGGAGGTCTTTGCTCAGTTTGTCTACGCCTTTGAGCTGGCCAAAGCCAACTCTCGCGTCGTGGGCATTAACCTGGTCGCCCCCGAAGACAACCCCGTCGCCCTGCGCGACTACGCCCTGCAAATGCAGATGCTGGGATTCCTTAAAGACCAGTTCCCCGAGGTCAATATCTCCCTCCACGCGGGTGAGCTCACCCTGGGGCTGGTGCCCCCCGACGACCTGCGGTTTCACATTCGCCAGGCGGTGGAGGTGGCCCAGGCCAGTCGCATTGGCCACGGGGTCGCCATTCTCTACGAAGACGATCCGTTTCAGCTCCTAGAGGAAATGAGTCGCCGGGGCGTGCTGGTGGAAATTTGTCTCACCAGTAACGAAGTCATTCTCAACGTAGACGGGGTCGAACATCCCTTTCTCGACTACTGGGCCGCAGGGGTGCCCATGACCCTGGCCTCTGATGACGAGGGCATCGCCCGCATTGACCTCAGCAACGAGTACCTGCTGGCCGCCCAGCGCTACGATCTGGGCTACGGCGACCTCAAAATTTTGGCCCGCAACAGTCTGGAGTACAGCTTTTTGGGCGGCGCCAGCCTGTGGGAATCGCCCGAATACAGCTCAATGACAACCCCCTGTGCCGATGACATCCCCGGTTCAGGCACCCTATCCCAGGACTGCATCAGCTTTTTGGCGGAGAGCGATCGCGCCCGTGTCCAGTGGCAGCTAGAGTCTGAATTTACCGAATTTGAGTCGCTCTCGTCCTTTCGGCTGAGCCCATAGCCTCGGGCGTCTCAAGCATTTCCGGCGATCGGGGCATTGGGGCCACGGGGGATGACGGGTATCGTTCTCCGAGCGTTGAGCGAAGTTGAAACTCCCTCCGAAAGTTGAGCTTTCAAGTTCGAGGCAACCGAGCGTTGAGCGGAGTCGAAACTCGCTCCCTGGGAGTTGAGCAGAGCCGAAACTCCCTCCCCAGTCAGCCTATGTTGCCGCCAGGCCCCAACCAATTCCCTCCTGCACCGCGTCAAGATTCCAGAGTTCCCAGGCCTCTGCGGAGAACCCGTCAATAAAAACCATCCCATCCCCCTGCGCAAAGCGTAGAGGGATGGGGTAAGTTTATGCCTGTGGTTTGGCCTACAGGTGCTATGGGTTATAAGCGATTTTTCACGGGGCTGTTCCTAGGGGTGGTGCTCACCGTTTGCATTGCCTGCTCTGAGCGGGCGTTGCTGTCTGAGGCTGGGGCCCCAGCTAACGCCAATGCGGTGGCTGAAGAGATCACCCCCGACCAGGCCCGAGAAGGAGCGGTGGTCGCCGCCGCCGAACTAGCGAACCCGGCTGCCCCGCTCTCCGCTGCCGCGCAGGTCTGGGTGGCGGGCGTGCCGGGGGGCATGGTTAACCCGCCTCGCAAAGACGTGCGCCTGGTGGCCATTAGCGATCTCAACAGTGCCTACGGTTCCACCGACTACGACCCTGAGGTCGACAAGGCGATCGCCCTGCTGCCTTTCTGGCAACCCGATCTAGTGGTGTGCGGCGGCGATATGGTGGCAGGGCAAAGCCCCTCCCTCACGCCTGAGCAAATTACCGCCATGTGGCAAGCCTTTGACGACCACATCGCCGCTCCCCTGCGCCAGCAAAACCTGCCCTTTGGCTTCACCGTCGGCAACCACGATGCCTCCAGCGCTCGGGGGGTTCACAATCAATTTCTGTTTCAGCAGGAGCGCGACCTGGCCTCTGCCTACTGGGAAGCCCCGGGCCATAGCACCGGAGTAAACTTCATCGATCGCACCGACTTTCCCTTCTACTACACCTTCGAACAGCAGGGCATTTTCTTCATGGCCTGGGATGGTTCATCCAGCCAAATACCGACAGATAAGCTGGCCTGGGTAGAGCAGACCCTTGCCAGCGAGGCCGCCCAGCAGGCCAAGGCGCGCATTTTGCTTAGCCACTTGCCCCTCTACGGGGTGGCAGTGGGGCGCGACGAGCCGGGCGAAGTCATGGCGAACGCCGACCAACTGCGGGCCATGCTAGAGCGCTACAACGTGCACACCTACATCAGCGGCCACCACCACGCCTACTACCCCGGTCACCGGGGTAAGCTGCAACTGCTACATACGGGCATTTTGGGGGCGGGTCCGCGCCCGCTGATCGACAGCAGCCTGCCGCCCTGGAAAGTGCTCACCGTGATTGATGTGGATTTTAACAGCCCAGAGCTGACCACCTACACCACCTACGATATGCAAACCCTGCGGACCATTGAAACTAGCGAGCTGCCCCGCTTTTTGGCCGGTCACAACGGCATGGTGCTGCGCCGTGACGTCAGCTACGATGACCTCGCCCCCGACGAAAAATCCTTCTGTGAGCAACGCTTGGGCAAGGGCCTCTGCACCAGCGGTCTGCCATTTCCGCACCCCAGCACCTATGCTGCCTAAGCCAGGTGCTGGGCCAGACTTCTTGCCCAGCAGCTCTACCCGACAGGCCTGACCGCCCCGCCGCTGTGCCATGTGCCGATTAGGGGGATTGTTCACCTCTACGGCCTTGACCCTGCTGGTGATTCCGGCCCTTTACACCAAGTTTGGCAAGTGGTTGATGCCCAAGCCTGCCCTGAGCGATTTGGAAGCAGCGTGGGCTCATAATAATGCACCGCCCTTAGAGATCATTGACAGACTGTAGTCCAGCGGTTCGCTGACCTGAAGGCGCGATTGGGTTTTCGTGAGTGGGAATGCGATCGCGCTAGCTCCAAGGCCTTGAGTAGTTGCCTGCGCGCGCAGCTAGCTGTTCTGGCTTACCCCACTCTTGTCATCTTGATTTCATAGTTAGGTGCTACGGTCTTAGACTGAAGCGGATGACCACTGACTGCCACCCTTTTTTCGGTAGCCTGAGCAATTGATCCCATGCGTATTTTGCTGGTTGAAGATGAGCCCGACCTAGGGCGAGCGATTAAGCGCACGCTGACCCAAGAAGCCTACGTGGTGGATTGGGTGCAGTCAGGGGATGAAGCCTTGACTTATCTGGAAAGTAGCCATGTCACCTACATGCTGGGTGTACTGGACTGGATGCTGCCAGGGCGAACGGGGCTCGAAATCTGCCGCTGGCTGCGATCGCGGCAAAATTCCCTACCGGTACTGATGCTGACTGCTAACGATCGCATCGAAGATCGCATTGCGGGGTTAGACGCTGGTGCCGACGACTATCTGGTCAAACCCTTCAGCATGGATGAGCTGCTGGCCCGGTTGCGGGCCTTGAGACGCCGCCCCGTTGATTTTAAACCGGCTCAGATTCAGGTTGGTCCCCTGACGCTGGACTGCGATCGCAGAATTGCCCTACTGCACGACGGTACGGCCTCTGAGCGGGCGATCGAACTGACCCAAAAAGAGTTTCAGCTGCTGCAATATTTGATGGAGCACCCCGATCAAATTCTCACGCAAGAGCAGGTGCTCAACCAGCTGTGGGAATTTGGCTCTGAACCCATCAGCAACGTGGTGGCAGCCCAGGTGCGGCTGCTGCGCCGTAAGCTGGGGCAGTATGGCTATGACGATATGATCGAAACCGTCTATGGCATGGGATACCGGTTCAAAGCTGAATAGACTGTTTCGCCGCAGCCGCTGGCAGCTCACCGGCTGGTATACCGGCGTGATGGCCGTCGTATTGGCGATCAGTGCGCTGGGTATGTATGAGGCGATCGCCCATGCCCATCGGGTGGCGGCAGATCGAGAGCTAAAGTCGGTCGCTGAAGCCGTTCACGACAACCTAGAAAAATCTCTCACGGCCAGCGGTCAGATTGGCGGTCAAGTTGAGAGCGGTTCTGCTGATCTGCTGCCGAGCCTTTGCCTCACGGGAGATCCTTGCCTGGCCCCCTTTGAGCACAGCCAGAACCACTATCACCCCGATGACACATACTCCAGCGATTACTATATCCGGGTGCTAGGCACCGATGGAACATTAGTGGCGACCGCTGGCGACTCTCCCCCAGGGCTGTCTAGCCCTGATGTTGCGTCCCTTTGGCAAACTTTGCGCGATGGGTCAGGGCAGTCCTACCGCCAGGTTATTCTTCCCCTGTATGCCCTCGATGATCAGCAGCTGGTGGGCCGTGTCGTGGTGGGCCGTTCGCTCAATGACTTTGCTGCCTACCTCGCCACGGTTCGTTGGAATATGGCCTTAGGTCTACCGCTAGCGCTGGCGCTGATTGCGGCGGCGGGGTGGTGGCTGGCGGGGGTAGCGCTAGAGCCTGTGCAACTGTCATACCGCAACATTCAGCAGTTTACCGCCGATGCCGCCCACGAGCTGAGAACCCCTCTCTCGGCCATTCAGGCCACCACCGAGTCAGTGATTCGGCTGCCGCACGTCTCAGATGCTGAGGCGCGCGACACGCTCCAGGTGATTGCCCGCCAAAACCATCGCCTAACCCTTTTAGTCAGCGATCTGCTGCTCTTATCTCGGCTCGATATTCAAACTACGGCCCCTGGCTTTGCCTGCTGCCTGCAAGACATACTGAGCGATATTGAGGAGGAGATGGCGGCGCTATCGATCGCTAAAGGCCTTCACCTCTGGCTCGATCAGCCTGTGGCTCCGCCGCTGATAGTGATTGGCCACGAAGAGCAGATCTATCGCCTGGTGCTGAATGTGGTCAGCAATGCCCTACAGCACACCCCTGCCGATGGCAAAGTCACCATCCGCCTCAGATCCATGGATAAGCACGCCCTGATTGCGGTAGAAGATATCGGGGTGGGCATTCACTCTGACGATCAACCTCGAATTTTTGATCGCTTTTATCGCATTGAGAAAGACCGATCGCGCCAGAGCGGCGGAGCGGGGCTAGGCCTGGCGATCGCGCTGGCGATCGCCCAAGCCCATGGAGGAGATATTCAGGTAAAAAGCCAAGTGGGGCAGGGCAGCATATTTATTATCACCCTGCCGATAGTAGCTTAGGTAACTGCTTTGAAGTGTTGTCTTATGACCCAAATTAGGTACATATTCACTGCTATTTATTCTCAATATCTTTGATCAGCATCTTCATCTCATCAATCTCTCTGACTTGAGCGGTGATAATTTCTTCAGCTAGTGCTTGAACCCGTGGAGCTGAGAGATTAGCCCGCTCACTGGTCAAAATCGCAATTGAGTGGTGCGGGATCATGGCTTTCATCCAGGCAACGTCTCCAACCGTTACCTGGATGCGAACCAGCCAGAGTGAGAGAGCAAAGACGACGATACTGCCGATAAAAATACTGATGTTCACCTTTTGATTGCTGTACATGTTGAGCATAAAACTGAGCATGATACCAGCCATGGTTGATCCCATGACGATAGCCATATAGGCGCGGGTATCACTGAAATAAATATGGTCAAGTCGATAGGTATTCAAATACATTAACCCAAGCATTACTACAGTGGATGTCGCAACCATCGCAGCAAATTTTCCATACTTGCTTACCGCCATTTTGTCATTCCTCACACTTCTTTGGGCGGGCATATCTTTCGATTCTCCTAACTGAGTTTCGATCAACAGCGAACCTTATTTGATTAGCACCAGATCAGCCTCTTTTTAAATTTAGACCTGTATCGACTCACGCCAGCTTTGCCCGGCGCAGCATCACCGCGTTGACCGACACAATCACCGTCGAGAGGCTCATCAATAGAGCCCCCACCGCTGGGGACAGCAAAATTCCCCAGGCCGACAGCACCCCCGCCGCCAGGGGAATGGCGAGCACGTTGTAGCCCGTGGCCCAAAACAGATTTTGGATCATCTTGCGGTAGGTCTTTTGGGCCAACACCAGCGCCTTTACGGCATCGAGCGGATCGTCTTCAATGAGCACCAGATCAGCCGCCTCGATCGCCACGTTTGTTCCGGCCCCAATCGCCAGCCCCATGTTGGCCTCCAGTAGCGCCGCCGCATCGTTGATGCCGTCGCCCACAAAGGCGGTGGGGGCTTCTTTTTTCAGTTCCTTAATGCGGTTGACTTTATCTTCTGGCAGCACGCGGGCGTAGTAGCGGTCAATGCCCAAATCTTCGGCCACCGCCCGGGCCACCGCCTCGGCGTCACCGGTAATCATCACCGCCTGAATGCCCATCTGGTGCAGGCGATCAATGGTGGTGCGGGCGCTGTCGCGGACTCGATCTGCCATCGCAATCACCGCGATAGGGCGATCGCTCGCCATCAGCACAACGGCACTTTCGCCCCGCGCATCGGCCCGGTCGAGCGCCGCTTGCAGTGGCTCTGGCCAAGCCAGGTTTTGCTCTTGCACCCATTCTGGCCGACCCACCCGGTAGGTCTGCCCATTTACCTGACCTTCGACGCCACGCCCGGTGATGGTTTGAAAATCGCTCGTGGGGGGCAAGTCAAGCTGGCGCTGGTGGGCCGAGTCAACAATGGCTTTGGCCAGGGGATGTTCAGAGGGGGTTTCTAGGGCGGCGGCGATCGCCAGGGCCTCATCTTCTGGCATGCCGTCTACGGCTACGCTCTGCACCCCAAACTTACCCTGGGTCAGCGTACCCGTTTTGTCAAAGGCCATGATTTTAATATCCTTAGCCCGCTCCATTGAGTCGCGGTTGCGCACTAAAATGCCGTTGCGGGCTGCCAGCCCGGTCGAGTTGGCAATCACCAGGGGAATGGCCAGCCCTAGGGCGTGGGGGCAGGTAATCACCAGCACCGTCACGGCTCGGTTGATGGCAAACACTAGGTCGTTTAGGGTCAGCCAGACAATAAAGGTCAGGGTGCCCGCCGCGATCGCAACCAGCGTGAGCCAGTAAGCCACCTTGTCGGCCAGCACTTGATAGCGGCTGCGCGACGACTGCGCCTCTTCCACCAGCCGCATAATCTGGCTGATCGCCGTGTCTTCGCCCACCCGCGTGACGTTGACCTGCACAGAGCCACTGGTGTTGATTGAGCCTGCCGCCACCTCATCGCCCACCTGTTTGTGCACCGGCTTTGACTCTCCGGTCAAAAACGACTCATTGACGCTGGTGCTGCCCTCAGTGACCTCGCCATCGTTAGGAATCTGCTCACCGGGGCGAATTAGAATGATGTCGCCCACCTGAATGTCGCTGGCGGGCACATCGTTGATCTGGCCATCGCGCATGCGGTGGGCCTCACTGGGCACCAGGGTCGAGAGTTCGTCTAGAGCGTTACTGGCCCCCTGCACCGAGGCCATTTCAATCCAGTGGCCCAGCAGCATAATCACAATCAGCGTGGCCAATTCCCAGTAGAAGGGCATGCCGTCTAGCCCCAGGGAAACCGCCAGACTGTAGACAAAAGACACCGTAATCGCCAGGGCAATCAGCGTCATCATGCCGATTTGGCTGTGAAACTCGTGCCATGCCCCCAGCAAAAAGGGCCAGCCCCCGTAGAAGTAGAGGGCGATGCCGAGAATTGGGTTAATCCAGTCTGAGCCAGGGAACACCACCGCCTCATAGCCCAGCCAGCCCTGCAGCTGCGGCGAAAAGTAGAGAATAGGCAGCGTTAGGACTAAGCAAACAAAGAAGCGTTGTTTGAAAATCTCTGGGGTGTGTCCAGCGTGTTTGTCGTGACCAGCATGTTGACTGTTACCGCCGTGTTGCTCATTTCTACCCTGTTGGTTATGGGAGGTAGCATTCATCTGAGCGTGGTCATGTTCTTTGTGAGTGGAATGTTGAGACTTCATTTTCATGGGTGTGCCCTTAAAGAGTTTAGTGGATTGCGATCACCGATTCAAATTTGAAGTGCATCATCAATGTTGGGATTGTCTGAGTGGTGCCCTAAAGCTAGCTCCACCCTAGAGAAGAACTGGAGCCGGCTCAGAAGGTTTAAGCCGTTGCCATCGCAGCTTTGGTAATCTTGCGATATACCTCTGCAGCCTCACGGCAGGAACGGGCGCATTTCTTGCAATGATCCATGTCGTGCTTTTCGCACTCTTGAGCACAGGTTTCGCAAATTTCAGCGCAGGCGCTAGCCAGAGGTGCGATGAAGTAAGAACCCCGCACCATGAAGGTTGCCAACGTACGGCAGCTCTCGCCCGTGTCGAGACACATGTGAGCGCACTTCATCATCTCCGGTTGGCCCATACAGGCTTCAGCGCAGTGTTCGCACTCTATAGCGCAGGCCATCGCTATATCAAAGCTAGATTGATATTGTTCGTGGTTAAGAAGCATAACTTTGTTTCCAGTAGTGATGGCTTATGCATAGCAAGAAACAGCCTCTCTCATCCACTACCGAAAGTAGTAACATCAACTTCAACCCAAGGGAGTAGGGCCATTTCATCTTGATTTCATTGATAAGTGTTATGCCAGTGTGAATGCTCGAAAATTGGCCACTACAGGCCGCATTTCATCGCTATTTCATAGTCCTTCTTTAAGTTAGCGATCGCTGGGTTGAGTTTCGTGTCGCTACCTTTACCAGCTAGCTATAGCCTCTAAGATCGGAATATCACCGTTTAGATACCGAAAGGTATTCCTTTGAAAGCAAAATCGCTGAAGGTTTAACCATGGATGCCAAAGTTGTAGCTTCTAGTGCGGTTGGGTTTACTGCCGGTATTGTTGTCACCCTGCTCGTTAGTGTTTTGTTGATGGGCGGCATGATGGGGCGTAGTGGCATGATGCGCGGCTGGGGATGCCGCAGTTCTAATCTATCCATAGATCAATGTCACTGACATAACCTGAATCAGGCCGCCAGCTTAGCTTTGAGAACAGAGCGAGGTTGTCGCATGCGTGGAAAGGGTTTGGGTCTTCGCTTGACGACTCTAGGTTCTTGGCGATGGGGACGAACCGGTA
>JBGSNT010000326.1:0-5259 GCA_041739575.1 Nodosilinea sp. | reverse complement strand
CTTGGAGAATCAGGTTTTGAGGATGGCTTACGATGCGTTGGCCCTGGGGGCGCGGCGGGGGCGCTTGTATTCCGACTTTTTCTTGTAGCCAACGGCCTGGGCTTCGTCGCTGTTGGGGCCATACTGGCCGCGCACGGTTTCTTTCATGGCCATCACCATGTCGTGAAACTCGACTTCGGCCAGGCGGGCCGCATCGGAGGCGGCTTTGAGAGCGGCCAAGAGTTCAGTCTCTTGCTGCTGTTTGGCCCGCATGGTCTCGTAACCGGCTTTGAGGGCTTCGGGGGTGGCTTCACTGCGAACGGGGATGTAGTTTTTGATGAAGCCCATACCGTGGAAGGAATCGATATCGGCCTGGATGGTTTTGGCGGGCACGCGACGGGAAAAGTCAACGGTGTTCATGGTTAGATACGCCCTGAGTAGGGGTGGATAAGTGGGTTTATTTGGGTTGCGTGCAACGCAGCCGCAGGTCTGGGGCGATGACCTGGGGAAGCAGCTTGAATTGCGGCAGTGCGTAAAACGAGACGACGGCAGGGGCTGGCGTCTGGGTGTCTCGCCTAAGGGCAGATTGCCCGCTAGAAACAACCCAAGATCGGCGGAATTGGCAAGATTATGACCAGAGATGATGGGTTTTGATGAAGAAAGGATGAATTGGGCGGCGTGGGGAAAGGAATGTCGCAGACGAACGGTTGATGGGTGCGCTGCAACATTACGTTTTCTAAGGGATCAGAGTGTTTTAGATTGATGGCAGCATCATTTGCAACCCAAATACAAGATTCTGCTCTATGAAAACAACGCTTTGCATTGATGGCGGAATCATTCGCGGGTTTGGAGGAAAGGTTTGTGCCCTTGGAGGAATCGTTCGCGGGGTTGGAGGAAAGGTTTGCGCCCGTGAAGGAAAGGTTTGCGGGACTGGAGGAAGCCTACGCGAGGTCAAATGGATGATCTGCGCGGGCGGAGGAACCTTTTGGGTGAGCGAAGGAAAGGTTTGAGCAGGCTGAAGCTGCTGCCGAGCGATGAAAAGAACCTTTCAGCGGGTGAAATAAAGGTTTCACGAGGGCGAAGGAAGGGATCGCAGGGACTGATGAAGGGTTTGGGGTGGCGGATGAACTTTAGCCGTGACGCAAGTAAGGGTATGGGTCCAGCAACCGGGTTTCTGGAGGTGTGCAAGGGTTAAGTGCAACCCGGCAAAGAAACCCGGTTGCTAAATTCAGGGTTTAGGCCAACGGTAACAATTCTTACTTGCGTCCGGTGCGCGGTTGGACTAAATTACTGAGCTAAGGCTGTGTGCGTGCAGTCTGAGCTTCCCAAAAATTTGGTCGAGCGCCACTGGAAGGAGATTAGGCCCTCCAACCAGCGGCTGACCCCCAAGCCTGATCTAGCCAGTCTCGGAGGCTGAGTATTATGTTACTCGTGGCCGCCCTGAACGGTATATGTTTGGGAGCGGCCAAGTTTTTGGGATTCCTACCCATCGTTTCATCGGAGGAATCCCGATTATGTTGTGTTTGCCATATTTGGTGTCGTCGGCCCGTCGGGGCGAGGCGACCAGTCCGCTGCTGTTGGCGAATCCGGTCGCCCAGCCGGGGCGGGAGCGATTGCGCCATCTGGTGATTGGCTCGCCGGAGGGGGTGCGGGCGACGATTAACCTGCTGCATGTGCTGACCTATGCAGAGCAGGCGACCTGGAGCCAGTTGGTGACGATCCCACCGTCAGGGATTTTGATTACTCCGGAGCAGGGGGAGGTGTTTAGTCTGCTGAGGCGCGATGGTCAAAGACCAGCGCCTTAGGGCCATCGGCAGCTAAGTTAGCGACAAATTCAGCCCCTGGATTCTTTAAGAAATCTAGGGGTCTTGGCAACAAAGTCTCTCGTGCCACAATTAAGAGAGGAGGCTATAGCTATGACACTGCAAGAGTTAATACAAGAGGCGCAGCACCTGAGTTGGCAAGAGCAGTTTCACCTAGCAGCCCGTTTGCTGCAATGGGCTGAGGCCAAAATGCCGACGCCAGAGGAGATCGGGCACCCCTATTCCGATCAGTCGTTGGTTGCAGCGGCAGCTAAGGCGGCAGAAGCATCGTTTGCTGAGGTATGGGATAACCCTGAGGATGCCGCCTACGATGACCTATGAGTTTGGCGAGATCGTGTTGGTGCCATTTCCGTTTACCAACCAAAATGCGCTGAAGAAGCGACCCGCAGCGGTAATTAGCTCTCAAGATTACAATGCAGCTCGGCCTGATCTAATTCTTATAGCCGTGACCAGCCAGGTAAAGACTCCACTACTGTTTGGCGAAATCGTGATTGCTGACTGGCAGACGGCGGGTTTGCTGAAAGCTTCAGTCATAAAACCCGTAATTACAACAATTCAGAAGAATTTAGTCATTCAGAAGCTCGGAAAGCTCGCTATGCCGGATTGTCAGTCGCTGGCAAGTCTGTTGGCTATTTTGCTAAAGCAATAGCGGCAAGCTTGTTTTGCGGGAGCTGATCAAGGAGAGCGATCGCCCGTTGCCGGATATCGAGGGGAGACATGGCAAAAACCTAAACAAGGTTTAGATGTATGGTAGCAAGACCGAAATAGGCTCAACGCAGACTCGTCTAGTTCAAGGTGCTCTCATGCTTGACCTGACCAAAGTGCAACACCTGGCAGAAACCTACGCACCTCAAGAGCTATTTGCGGCCCTGGTGTGGCAGCGGCAGTTCAACCTGTTCGACGGGCCGCGAGTGATTACCGATTTGGCAAACCATCCTGACCTGTGGGAGAGCTTTTTGTTTACCAAGCCCGTTTTTGCGCCCGATAAGCACGGGCTGAGTTTTAACGGCGTGGTGGATACGCTGCTGGCAATGGCCAACTATCGCCCCATGCCAGACACCAGCATGATTCACTTTGTGCAGTACCCGGCCGATACGCTCTACATTTTGACGGAGAACCGGGATGCGATCGTAGCGCAGCTAATGGAGTTGGGCAAAAAGTGGAAGGCCGATGAGGTCTCTGCCTTTGATGGCTCCCTCGAAGAGGATGAGGACTGGAAGTTTAGGAACTATCTGTCTCTGCGGTTGAAGGATGGCCTGTGGGGCAAGCAGGCTGACCAGGATCGAGATGCGATCGTCCTGTCGTATTGGTGGGATTAGTCACCAAGTATCAGGAGTGAAGGCCGGACCTAGCCCACTCAAGGGAACGTACAGTAGTGCTGGGAGTGTTTAGAAAATCGGGCTTGACAGAGCTGAGACCCCTGATTTTATAGTTCCCGAACGGGGATTTACACAAAACCCTGATCGCTCCCCAGCGGGAGAAATAACGTTGTCTGCTGGACTGTATTCGAGCGAAGAAAAATTTTCCCTGTCGGTGTAAGTACGAACATATGCACACATCAATGCCCAAAGCGCGTCAAGCTTTCGTGGCGTTGTGCGCGATGAGATGAGAAAATCGTAACGACACTTCCTGATTTGGCGTCATTAAATTAAGCCCCATTCCTTTTCAATCCTGTCAATTTCTCTAATCAATATTTTTCGAATGCCTACACTCATTATTTCGGGAAATCTTTCGCTCACATCCTTCGAGTGCAATGTGTATAACACTTTGGAATGCACGTGTTCTATTGATTTCCTTGCGTCATCGCTCAGGTATGGTTCTAAGGATAGGTATATCGGGTCGGCCATAAATGAATTGCCTGTATTTTCGAAGCGTACATTTAGGTAAAGCTCTCGCCATTGCTTAACTAATTTGCGGCGTTCCGCACGTTTCTCTTTCTCACCCTCATACTCGGTCTTGACCTGTTCCAGTTCTCTCTCGTGCTGTCTTCGAAATTCGTCGCGTTCCTTTTCGTAGCACTGTCGTTGCTCTTCGAACTCTACCTCGTGCCTTCGTTGTTGCTCGTTTAGTCTTATGTCTGACCAATGCTTTCCGAACACGGTAATTAACGCAGCAATCACAGTACCGATGCCAAGAGCGCCAAGTAACGGGACGTCAACCGACAACCAACCAGGTATTCCTGTCGAAGCGCCGCCCGTTTGTTGTGTCGTTGGCTGTGTGGTCGTCGTGGTTGGTGTCGATGCTATAGCAATGAGTGAGGTATTCATTTGCCAACCAACCCCCACTTGTGTTCAATTTCAACGAGCGCTTGACGCAACAAAAAGCACATTTCAGTCTCGGTTTCTGACAACCTAAACGTTTCGTACTTAGAGCGTAAATCATGTAACTGTTTTCTGGCGTCAGGAGAAAGTAAACCTTCAATATATAAAAAGTTGTGATGGTTCAGTACTACGAGTGCCTTATGGTACCCTTCGCCGTCCAAAATTTCTCGAATTTCGCTGACTATTTCGCGATGTCTCGCTTCCTGTCGTTCTTTCTTTTTGAAGTACCAATTCGCATACGGTGCAATCCAGGGCGCGAGCAAACCTGTCGCGACACCCGTCACTACCGCAACAATTATTGTCGTCCAGTCCAGCCCTGTTGATGTCGGTGACATAGGTTGCGACGCTGGCGTCGGTGCTGGCATCGAAGTCTGTGCGATAAGCGTTGAGGTTTGTGTCGTCCCGTCCATGTTTCACTTCGTGCTCATTTGTACCCGTCCGTCCCCGATTATGGCTTTATACACAGCGAACTCGGTAGTCTACGGACAGACTTCAAAGCGAGCATTGACCGAAAGCGCTACCGTTCCATGAGTTCACGCATATTTATTGTGCCAACGCTTCTGCGTTGGATATGGCTTCTCTGACGCTCCAGCGTCCTCCCGGGCAGGGGCGCAGGAGCGTCATCCGAGCAGTCCCACGCGGAGCATAGGGACAATGAAAATGATGAGTTCTCGTCAATTGTTCAACGTCATCTGAGCCGCAAAGGGACAAGGGTGATGGCTATAAACCTCCTGATGACTAGCCGAGAGCTAGTCACGATAGACTGAGCAAAGCCAGCCTTCGCCATAACACCCCACAGGGCAGCCAGAGCAACCCATGGCACTCGCAAGCGATCACTCCACACAACCCATTTCCCTGAGTTTTGACGAGTTTCTCGCCCAGTATGGCGATGACAATCGCTACGAACTCATTGATGGAGAACTGTTTGACTTGGAACCCACGGGGCCTCATGAAGAAGTGGCGGCGGCGATCGCATCCCATGTACTCCACCGGCAGGTCAGGGTTGTTTCTTGTTGTTGAGAGGAAAATGAGGTGGTCTAAGTTACGGATAACAAATCCAATCGTGACTTAGACCATGAACCTCATAGAGCAATTGAAGCAAATTCCTGACCCTCGTGGTCGCCATGGGCAACGCT
>JBGSNT010000309.1:0-18690 GCA_041739575.1 Nodosilinea sp. | reverse complement strand
CTGGCTGGGCCACACCGTTGGCCAATAGCTTTTACAAGCCTGATCGCTTCGCTACAATAGCTGGGTATTTTGAAGATAAACACCCGTTGCTTCCGTAGAAGCACCCTTGACGCTCCCTAGCCATTTCCATGGCCCCCATTTTCCCGACCCAATGGAGCGCCCCTGGTTCAGCCCTGAGTACAATGGCCTGTCGGGCCGCAGCTGCCTGAGGCACTCCAACCTTAGGGACTCTGGATGAATGCTGCTGTAAGGCTAATGCCCCCTACCCCCGCCCCTAAAAAGGTCCAGCCCCACGCGAGTTTACGGTTTTGTAGTTTGGCAAATCGGTCTTAGACATATGCATCGTCACCCACTGCGACAGGTTTTGCGGCTTCCTCAAGCCGTACTCAAGCGATTGGTTACCGGGCTCCTACAGTTGGTGTTGTTAGCCAACCGCCCGGCTCGACTGGCTCGGTCGGGGTTTGTGTTGCCCACCACAGTACTGCTGGTGCTGGTGGTCGTGCTCACCGCCACTGCCCTCACCTATCGCTCGTTCACCCGCAGCGACATCGCTATCTCAGAACGCGAGCAGCAGGTGATCGCCAACGCGGCCACGCCGGCTATCGACCGAGGCAAAGCCAAAATTGAGTTTCTATTTCGCACCGACCAGCGCTTTCCTAGCGGTATACCGGCCAGCGATGTCTTGGCCGATCTCATGCTGGTTAGAAGTAATTATGCCGGCTATACCGGTCGGGTTAGCCCCCTAGCCGGTGCCAACGACCCCTACACCCTACCCGACGAAACCCGCGTTGATATTGATGGAGATGGCATCGCCGACAATGCCTGGATGTTTACGGCCGATATTGATGGCAATGGCACCATCGATGCCGCCAATGAGCGGATCGTCTATTCCATTTTGGTAGATGACCAGGGGCCCAAGCTCGGAACTACAGTCAAACTGGAAAGCCCTCCCAGCGAAGACAAAGCTCAGGCTCTAGTTACCCGCACTGGCCCCCTAGCCGTTACCGAGGCCAGCCCTTCCTGTGCTGGGGCCCTGGCTGAGGGAGGTTGGCAGCTGGTACAGCAGGCCAACAATTCAACCCTGCAAAAGAATTTCCAGGTTAACGCCTTTGTAGCCAACAACAACAACGCCAACCGCACCTTTGAAACCCTAGAGTTTCAGCAATCTCGCTCAGCCGCCCGAGCCAACAAGTGGGGCGCCTGGTTCCGTTACGACCTAGACGTTTCACCCGGCCCAGACTTCAACTGGAATGGTGCCATGCACACCGATGGCAACTTTTTCACCTTTGCCCCCAGCGGCAACGGCAGCGATAAAGCTTTTCGTTCCCACATGATCAGCTCCTACAACTCCTGTCTTTACAGCCAAGAGGCTTCCGAAATTTCCCTCTCCGAGGTCGATCTCGACGATGACGGCAAAGCTACCCCTGGCAAGAGTGTATCTGGCAAGGGCATTGAGTTTCAGGGGCAAGCCGTGAGGGGCAATTTAATTAAAGATGACACCACCAGTAATGGGGTAACGACCATTCACGTCTGGGATGGTCGCTTCAATACTCCCCTGACCAACCTCACCCTCGACAGCAACAAAGATTCCGTTAGAGTAAATGCGAATACGACTGATGTGCGCCCCTCAGACGTCGCGGTTAACCCCATGGCTCTGCTGACCCGCGACGTTACCGAGCACATCAAACCGAACGGCTGGCAGCGCGACCCCGCCTGGGAAAATGGAGAATTCAAAACCCGTCAGCGCATTATCAACGATCAGGTCGCTCGGCCCTTTGTAGACGACTTCTTTAGGGCTGATAACCGCTGGGGGCCAAAACCTCGCTACGATAGCCGCGACCCATCCCTCGACATTGCCAATCAACCCAGTACTGTCATCCTTGGCAGCGATATTCAAAACCTAGACAAGCTGACCGAAACCACCGGCGGGTTAGACGGCTACTGGGAGCGCCAGGCCAATTCGGTAGGCATGAAGCTGATCGTAGGTGAGCGGCTAGAACTCGGGAATGCCAACGGCTGGAATGCCGATCCCATCAATGGCAGCACCTGGTCAACTGCGGCTAGAACCCGAGGCGATGCCCTCTACCCAGCTAAAATTTGGCCTAAGACAACAGCTACTGGAAACACCAATATAGATACTCGTTACGGTCGCCCCCACGAGTATCGACAGCGCAAAGCCTTGCGCGACAACCTGGCCGCTGTGCAGGGCATGGTTGTCTACCACTATGACGAAGTAGGTGCCGGCCAGTTTCCCGCCGCCTGTATGGCTATGACCGCTCACCCTGGCACTCCCCAAACCATTATCAACAGCCGCACCTTCACCAACTACGAAAAAACTGCGGCCCTGAAGGCAGACTTTCTCAATGGCCAGGGCACCAATGGCTGGGAGTTTCAGTTCCCCACAGCCTTTAATAGCGAAACCAAGTTTGCCGCTCAAATCGCTAGCAATCAGCCCCTGGGCATTGCCCTCAGAAACTTAGCCTACTTCGCGGGCGACCCTAAGGGCGGTGCCCCCTCCTTTCCGCCCGTGCAAGATGTTGATGGTGCCACTGACGCCTCGGTGCATCCGGCGCCTTACCTCAGCATGTGGGGCGACTTTTCACCCCTGCGCCGCATTTTTGAAGACTATTTGGATAAAAGCTCAGGTGCTGTGGCCTACGCCGACCTCAGCCCCGCTGACCAGGCTACGCTGCACAGTGCGGCCTGTACCGTTAGCCTTTTGGCCTACAACGTCGATAGGGATCGCCTGGAGCTTGAGTCGACTATCATTAACGGCAGCGATAAGCTGCAAAGCGTTTCTCAGCAGCTTGGTGCCTCGTTGCAAACTATGATGGATTGCTTAGAGGCCAATACCGTGGTGGCCAGTAACCCCGCCGATCCTAAGGATGGTCTGATTGCCTCACTTAATTCCTTCTTAGATGGCTACAGCATCGTCAGTACCTCTCTGCGCCATCCCACGCTGGCAATGATTCCACTGCACAACTCCTACTTAATTGCCCAAGGTAATAGCGGCAACAACAACGGTGGCGGTAACGGTGGCGGCAACAGCGGTGGCGGCAACAGCGGTGGCGGCAGTAGCGGTGGTGGCAGTAATGCTTGTAAAAGCGGCAACTACGATGCCACCGCCTTCTTAACCGCCCGTGGCGACTTAAATGCCACAGGCAAAACGGCCTGGACAGACCCTAACCCAGCCACAGTAATTCCAACGGTTTGCCCTGCGAATACTGACAAAAATGGCTTTCAATCCGCCTGTGACTCTGCTGAATACTTCAAAACCTGGACTCTAACGGACTGGACCAACTTCATCAATCAGCCCAACGTATCTAACAGCCTAAAAGATGCCGATAAACCTGGGTTGATCGCAGATCTGACCGATTTTGCCAAACGAATCAATCTCTACTACACGGCCATTCGCGATCGCGATCTCGGCTTTAGACAAGGGCAATCGACCAAGGCTGGCATCATCTACGATGCAACTAAAACTTCCTACGTTGCTTGGGATGGCACCACTGGTCTAACTGATCCTGTTAAAGGGTTCGACAAGGGCAATGGCACCCGTGTCTTTAACGTCGGCTGCGACCCCAACATCTTCCAGGAGCTTTCTGCCGGTGGTGGCGGTGGCGCTGATAACAACGTCATGCTGGGCCTCATGGCCTGCTCAGAACTCAATAAGCAGCCGGTTCGCTACCCTTCCCTCTATTACCTATTCCCGCTCGAAAACCACGACCACGATGGCACTGGCTACCACCAGCAGCCCGATGGCGTAACTCTGCCAGTCGCCACCCAAGCTGCGGAGGAATACATTACAGACGCCTATGTACAGTCTGTGAATGCTACCGATGACACGAGCGTCTTCCGCATCGTGGGCTCAGACCCGATTACTGGCATCAACGCGATCGCTGCGGTGCCCCGCTCGGCTGACCCCACCACCTGGACCGTGCCTGCGGCCACCTCTACCGTTACCGCCCTCAACGACCCAAATGCCCAAGCCCAGGCTTTTGTGGTTGCCACACCGACCTCGCGCATCCAAGTGCCCTTTCTCGACAAGGGCGTCTACAACGGCCGCGAACAGCTCAACGCCCGCGTACTCGACATCGACATCGAAGCCCTCACTACGAACACCAACACCACCTCCGGAGGCGATTACTGGCTCTCCGCCGACCTGGACAAACGGGCCGAAGGCGTCGTCTACGCCTTTAGGGAAGATGCCGTGCGCGAAGATGAAATCGTGCGGCCCCAAAGCTCGACCGCATCCATTACAACTGACTATTGCCAAGGGCTAAATACAGCCAACCCGAGGCGATTTTTACTCGAAACCATACGAAATTGTTCAATGTGGGTTAACCCCGATCCCATCGCATCGAGAAACATTTTTCGAGACCCGCCCCTGGCCAATAAAGGCGTTAGCCTCAAGCCCGTAGACTTTGTGGCCGACCCCGATCGCCGTGTGCACGGCTTTAGGCTGCGCACTGCCAGTGGCAACCCTGCCGACTTTAGCGGCACTAGCATGGACCGCCAGGTAGGTATGACCTTTGTGACCGATAACAGCGTCTACCTCCAGGGCGACTTTAACCCCCACAGTACCGATGGCAGCGTTGCCTCAGCCAGCTTGCTGGAGGAGTTTACCCAAAAAATCAATGGCACCCCCCCCATTGCCTTCGGTAAAGACTTTTACGAAAAACGCACCACCATCAACACCGCCGCCTTTGCCACCCTCGCCAACGACCACTGGCGACCGGTCGAGATTCTCGCCGATGCCATCACAATTCTCTCTGCCAACTTCAAGGATGGCTCGGTGGAGGATGGCTTTATTAAGGCTACGCCTGCCAGCGATGGCGGCGGCAGCTCGTCCTACATGAACCAAAACCGGCCCCGGCTGGCGGCCGACCAGACCGACTGGGTTAGGGAAGCCGGCACAGGTTCACCGGTATGGTTAGACCGCAATGGCACCTACTACAGCAATATCGCTGGGGACATCCAGCCTTTCTACGCGCCTAACGACGCTAACCTTTGGACGCAATTTACCAACGGCAGTGAGCGCCGCAAGAATCTCCAGTCCGCCACGAAATCCTTTGTCAATGCCACCTTTATTAGCGGCTTGGTGCCGGCGCGCCCCAAGCAGGGCTATGGTGGTCTGCACAATTTCGTCCGCTTCCTAGAAGACTGGGGGAATAAAGAGCTGTTCATTACCGGGTCGTTTATTCAGCTCAACTTCTCCACCAATGCCACCGGCCCCTTCGAACACGATGCCTGGCAACCCATCGATCAAACACCCGATGGCAACGAGCAGCTGGGGTATTACAATCCCCCTCTGCGTCGCTGGGGCTACGATGTAGGGTTGCTCTACCTGCCCCCTGCCCCCGCCGCCCGCCGCTTTATCGACATTGGCACCCCCCGCAGCGAGTACTATCGCGAGCTGCCCTCCGACGATCCCTACATCGTCAACCTGCGGTGCGCCAAAGACGGAGCCAACTTCGTCTATGTCGAAAGCATCCGGGGTACCTGCCCCACCTAGGGGAACCGATCGGCCTGGCGGAGCGCCTCTGCCCCGCCAGGCCGATCGGTTGTATCGACGCAAAGTCAGTGTTTAATGTCGGCGCTATGGAAATCTGTAAATCGTGATTACCCATCGACTCAAACAGCATCTGCTAGCCAACCGCACCAGCGATGGCCTCACCCTGATTGAGTGCTTGGTCGCCATTATCATGGTGGCTTTGGTGGTGAGTGCCATCGCCCCCGCCCTGGTCATTTCGGTGGCCACTCGGGTGCAAAGCCAAAAGGCCGAGCAAGCGCTAGAACTCGCCCAAAGTGAGATCGACAAGGTGCGCCTGCTCATAGAGCGGGGCGAAGCCTATGACACGGGCACCCAGTCTACCCTGCCTGCCTCTGCCCCCTTTACCGGTGCCTTCACCACCGACAACCAGGTGGCACTGGTCGTTGGCCCTACCTACGGTGTGCCCGCCACCAATACGGCCTATCCCAATACGGCCTTCAAAACTCGAGCCGCAGATCTTAACGGCCACCAGTTCGCGGTGCAGGTTTACCGGACCCCGGGCACCTTCGTTGGCAGTGTACCGGTCACCTTTAACCTGGGCGTCCGAGTATACGACTATGCGGCGGTAACGGCTACAGGCAGCGGCAACCTAGCCAAGGACCCCGCCAAGCTGAGACTGGTCAGCGGTAAAGGCGAGGGCACCGCCCTGCCCCTAGCTGCTCTCTATACAACCATTACAGCGAGCAATAGCAGCGCCCTGTGTAATTACATTAAAAATCTGGATGCCACCGCCTCAGTGCCGACTGGCTGCAACTAGTTCAATTCTCTCATCCCTCACCGTTGGGGCACCCACTCCTATGGCCAAAACCTCTTACAACCCTCGCACCCTGGCTTGGCTACTGCGAGCTAAACCTAGCCGCCGGGGGGGCTTTACCCTCACAGAGTTGCTGATTGCCGTCGCGGTGAGCTCTATCATCATCGCGACCCTGCTCTACCTGGTGGTGGAGTTATTGCAAATTAATCGCCGTGAAGGCTTGCTTACCCAAACCCAGCAGGACATGGGCCGGGCCATCGACTATATCACCCGCGATGCGGGGGAGGCCGTATATATCTACCCCAGCCCCGATGCCGTAGTTGACGTTGATGCTGGGACTACCCTGATTGATCAAATTGGCGATTTCCCCGCCGATGTAACGCCAGTACTGGCCTTTTGGCGACTTGACCCGTTAGATCCAAACAACGCAAACGTGCAGACTTTTTTTAATAAGGTCTGTGATACGGCGTTCTCGGCCAGTAACACAGAAGCTAACCCCACAGAGTGCAATACCCTCAAGATTCGCCAGGGGTATTACACCCTTGTCATATACGGGCAACAGGAAAATGCTGACGACGGCAAGCTGTGGGGCGGCAAATCGAGAATCGTTCGGTATGAACTGCCTAGATATAGCTCCAGTAACCTGCCGAATCTCATCGATACCCAGGGATACAGTGAGCCCACCGGCAACGACAACAGCTTTGATAAATGGAAAAAAGGAACCGGCACTACTAAGGGCAATCTAGCGGTGCTGACCGATTACCTCGACAATCCCGTATCAGGGGCGGAACCTCAATGCCCGAATAGCAATTATCAGGCCAGCCCAGCCGACGCCGACAATTTCTATGCCTGCGTGCTGAGAGACACCACCACCACTACCTCAGGTGTCACCAGTGGCACTAACCAAACCCTAGTTGTTTTCCTGCGGGGCAATGCGGCAACAGAAAACGCTGGGTTTGCTACCTTTTCTGATGCGGGGCGATTGCCCACCCTCAAATCCGAGGTTTTAATTCGGGGCGTGCTAGACAAGCAGCCCTCCCTGTAGCGGCTGAGGTACTATTCTCATGCATGTTGAGTCAAATTGTTTATTTTGGTGCTAGCCATGAACCCTCTACACACAACGGCTAAGACCTCTGATCAGGGGTTTACCCTCCTAGAGCTACTGGTTGTTGTCATTATGGTTGGTGTGCTGGCAGCGATCGCGGCCCCGGGCTGGCTCACCTTTCTCAATCGCCAGCGGGTTACTGCCGTGCGCAGCGACCTAATCGAGACCCTCAAACTTACTCAGCAGGATGCCATTCAGCGGCGACAGTCCCGCCAGCTTAAGGTGATTGAAACCGCCACTACCCCTACCGTTCAAATTGGGCCCCTGGGCACTACCGGGTTCTCCCAGGTGCTAGGGGGTGATACCAATAACCGTGGTGGTGTTCAGCTAAATGCCTTTCGCTTTGAGGCAGATGGTAGCAAAGACACGACCGTCGACACCATTGCCTTCAACTACCAAGGCCTGCCCACCGACCGCGAGAATTTGCCCTTTGTAATTACGGTCACCACCGCCAATGCCGGGGTCAAGCAATGTGTCATTGTGGCCAGCCTGCTCGGGAGCCTTAAAACAGCCAGTGGCGACACCTGCGATAATCCAAACGTAGCAGCCCAATAGGGTGGGGCCGAGCCTCACTGTCGGCACGACCGTTAATGATGGGTGCCACTTATTTCTCTCCCCCTCCTTGATCCCATTTCGTGATACAACCATTGGGCATATTTTCCTGAGCGAGGTGACCCAATGAGCGCATCATCCCTACCCCTAGACGGACAGGTCGCGGTGGTTACCGGGGCATCGCGAGGGATTGGTCGAGCGGTGGCGATCGAACTTGCTGCCACCGGAGCCCAGGTGGTGGTCAACTATGCCCGCTCTGCTAGTGCTGCCGAACAGGTGGTTGACGCCATTAAAACAGCGGGCGGGGTGGCGATCGCAATCCAGGCCGACGTCTCCCAGGTGGATCAGGTCGATGCGCTGATCAACGGCACCGTAGAGAAGTTTGGCCGGGTCGACATTTTAGTCAACAACGCGGGCATTACCCGCGACACCCTGCTACTCCGCATGAAGCCCGAGGACTGGCAGGCGGTGATCGACCTGAACCTGACCGGGGTCTTTCTGTGCACCCGCGCCGTGGCCAAGCTCATGCTGAAACAGCGATCGGGCCGCATTATTAACATTGCGTCGGTGGCGGGGCAGATGGGCAACCCCGGACAGGCCAACTACAGCGCCGCTAAGGCAGGGGTGATTGGCTTTACCAAAACCGTGGCCAAGGAACTGGCTAGCCGCGGGGTCACCGCCAATGCCGTCGCTCCCGGTTTTATCGAGACCGACATGACCGACGACCTGCCCAACGCCGAAGAGATTCTCAAGTTCATTCCCCTAGGGCGGTTTGGCCAGCCCGATGACATTGCGGGTATGGTGCGATTTTTGGCCGCAGACCCAGCCGCAGCCTACATCACCGGTCAGGTGTTTAACGTCGACGGCGGCATGGTCATGGCCTAGGGCGAAGCTGGGCTAGGCCCGGTTCACCGTACGCAGCAGCCATAGGGTTGCAGCTAGGGACACAAAGTGAGCCAGCAGCGTATTGGTATTGGCCTGGACCACAAAAATATCGAAGGCTTCAACATACTGGTTGATGTTGCCGGGGATAAAAACCGAGCCCCCCTGGGGCTGAGACAGGGCCTTAGCCAGCAACGACCCAATCAGGGCCTGTCCGCCAAACAGCGTTATCAGCATGCCCGCCATGCTGATGGCGGTGCCTAGGCGCAGGGCCTGAAGAGCATCCTTGGGGCTGGGGCGCTTGGCGGTGTCGCGGCTACGCAGCCGTCGACCCATCTGGGTGTAGCGAAAGGCCCAAAAGGTGCTGACGTAAACCGCCACCAAACCCAGGGTCGCAAACAGGAGACCTACTCCTGTGCCGGGATTGCCGCCCCCAGCCGATCGCGCCCCCAAATTGACCAGGGCAAACAGCAGCACCAGACTGGAGATGACCGCCAGCACCGCCTGCACCCAAAAGCTAATCCAGCCCACGATCCGAAACGAACTGGAGATGCGCCGCACAGCGGGGGGGAGCATGTAGTCAAAGTCTGTAGTCATACCTGTGATTTTAGACTAAGGGTGGGGGCTTCTGAATGATACATTTGGGGAAACGGGTTGAGGGCTAAGGGCATGGCAGAGGCGATTGACCAGGCAAAGACCCGCATGCAAGAACTGTGCGATCGCTGGGGCCCCCGAGTTGACTACCTGGCGATTCGCCTAGAACAGTCCGAAGGTACCGATATTTTTCTGCGGGGCGGCCAGGCCGAGACCCTAAGTGAGGCGATCGCGATTGGCGGCCATGTGCGGGCCTGCTATCGAGGCGGCTGGGGTTTTGCCAGCTTTAACGATCTCGAAAGCCTGATCCCCTGCGTCGAAGCCGCCGTGGAGGCAGCTCGATTGGTCGGCCACGATGAAACGCTGCTGGCCCCTATCGAGCCCGTCCAGAGCACCCGTCGCCTGCCCCTGACGGGCACTGATCCGCGCTCCATCCCCCTAGCCCGCAAAAAGTCTCTGTGCAGTCGCTATGCCGATCTGCTCCACGGGGTAGATCATCGCATTGCCACCACCTCGGTGCGCTATGCCGATGTCACCCAGCGGGTTCTGCTGGCCACCTCTGAGGGCACCCTAATCGACCAGGCTTGGTCAGATATGGAGATGCGCTTTGCGGCCACCGCCCGCAATGGGGATACGGTGCAAACCGGGCGCGAAACCACTGGCTCTCGCAGCGGCTACGAAGATCTAGAAAACCTGGATGACCAGGTGATGGGGGCATCCAGGCGGGCCGTGGTGGCCCTAGAGCTGCCCTCGGTGCGAGGGGGCACCTACGAGGTAGTCATCGACCCCATTCTGACCGGGCTATTTGTGCACGAGGCCTTTGGTCACCTGTCCGAGGCCGACATGGCCTACGAAAACCCCGACCTGCTGGAGGCCATGAGTATGGGCCGCCGGTTTGGCCCTGAAGGGCTACAAATTTTCGATGGCGCAGCTCCCCCAGGGCACCGGGGCAGCTATTTTTATGACGATGAAGGCAGCCCCGCTACCACCACCCAGCTAATCCAGGATGGCGTGCTGGTGGGGCGACTGCACTCCCGCGAAACGGCGGGTAAGCTGGGCGAGCAGCCCACCGGCAACGCCCGCTGCCTCAACTACCACTACTCGCCCTTAGTCCGCATGACAAACACCTGGATCGAACGGGGCACTACCCCCGTTAGCGACCTATTTGCCGATATTAAAGAGGGGGTCTATGCCCGTAACTGGCTCGAGGGTATGACCAATGGCGAAATGTTTACCTTCACCGCCGGAGAAGCCTGGATGATTCGCAATGGGAGGCTGGCGGAGCCGGTGCGGGATGTGACCCTATCGGGCAATGTGTTTCGCACCCTGGCCGATATTGACGCCATCGGCGACGATTTTTACTGGGATGAGTCGGGAGGCTGCGGCAAGGGTGGACAGAATGGATTGCCCGTCGGCTGCGGTGGTCCCAGCCTGCGCATTCGCAATGTGGTGGTTGGGGGCGAGGCTGAAGACGGGTATGAGTGATGGTTCCATTAACCAGGGCCGCATTTTGCGCAACCTGATGCGTCTGATGGATGTCACCTGCGGTCACAGCCTCTACGAAGTGCTACCCCGAGGGGTGCAGGTGTGGCTACCCCAACAAGGCATCGGCATTTATCCCGACCTCATCGTGGTGGCTGGAGCCCCTCTACTCCACAATGGCCACGAAGACAAGGTACTCAATCCCTGCGTGATCTTTGAAATTTTGTCGGAGCCCACCCCTGGCTATACTCCAGAGGCCAGCACGCTGCCGAACCGAGGGGGCATGTTTCGCGTCTGCCGGGGCATTCCTTACCTGCAGGAGTACGTGTTTGTCCACCAAACCGAGGCCCGAGTAGAGCAGTTTTACCGAGCCGAAGAGCACCTCTGGGGCATGACGACCCAAACTGGCCTCGACGGCGTGGTCGAACTGGCTATCACCAATGCCCGCCTGCCAACGATGGACATCTATGAGCAGGTAGACTTTAGCCTATTAGTTTGAAGCTAACCCAGCCGTTCGTGTCGTTTCTCTAGGCTAGAACCTGCGATCGCCCTAGCCAGGAGCGGTGGCCCCCTAAATCAGAGGATCAAACTCTATTTTGTGGGCAAACCGAAACAGATGACACAAGTCAATCCCTAGGTTAGCTCTAGACTGTAGCCATCACTGTTGTTTCTGGCCGTTATGGAGCTAGAACAGCTGTTCTCCCATAAAACTTGAGGGGGCAAGAGACTCCATAGAAGCAAATAGCTCAGTTTTTATAGCTACAAGAGGATCACCTGTATGACTTTATTCGCCAACGATAACGTTTTAGTTCCCATTGATTTTTCTGAAGAGGCAAGTCAGGCTCTCGATGAAACCATCAAATCCTTTGGGGAGGGCACTAAAGTCCATGTGATTCACGTTTTACCGGTGCTTGAACCGACCCAGCCGGGTATGGTTTGGCAAACCATAGACGAGCAAGCTCGTATTGATCACATAAACGCCCTTTTTCATGAAAAATTTTCTGGGGAAGCCTACCAGGCCATCAAGTTTGTGGTGACGGTTGGCAACCCCAGTTCTGAAATCATCGATTATGCCGAGCACAATGCTATCGATCTAGTCATTATTCCCTCGCGGGGTCGTACTGGCCTGTCTAGGTTCTTTTTAGGGTCCGTAGCTGAACGGGTTGTGCGGTTTTCTCCCTGCCCGGTTTTAGTGCTACGTCGCTAGTAGACTGAGGCAACAGTTTAACGATTGTTGCCCATAGCAAGGGAATAGAGGAGCTAGGCTTCGATGGGAGTGGTTCGGTTGAGCATAGCCTCGCTGGGGCGGCTTTGCCAACGACTGACCTCACGCCGAAGCCTCACCGTCAAAGCATGACCTAAAAGGGGCCAGGTGATCTGACTGGGCTGCTCAATTTCTGATTGGCAATAGAAGGACAGTCGCCGCCGCAGCGTCACCGCAGATTGATCACCCGAGTGCCATCGACCCAGACCTCGATAAAACTCGGGCTGATCTAAATCGTGTTTCTGCATAGATGCTATCGATCCTATCTTTTGTTACCCAGTCTGGGGCACCTTAGAATTGTGGCAGCTGGAGTAAACCAGCCATCCTAAATGCGGAGGCAGATATGTTTTGGCTTTCTATTTGTCAGACCTCAAACGCCTTAGACCCAATCACATCAAACCGCCGCCCATGGGCAACGGTGGAAAAGTTTTGGCAGTTTTGCCAATTTTATGGTGACTATCAGGCCACACCGCCGAGCCGACGCCGTCAGTTTATTTTCTATACAGAACAGGCCCGCATTCGGCAGCGGGCCTGTGGTGAGTTGGAGCCTTGCTCTGACCTGCGTTGATAAACTCGACTTGCTCAAACTCAGGAATGGCAGTGCGGCGAGGCAATCACGCTGGCATGCCTATACCCGGCTTTTGAGCAGCTCAAGACTCTTCCGATGTGCTAACCGCCACCTGGCTGTAGACCGGCATCTCGCCCGTGGTGAGCCGTTGCCAGTAGTCTTTTAAGTCCCCTGCAATTTCGTTGGAGAGAATGTAGCAGCCGATCAGGTTGGGGAAGGCCATACCCAACAGCATCAGGTCGCTGAAGTCGATAATCAGCCCCAGGCTGGTAAGGGTACCCAGGAAGGTGCAGAGCACGTAGATGAGCTTGAAAACAATGGTGGTGCGCTCCCCAAACAAATAGGCCCAGGCCTGAATACCGTAGTAGCTCCAAGAAATAATGGTGGAGAAGGCAAACAGACACACCGCAATGCTGAGCACAACGGGGAACCAGCCGATTACCGATTCAAAGGCAGCTGCGGTCATACCTACACCACTGAGCTCGGCACCAGTGTCTTGATACACGCCGGTTAAGACGATCGCGATCGCCGTCATATTGCAGATCACGATGGTGTCGATGAAGGGCTCCAGCAGGGCCACGATGCCTTCGCGAATGTGCTCATCGGTGCGGGCGGCGGCGTGGGCGATGGCCGCAGACCCCACCCCTGCTTCGTTGGAGAAGGAGCTACGGCGAATGCCCTGTACCATCACCCCCACGATGCCGCCCACAGCGGCGGTCGGGGCAAAGGCTTCGCTGATAATGGTGCCAATAGCCGCAGGTACCTGACCAATATTGACCGCAATTACAAACAGGCAGGCGATCGCATAGATGGCCGCCATGGCAGGCACTAACTTTTCGGCCACAGCCCCGATGCGACGAATGCCCCCAATGATGACAAACCCCGCCAGCGAGGCCAAAATCAGGCCAAACAACCAGGCGGGTAGCCCAGGAATGAGGCTAGAAATAGCCGCATAGGCCTGGTTAGACTGAAACATGTTGGCCCCGCCCAGACTGCCGCCCAGGCAAAGAATGCAGAACAGAACCGCTAAGCCCTGCCCTAAGGGGCGCATGCCCTTGGGGGCTAGCCCTCGGGTCAGGTAGTACATAGGGCCACCCAAAACGGTGCCGTCGTTTTCGATCCGGCGATACTTGACCGCCAAAGAACACTCGACAAACTTGGTCACCATGCCGCAGAACCCAGCTAGGGTAAGCCACACCATCGCGCCCGGCCCGCCGAGCTGAATGGCGATCGCCACCCCCGCAATATTGCCCAGCCCTACGGTGCCCGACACTGCGGTAGCCAACGCCTGGAAGTGCGATACCTCACCCTCGTCGTGGGGATCATCGTACTTGCCCTGCACCACCTCAATGGCGTGCTTGAACCCGCGCAGATTAATGAAACCCATCCGCACGGTAAAGAACAGCGCAGCTACAAATAGCCACAGCACAATAAACGGGAACCCGTTCTCCCCGCCAATCTTAAAGAAGAGCAACAGCGCCATCACGTTGACGATGGGCGCAAAAATAGCGTCCACCCCAGTGGCGGCCCCATCCTGGCCCCAGGCGGGTGCCGCCGTGGCGCCATAGAGCAGCACAGCTACCCCCAGCCCAACCCAAGCACGGTAAGGGGTTAGGGCCTGCCAAACCTTCTCAGGCCCAGACTTAAAGGGTGGGATATCTTTGGGATAGCTCATAGACTTTATAGAGTAGACGTCTGAAATACTGACACGGCGCACAGCCGTGGGCGGGGCCGCAGAAGGCCAGGCACCTGAAAAAATGCACAAAACATTTTCCTTTCCCAGGTACAAATAACAATTTTTTGGACCGCTGACTGTTAAATCAGACACCGCTAACCGAACCCAGTAGGGTCAACCGAACCTCCTGGGGGAGAAATCGCCGCTTGTAAATTTCCCCTGCAGCGTCAAGAATTGCCCATAGGCAACCCGTTATCTGAACTCATCCCCGTACCACCATGACGACGATTCTGGAACAGGGCAATATCTCGATTCATACCGAGAATATTTTTCCGATTATCAAAAAAGCGCTCTACTCGGAGCACGAGATCTTTCTGCGAGAGCTGGTCTCCAACGCCGTAGACGCCATTAAGAAGCTCTCGATGGTGTCCCGCTCCGGGGAATACGCTGGCGACATCGGCAACCCCGAAATCGAAATCAAGCTCGATAAGGACAAAAAGACCCTCAGCGTCTCCGACACCGGCATCGGCATGACCGCCGAGGAAGTGAAGAAGTATATCAACCAGGTGGCCTTCTCCAGCGCCGAAGAATTTATCACCAAGTACAAAGACAGCGCCGCCGCCGACCCGATCATCGGCCACTTTGGCCTGGGCTTCTATTCGGCGTTTATGGTGGCCTCCACCGTCGAGATCGACAGCCTCTCGTACCAGGAGGGGGCCGAAGCGATCCACTGGAGCTGCGACGGTACCACCCAGTTTGAGCTGAGCGCCTCCGATCGCACCACCGTGGGCACCACCATCACCCTCACCCTGATGGAGGGCGAAGAGGAGTATCTGGAGCCCGCTCGCATTCGGCAGTTGATCAAAACCTACTGCGACTTCATGCCGGTGCCGATCAAGATCGAGGGCGAAGTCGCCAACAAACACGAGGCCCCCTGGAAGCAGTCCCCCAGCGGCCTCACCGACGACGACTACCTGGAGTTTTATCGCTACCTCTACCCTTTCCAGGAAGACCCGCTGCTGTGGATTCACCTCAACACCGACTACCCCTTTGTGGTCAACGGCATTCTCTACTTCCCCAAGCTCAAGCCCGATATCGACATCACCAAGAGCAGTATTAAGCTCTACTGCAACCAGGTGTTTGTCACCGACAACTGCGAAGAGGTGGTGCCCCGATTCTTGCTGCCCCTGCGCGGGGTGATCGACAGCACCGACATTCCGCTCAACGTGAGTAGGAGTTTCTTGCAGGGCGATCGCACCGTGCGCCGCATCGCCGACTACATCGCCAAGAAGGTGGGCGACAGCCTCAAGGCCCTGTACCGCGACGACCTGCCCAAGTACATCGCCAGCTGGCAAGACCTGGGCAACTTCGTCAAATTCGGCTCCCTCAACGACGACAAGTTCAAGACCCAGGTGGAAGACATTCTAATCTTCCGCACCACGGCAAAGCTGGGCGAATCTGAGGAAGCCCCCAAAGTGGAAGTGCAAACTGATGAAGGCGACGCCTGGTCAGAGGTCTCCGACGCTGCCAAGCCCGCCACCGACGCCAAGGGCAACTTCTACACCACCCTGAAGGACTACCTGGAGCGCAACAAAGACAAGCACGAAAACCGCATTTTCTACGCTACCGACGAAGTCTCCCAGGCCACCTACATTGAGCTGTTCAAAAGCCAGGGCCTAGAGGTGCTGTACATGGATTCGTTCATCGACACCCACTTCATTCCCTCCCTGGAGCGCGACTACTCGGACGTGAAGTTTGCCCGCGTGGATGCCGACCTCGACGACAATCTGCTCGACAAGGACAAGCAGAGCGAAATCGTTGACCCAGCTACCAACAAAACCCGCGATGACGAAATCAAAGAGATGTTCGAGAAGGCGATCAATCGGCCTCGGGTGAACGTCAAACCCCAGTCGCTCAAGGGTGAAGGTGCCCCCCCGGCCATGGTGCTGCTACCCGAGGAAGCCCGCCGCATGCAGGAAACCATGGCAATGATTCAGCAGCAGGAAATGACCTTTCCCGATGACCATGTGCTAATGGTCAACACCGCTCACCCGCTGATTCAAAACCTGCTGGGCCTGAGCCAGAGCACCATCATCGGGGCCGATGGCGGCAGTTCCCCGGCGGGCGACCTAGCCAAGATGATCTGCAACCAGGTCTACGACACGGCGCTGATGGCTCAAAAGGGCTTTGATGCCGACGGCATGAAGACCTTTGTGGATCGGTCTAACACGCTGCTGACGAAGCTCACCGAGCGGTAGAGTGATAAGCCAGTTACTCTACGTAAAAATCCCCGATTTCTTCAAGAAACCGGGGATTTTTACCAAACTAGGGCAGCGATGAGTGGGGCACAGTAGGAACTTCAGAAACATATGATGTCGGAGGGGGCTTGCCCCTTTGATGAATGGTTTGCAAATCTCGATGCTCAAACTCAAACCAGAATTGAGACTCGGCTTGACCGGGTAAGCCTAGGAAATTTTGGCGATCGCAAAAGCATTGGCGAGGGCGTCTAGGAGCGACGGTTCTTATTTGGCCCAGGGCAACCGTACGACCATGACTGAGATGGATAGCGTTGCCCATGGCGACCACGAGGGTCAGGAATTTGCTTCAATTGGTCTATGAGGTTCATGGTCTAAGTCACGATTGGATTTGTTATCCGTAACTTAGACCACCTCATTTTCCCCTCAACAACAAGAAACAACCCCAGGATGCCTAGACATCCTGGGGTTGAAGTATCTTCTATAAAATCTAGACGGCTTATTTAAAGCCCACGGAAGCCTGCCACACAAAGGCCAGCAGCAGGAAAAACAGGGGGATGATGGGCAGCACATCTACCAGGGGGTCAAACAGGGAGTAGGCCTCGGGCAGCTTAGCCAGCAGCATTGCGACTTCCATTGAATTGTTATCCTCTCATTACACAGCCTGGACAGACCAGCCTCAGACCCCAGCAGCGCCACACCCTGGGGTGCCCTGGCCGCAATCTGAGAATTGGTAAATTTTCTTCGCATTTTATCATGGCGGGGGGGCGTCTACTGAGGTTATTGCTGGGTTTGGCGCTAACCAGTCGGCAAACTCGGTGGCAAAGCGATCGCCCAGAATGGCCGCCCGAATGCCCTGGGTAAACCGCACCAGCTCCGTAATGTTGTGGATGGAGATCAGCGTAAACGCCAGCATCTCTTTGGCGTGGATCAGGTGACAGAGGTAGGCGCGGGTAAAGTTTTGGCAGGTATAGCAGGGACAGGTGCCGTCGATGGGGGTGTAGTCACGGCGAAAACGCTGGTTTTTGAGATTCCAGCGCTCCCCCGACACCAGGGCCGCCCCGTGGCGCGCCAGCCGGGTGGGGATGACGCAGTCGAACAGGTCTACCCCCGCTGCGATCGCCTGGGCCATTTCTCGATAGGTACCCACCCCCATCAGATAGCGGGGCTTATGCTCGGGCAGGCAGGGGGCCGTGGCCTTCACAATAGTTTCGATCAGCTCCGGTGGTTCCCCCACGCTGACACCGCCGATCGCATAGCCCGGCAGATCTAGCGTTGCCAGCTGCTGCGCCGCCTCGGTCCGCAGATCGGGGTAGACGCCCCCCTGCACAATGCCAAACAGAGCCTGATCGGGCCGCTGATGGGCCTCCACACAGCGCTGCAGCCAGCGCCAGGTGCGGTCTGTAGAGGCTTTGACCGCCTCCCGACTGCACGGATAGGGGGGGCACTCGTCAAAGGCCATAATCACATCGGCCCCCAGGTCGTTTTGAATCTGAATCGAGGTTTCGGGGCGAATATTGATGATGCGGCCATCCTTAGGCGACTTGAAGGTGACGCCGTCTTCGGTGATGGTGCGCATCTGGCTCAGGCTAAACACCTGAAAGCCTCCCGAGTCGGTCAACATGGGGCCGTTCCAGCCCATGAAGCGGTGCAGGCCACCCGCCTCGGCCACAATGTCTTCCCCCGGTTGCAGGTGCAGGTGGTAGGTGTTAGAGAGCACCATCTGCGCCCCGGTGGTGGCCAGCTGGGCGGGGGTGACGGTTTTGACGTTGGCCAAGGTGCCCACGGGCATAAACCGAGGGGTGTGTACGGGGCCGTGGGGGGTGCTGAAGGTGCCAGCCCGAGCCTGGGTGTGGCTACAGCGGGCGTCGCACTGAAAGGAAAATGCCTGGGTCAAAATGGGGCGCTCTAGGGGGCAAGGAGGATTGAAAAGCGGCATTTATCGTAGCATTTGCAGGGCAGGCCCGGTTTCCGGTAAACAACCAATCTCCAGCGACTTTGTTAA
>JBGSNT010000288.1:0-12629 GCA_041739575.1 Nodosilinea sp. | reverse complement strand
GGCGTTGGTGGAGCTCCATAATAAGTCTGGCTGCTGATAATCACTTCAGCCAGTCTCGGACATGACGGCCCTCCGGGGCGCAGGCGTGTCCGTTTTTCTTCACCTTTCCCACGGCCTGAGAACTTCGCACTGTTCAGTTATAGCGTTCCCCAGGCAATTCATGGTTGAATCGGTAGGAATCGGGTTGGACTAGGGAGATCGGAGACCCTAGATGTCATGGGCTCTAGCGTTCTCTGCCAACGTCCCCCGGCACAGGTTTTGGTTATGAAAACGTGTGACAACCCATTTTTGGCTCTCAAGGCACGCCTGGTGGTGCTGATTTTTTTTGCCATCTCCATCGGCTTGGCCCTGGTATTTGGCACCCTAGGCGCCCTAGAGCTACTGCCCCTGCAGGGAAGTGATCCCATTTTGGCTCCGATTCTCTACAGTCTAATTTTTGTGGGGCTGTGCGGGGCAATTTTGGTGGTAACGCGGCGATCGCCCCTGCGGCTGTCGGCGCTGCTCGGCCCCTGGCCCCGCCATCTGGCCTGGGTTCAGCTGTTGTGGTTAGTGGTGGGGGTATTTTTGTTTTCCCTGGGGGCGTTTCAGGTGTCCTACCTGGGGCTGTCGCTGGTGGCCCCAGGTCTGGTAGAAGCCACCCTCAAACAGTCGCTGCTGCTGTCCTCGGACCAGGCAACAAACCCTGTTTTGTACAATGCCCTGATGCTGTTTTCGGTGCTGGTGGTGGCCCCGATTACCGAAGAGTTTATTTTTCGTGGCGTGCTGCTGCACCGCTGGGGGGTCAAGTGGGGCATTCGCCCGGCCATTGTGATGACGTCGGTGCTGTTTGGGGTGCTGCACTCTAACCTGGTCGGGCTGTTTGTGTTTGGGGTGGTGATGTCGCTGCTGTACCTGAGTACGCGATCGCTGCTGGTGCCCATGGCCGCCCACGCCATGAACAATGCGATCGCCTCCGCCGTCGACCTTCTCACCGCCCAGCCCGCCAGCAACGCCATCGATACCCTGGCGGAGTTTCGCACCAGTTGGTGGCTAGGGCCGCTGTGCCTGCTGGTGTCGGCCCCCTGGGTACTGCGCTACGTGGCCTACCACTGGCCCGACCGCCAGGCCCAGCTGCCCTATTTCGCCAACCAGGGCTGTCGTTTTTGGCGTGGGTAATACCACCGAACCTGGTTAGTCATCTCCAGCTCCAGCTTCTCAGGTTCCGTATTTCTCTCGAAGCCTTCAGCCCCCCGACCAGACGAGAATAGGCTTAACTCTGGAGAACGCAGCAGGCTCAGTTCTGATGGCTCACTTGGGGGCATTTGAACCTTAGATCTAGTCTGCTTGAAGAGCGTCCTTACAGGTAAATATGTCTGACTCCAGGGGGCTTTCAGGGGTCAGACATTTTTATTTTTGGGTAGTTCATCACGGTGAACTATCCCGGTTGTGTAGTTCCGATAGGTTGTGTGGTCCCGAGACAATGTCCTTCTTCCCTGGGGAGAGGGACATTGTTTATGGAGGTCCATGGGGAGCTATGGGGGTTGCGACCTAGCGCTACGACCGGGGGCAGGCGTTGACTACCGCACTGACCCAATAGGGTATACCAAGTCCTATTGGGTTACCCCCAGGGCAGGGCAAACGCCGTTTGCCCCTACAGAGCGGCCTGTTTTTGAAATGGGGGTATGGGACCCGGACTTGGTACAGCCAGCGCCAGATCGGTTAGGACAGTCTGCATCGCCGACCGTTACTATGTCGCGACCGGGGAATCTGCCCTACAGTGGGCTATGGAAAACCCCGCCCCCTGCTCCGGAGTCTGCCATTGCCTAAACTGAATCGCGCCCAGCCGCCCCTGGGCTTTATCCCGCCTCGCTATCGGCCCTGGGTAGTGCAGGTAGGCTATATTTTGTTACCCCTGATGCTGCGGCTGCGGCTGCGGCCCTGGCTACCGGCGGGCATTTGGCCGGTGACCTGTCCCAATCCCGAAGTGCTGGTCGAGGGTTTTCACCAGTTCCAGACGGGCAAGATTCGGCTGATGATGGCCTTTCGCCACAGCCAGGTCGACGACCCCATGTGCCTGTCGTACCTGTTTTCGCGGCTGGTGCCTCGCGCCGCCCAGGCCCGGGGCATCCGCCTCAAACGTCCGCTGCACAGTTTTTTTATGTACGACCGAGGCATGCCTCTGTGGGCGGGGCGGTGGCTGGGCTGGTTTTTTGCCGCCATCGGGGGCATTCCGGTGCATCGTGGGCGGCGGCTCGACCTCAAGGCGATCAAGGCCGTGCGCCAGCAGATGCTGAGTGCCCCGCTGCCGGTGACCATTGCCCCCGAGGGGGCCACCAACGGCCACGGTGAGGTGATTAGCGATCTGGAACCGGGCACCGCTCAGATGGCCTTTTGGGCGGTGGAAGATTTGCAAAAAGCCGGGCGATCGGAGCAGGTACTGTTGCTGCCGATCGGCCTGCGGTATGTGTATCCTCGTCCCGACTGGGCTGCGCTCAACCGACTGCTGGCCCAGCTGGAGGCCGACTGCGGCCTGCCGGTGAAGTTGTTCAGCGATGCCGCGGCGATGGCACCCGCCGACTACTACCCCCGCCTGTTGGGGCTAGGGCAGCATCTGCTGGGCCGCATGGAGCAGTTTTACCGCCGCTTTTATGCCCTGGGCCCGGACCCAGGGGCGGTGGAAGGGTCTGAGGAGCCAGCGGCGATCGCCCAACGGCTCAGCCAGCTGCTCGACGGGTCGCTCAGGGTCGGGGAACGGTTCTTTAGCCTGCCCAGCACCGGCACCCTGGTCACCCGCTGCCGCCGCCTAGAAGAGGCTGGATGGGCCTACATCTATCGAGAAGATATTCCCAGCCTGGAGCAGCTGTCGCCGGTCGATCGCGGTTTGGCCGACTGGGTCGCGGAGGAAGCCACCCTGCACCTGCGCCATATGCGCCTGGCCGAGAGCTTTGTCGCGGTCACGGGGCGCTACGTACAGGACAACCCTACCTTTGAGCGGTTTGCCGAAACTACCCTGATTCTCTTTGACCTGGTGGAGCGGGTGAAGGGTACCCGCGTCCCCAAACGCCCCCAATTGGGGCGTCGCCAGGCGATTATTACCCTAGGGGAACCGATCGACATTACCCAGCGCTGGCCCGACTACGCCGCATCGCGCCGCTCGGCCAAGGTGGCGGTAGAGACCCTGACAATGGATCTACAAACGGCCCTAGAAGAACTGATTCCCCTGACGCCCTAGGAGTCTGTCAAGCCTAAATTTGCAGGTTGGGTGGCGCGCTAGCAGAACCCAACAAGACTTACTGCTGTTGGGTTTCGCTCCGCTGCACCCAACCTACGTGACCCCTAATTTTAGTCCTGACGCTGCACTAGCCCAGCTGGGGATACCGATAGTAAAACCCAAGGATGACCCATGGTGAGGAACGGGAATGTTAAGGAGACAAAGTGTTTCTACCCTTAGTTCGAGAGGTAACCCCATGGTTAACGACACCGCTGCAACTATTTTCTGGCAGTCTGGCGTTTCAGTAGCTAGCTTTCTGCTGCTGGTTATTTTGCTGGCCTAGCCCTAGGCAGCGGCAAAGATCAGCCCACAGCAGCGATTGACTTAGACTGGCGAGCTTGGCCCCATCGGGTTCCCCCTAAGCCGACAAAATCTCCAGGGCCTGCTGCACCTGCTCCTTCACCGCAGCCGCCGATCGGGCCAGCGCCCCCTGCTCCTCGGCAGTGAGGGATAGCTCCAAAATTTCTTCGATACCCCCCTGCCCTAGGCGGCAGGGCACCCCCAGGTACAGATCGTCGAGACCATACTGGCCCTGCAGGTAGGCGGCCATCGGCAAAATTCGCCGCTGGTTGAGCAGCATGGCCTCCACCATGACGCAGGCCGACGAGGCCGGGGCGTAGTAGGCCCCACCCTGCTTCAGCAGCTGCACAATCTCGGCTCCACCGTTGCGGGTGCGATCGATCAACTCCCTCAGCCGGTCGGCGGGTAGTAGCTCAGTGACGGGAATGCCGCTGACGGTGGTGTAGCTGGGTAGAGGCACCATCAAATCGCCGTGTCCCCCCAGCACCAGCGCCGACACATCGGCGGGGGGCACCCCCAGTTCCCAGGCGATAAAGGTCTGAAACCGAGCCGAGTCAAGCACCCCAGCCATACCCATCACCCGCTGGGGGGGCAACCCGCTGACCTTCCAGGCCAGGTAGGTCATTACATCCAGCGGGTTGGTGACCACAATGACCCTGGCCTGGGGTGACAGGAGCAGGGCCTGGCGCAGGGTATCCACCACAATCCTGCCATTCACCTGGGTCAAATCGTCGCGGGTCATACCGGGACGGCGGGGTAACCCGGCCGTGACCACCACAATGTCGGAGTTAGCAGTATCTTGGTAATCGTTGGTTCCCACAATAGTGCGGTTATGCCCCTCACAACCTGCCGCCTGGGCCAAATCAAGCGCAACCCCCTGGGGGCGACCCGCCACTATATCAACCAGTACCACGTTGGCCAGGTTGCGTTCAAGAATTCGCTGGGCCAGGGTGCTGCCCACGTTGCCTGCCCCCACCACGGTAACTTGGCTATGCTGACAGAGGACAGGACGGGCTGAGGAAGAAGTCATAGGAATACGCAGGAAATGGGCAACATGGGGGAGAGGATCGAAATACTGTCGGTCGAACCGGCGGATAGGCTAGAGGCCTATCCTATTTTGGCCGATGGCAGGCACCTCAGTCTGCTTCTGTTGTGATTTAGATCATGGCCGTAGGTGACCTCTTTGTAAGGATTCAGTGATTGACTAGGGTTTTTAAAAATGCTTACTGACACTTCACAATTGGAATATAAATTCCTCCCAGGAAATACGGGATGCTAGAACAAAGCTCCTCATTTGTTCCTGCCATGAGAACCGTCACTCACCTATCTCAGCCCACCTCTGCCGAACCATCCACAGCCACAGAATCCGCTATGAAAGACAGTGCTAACAGCGGCTTAGTAGCTGATATTGCGACCGCTTCCAACTGCAATATTCGGCTATTTAGCGCTGGAGAAACTATTTTTACTGAGGGCAGTTCCGCCGACAAGGCCTACATCATTGAGTCGGGCTATGTGGAAATTTTTGTCGGCAGGGGAGACGATTCCCTACAACTCAGCGTATTGGGAACGGGGGATATTTTTGGGGAGATGGGCATCATTGATGCCTCGCCCCGGTCGGCTTCAGCCAAAGCCCTTTGCCCCTGCCGCTGCATTGTGGTGTCGGCGGCCCAGGTTGCCGAGCGGATCGAGTCGTCGTCGCCCATGGTGCGGCTGTTTATTGCCATGTCCCTGCACCGCAATCGATCCTACAATGCCTACCTCAAAACCTTGACCAGCCCGCAGATTGCCCTGCCCTGCCCCGCAGTAACCGAAAAGAGCTACGCCAAAAGCCATCAGTATCAGCAAATTTTAGCCGATATCAAGCTAGAGTCTGACCTGCGCAGGGCGGTTGAGAACAATGAACTGTCCCTCATGTATCAACCCCTGTTTGACCTCAACAGCCGGAGGATTGTCGGGTTTGAGTCGCTGCTGCGGTGGCAATGCCCCCAGCGGGGCCTAGTCTCGCCCCAGCAGTTTATTGGCTTGGCCGAAGAGACCTCACTCATTCTGCCAATGGGCGAATGGATTTTAGAGCACTCCTGCGCCGATTTACGGCGGTTTCAGGATCAGCTCACCGTCCTAGGCTTGGGTACCCAAGACTTCTTTATGAGTATCAATATCTCGGTGCGGCAGTTTCAGGAAGCTGACTTTTTTGACCATCTGCTGGCCTGCACCCAGCGCCACGGGGTCAAACCTCACCAAATTAAGCTAGAGGTTACCGAGCGCATCTTCTTAGACGAGGTCGAGGCTATCGACTCGATTGGTAAATGCCGCGCGGCGGGCTTTGAGGTATCGCTGGATGACTTTGGCACGGGCTACTCTAGCCTGAACTATCTGGAGCGCTGCGAAATCGATTGTCTGAAGATCGACAAGTCGTTTATTCAAAAGCTATGCAGCAGCGATCGCGCCAAGATTCTAGTCGGCTCCATTATTGATATTGCTCGCAAGCTAGGTCTTCCCACCGTGGCCGAGGGCATTGAAACCCCGGCCCAAATGGCCGCGCTACGAGCTATGGGCTGCGCCGTTGGCCAGGGTTTTTTGTTTAGTCCGCCCCTGCCCCTGCTGGAGGCGCTAGAGCTATTGAGTCGACCCATGACCTTTCATCTAGCCGACTGCGCCTAGACCCCAGGGGCCTACACCCGCCGAAGCCCACAAACCTGAAGAGATACCTGAAGAAATACTTAGGGACTCGCAGTAAAACAAGGTACCCGCTAATCGGCTTCGACTTCGCTCAGGGCTCGATCACTGAAGGTTGAGCGAAGTCGTTCGCTAGCCGGTGCAATCTATGTCGGGCGACGGGGGTAGACCTGGCGGCGGCCTGCTGCGACGATACCACCATCCTGCCCAGCGGCTACAACTATGGCCATTGAGGCGACCGCCTCTGCCGGGCAAATGTTGCCCACCGCCGCCCTAACCCTTTGAAGTATCAGGTATCCTAGGCATATTCCATTAGGACAGTCCTGATGAGGCAGCCCATGCGTTCCCTGGCCGATGTTCCCCGCCCGTTGTTGCTTTTGGCGCTGATGATGATCAGCGGTGGGGGGATGCGGCCTGCTAACGCTGAGACCCTGCCGCCGCGCCCATCGGAGCCTGTACTGCTGGCCCAGGCCCCTACCGCCGCCGAGCTAGAGCGGCTGAGCACCGAGGCTGACCTGGCCTTTCGCCGCGCCACCACGCTGTTTTTTGTGATGCTGGGGACCCTGCTACTGCTGCTAGGGCTAGGGGTGGTGATGCTGTGGCTGATGCGGCGATCGGTGATCCAAGAGGTCTCCGTGGTGGTACGCAACCAGATCAACGACATTACAGACCTAGAGACCAAGATTCAGACCGCCACCCGCGACCTCGACTATATTCTGGCCCAGGCCAAGGAGCGGGCCGCCGAGCTCGACAGCCGCACCGATCGCTTTCAGGAAGAGGCGGTCACCAAAAAGCAGGTGCTCAATCGGTTGGTGGACGACCTGGCCGAGTTTAAGGCCCGTACCATCAACGACTGGCAGTCGACCTTGAGCGATTTGCAGGTAAAACTGGAGTCAACCGAGGCCAACTTTGTCGGTCATCTGACCGGGCTGCGCCAGACCGCCGATGACGAAATCACCACCCTGCGCAAGGACACCCAGCTCCAGCGGGACGTGGTGTTTCGCACCCTGGAGGAAAACCAGACCGGCTTTTTGCGGGATGTGAACCGCCTGCGCAGCGACGTGGAGGTGCACCAGGATGCGGTGCTGCAAAAGATCGGCAACGCCGAAACCAGCTTTGCCGACCAGATGGGGACGATGACCCTGGCGATGCAGGAGGAGCGCGATCGCGTCATGGCGGCCCTGGCGGACCTGCGCCAGCAGCTCACCACCCAGGCCAGCGATCAGGTCGATCGCCAGGCCGCCACCATCGCCGCCGCCCTCGACAGCCTGCGCCAGACCAGCCTCACCCGCCTGGAGAGCCAAACCGAGGAGATCAGCCGCCAGCTGGGCGATCTGCAGGTCAGCGCCCTGGGGGAACGGGACCTGGCTCTGCAAACCATTCAGCGCTCCATCGACGAATTTACCCAGCGGTTTGCTAACCTGCGCACCGAGGTGGATGGTCAGCGGAGCCGCATTCTGGCCGACCTGGGCCGCCAGGCCGACGAGTTTCTGGCCCAGTTTGGCGGCCTCAAGCTCGACATTGACAAGCGCCAGGACATGCTGCTGGGCGACCTGCGCCAGGCCGCGGATGAGGCGCTAGATCGGTTTGCCGCCACCCGCACCGAGGTGGAGGCCCGCCAGCAAAATACCCTGGACGACTTTCAGCGCACCGCCCAGACCCTGCAATCCCAACTGGGCCAGATGGCCACCGAGGTCGAGATCCAGCGCTCAACCCTGCTGAGCGATGTAGAGGCCACCGCCAGCGCCTTTCGCCAGCAGGTGCGGGTGCTGCAGGAGGCGGCAGGGGAGCAGCAGCTGCAAATCATCGACGGGCTGAGGGCCATGGAAGCCGCCTTTACCGAGCAGCTGGGTCAGGTGCGGGAGGTGATCTTCACCCGCCGCGATCGCGTCCTCGACAAAATCGACAGCTTTGACACCCGCCTCAGCGAAGACCTGGCCAACCTGGGCACCACCACCGCCGAGCGGGAGGCCCAGGCCCGCGCCCAGCTGGAGGGGCTAATGGCCGAGATGGCCGAGCGGTTTGCCCGACTCGAGGCCGATATCGAGGCCGGGCGCGAGGTTACCCTAGGCCGCCTGGGCGATCTCCAGCAGAGCTACCGGGTGCGGCTAGAGGCCATCCAGGCTGAGGCCCAGCACCAAAAAGACGACATCATGCAGCGGCTGGGGGAGGTGTCGCCCCAGTACCTGGCCGACTCCTTTATGAGCGAGGCGAGGCAGCAGTTTGCCACCCTCACCGACAAGCTCACCCGGCTGGAGACCAACCGGCCTCAGCTATTTCTCACCGCCGATGAGTATATTGGCCGGGGCGATCGCTACCTGGCGGAGCGCGACTACGCCCTGGCGGTGGCCGAGTACGACAAGGCCCTCGACATTCAGCCCGTCAACACCCAGGTGTGGCTCAACCGGGCCCAGGCCCAGCAGGCCCTGGAGCAGCTCGAGGGGGCGATCGACTCCCTCGACCACGCCCTTGAACTAGAGCCCAAGCATACGGCGGCCCTGATGCAGAAAGGGTTGATTCTGCGGGAGCTGCGCCGCCACGAAGACGCCCTGACGGTATTCGACCGGCTCACCGAGATCACCCCCGACGACGCCAAGGCCTGGCTTAACCAGGGCATGGTACTGAGCCGCCTGAAGCGCCGCGAAGACGCCATTACCGCCTTTGACAAAGCTCTAGAGGTTCACCCCGAGTACCACGAAGCCTGGGTCAACCGGGGGGTCTCCTACGGCATTTTGCAGCAGCATGAGGAGGCCTTTAACTCCTTTGATAAGGCGGTGGAGTATCAGGCCAACGACGCGATCGCCTGGCTCAACCGGGGCCTGTCGCTGATCGAGCTAGAGCGCTACGACGACGCCCTAGCCAGCTTTGACAAGGCGACCCGCTTCAACCCCGAGGCCCCCAAGGGCTGGGATAACCGAGGTCTAGCCCTGGTCAAGCTGGGCCGCGACGAGGATGCGATCAAGAGCTTTGATCGGGCGATCGCCCTCGACCCCGACTATCCCAAGGCCTACTACCACAAAGCCCTCTGCTACGCCCTCCAGCGCCAGTTCGACAACGCCATGGAGGCACTCCAGCAGGCCGTGCGCCTCGACCCTGACTACCGCGAAGAAGCCCGCACCGAGCCCGCCTTCGACGAACTCTGGACCGACAACTGGTTCCGCGAACTGGTAGAGAAATAGTTCTAGGGTCTACTTGAAGACGTTAGATTGAACAATTATTTCCACCAGTTCAAACAGATATTTGGACTCTTTCAAACAACGTTTGGGATAGTCCAAATATCTTTATCAGAACCCTAAAATTTTACAAATATTGAGAAATATAACTAACAATTTGCAGTAATTGTAATTTTAGAATTTACAATTACTGCTCCCCACCCGACCCTCGATCAACGTTAAAATCTTATGAAAGCTGAGTTATTGCAGCTGGCCCAGAACCGCCATTTTTGGTAGTTGGAGGCCAGCTTTTGCAGTTTGAGAGTCGTCACCAAGCGGCCCATCCCAAATTAACCAGGGTTACATCGCCACGGGGCAGTTCCAGGCCAGTCGATAAATTTCACCCATAGCCAGCTGCTTTGCCCCTCTTTCTAGGATATTAGAATTATCCATGCGGCCCTATTCCTCGCTTACCATTTTTTCGTACATAATCGGCCCGGTGCTAATTATCGCCAGCCACATCGGCTCGTTGCTGATGTTCACGACTGGCCTATCGTGGGGCGCTCTGGTGTGGATCGTCGGGCTCTATGCCATCCGCATGTTGGCCACCACCAGTATCTACCATCGCCTCCTCACCCACAAAAGCTATCAAGCTCCTGCCCCGGTGTTATGGGTGGGCAGCGTTGTCGCCGCCGCCGCCGGGCAAATGGGGCCGAGCTGGTGGAAAGCGCACCACCTGCTTCATCACCAGCAGTCCGATCAACCCCTTGATCCCCATTCTCCCTACACCCCGCCTCGTGGCATCAGCGGTTTTGTCTGGTCACAGGGGGGCTGGCTGTTATCCTCCCGATTTTTACCGGCTAAGCTGCCGGTGGATGTGGAAAGCGATCGGGTTTTACGGGTGATTGATCGGCTGCACTTTGTTCCCCTCGTGGCCCTGGGAGCGCTGTCCTACGGCATTGGCGGGGTGGAATATTTGGGGGCGTTTTTCCTCAGCACGACGCTGCTTTTCCATGGGGTGCAAACCGTCAACTCCCTCAGCCATATGGCGGGTGAGCAGCCGTTTGTTACCGATGACTTCAGCCGCAATAATCCGCTGGTGGCCTTTTTTACGCTGGGGGAAGGCTGGCACAATTGCCACCACGCCTTTCCGTTCTCAAGTCGGCACGGCATTACCGTCAAGGCTGGACGGGTGGTTTATCTCCCCGACCCGACGTTTAGCTTTATTAAGCTGCTGAAGCTCCTAATGCTAGCATCAAAGCCTAGGGTTCCGACGGAAGCCGACCTGCTAAAGCGGGCAAAAGATCGGCTTCGGCCTTCAGGGATAACCGCTCCGGTTAAAACTTTGGCTAATTCATAGCCGGTGTACCCATGCAGCCGCTCGCTAAACCGGAAGACGCTATGAATCCCATCCCAAATCCTATTAGATACCTCTGAATTGTAGGGGCTGAGCAGTGCTCAGCCCCTGCGGATTGTCCGATTACTACCCCACTTCTTGTCGAGTCAATGGCTGTACTCATCCATTAGCTGAGGGAAAACCAAATGACGGCTTCAAACCTATTGCCTGAACTGCAAAAACATATTCCTGTGGCGGGGGATATGGCGCTGAAAAGCCCCGTGGCCTACAAAGCCACGCGATTAATGGCCGGAGCTGTGAATGCCACCCAAATGGCCCTGGCAGAAGCCTACATCAACGGCTTAGAAATACCGGATGCGGCGTTTCGAGCACTGCTGCACACCACTATGCCAGTTTTGTTTAAATCCTGCCCCGGGCTCCTGGCCCCCTACGAATGGGTGTTACAAGAATCCGACCAGCTAGCGGAATCGTCACGGGAGCTGATGCAGGTACAGTATGACCTACCCCAGGCTATGCTGAATCGTATGCTGGGGGATTGGCCCGTGATTTATCCCAAATACAGCACCGGATTTTGGGAGCATGGCGCAACCGACCTGGAAACCTCCCAAATGCACATGATCGACCAGGTGATTGAGCGCCTGGGCATCGTGGATGGCGATCATATTTTGGATTTTGGCTGTGGCTGGGGCTGTGTACCTAACTACATCATGTCTAAGTTCCCTAACGTGCGGTTTACCGGATTGAACCTCAGCCATCAGCAGTGCGAGTATATGCGCCAAAAAATGCAGGATCCTGAAAGCTACCTAAGTTCAGGCCGATTCACCCTCCACGAAGGAGATTTAAATCAGGCACAGTTCACCGAAAAATTCGACAAAATTCTCTCCATTGGGGTCTTTTGCCATGTGGGAAATTTGACCAATGCCTTTCAAAGGCTAGCCTCGTTTCTAAAGAGCGACGGTAGGGTATTGATCCATATCATTACCGTTCGCATTCCCAACCACATGTCGTCAGGTTTTACCCACAAGTATATTTTTCCCCACGGGCGCTACTGGAACCATGACGCGGTTCCCAGCCACAACAGCGATCTTAAGACCATCGAGCGGTGGTACATGAACGGCATGAATTACCACAAAACGCTGACGGCGTGGCTGGAGCGGTTTGACGCCTCCCAGGAGAGCGTTCAATCCCTAGACTACGGCATGGACTATGCCAAGTTCCGCCGAATATGGCGCTTCTATTTGCTGCTGCTGGGGACGATCTTTGCCACCTGCGACGGCGAGTATAATGGTAATGGTCAATATTTAATGGTTCACGCCTAATTGACTGAACTGTTGTCGTTGCTCAGGTAGGCGGCGTATTACTGCATTTCCCCAGATTCGAGGCTTCGAGTCTGGGGAAATGCATCTCTGCTTCATGGGGATAGCGTTATTACTGTGGCTGCCCTCCTGCCAACCGCTTGGGAGATGAGCTTCTGCGATCGCAACGTCGCAGAAGAAGCCGCTGCCGACTGGGAGTGGACTGCCAGCCCTCTACGACCTGGGCTGGCGCGGCTCGTTATTTATTGTGGATGACAATTTCATCGGCAATCAGCGCAATGTCAAACGTTTTCTGCGGGAGCTGATTCCCTGGATGCAGCAGCACAACTATCCTTTTACCTCTATGACTGAGGCCTCGGTAAATTTAGCCGAGGATGATGAGATGCTCCAGCTCATGGGAGAGGCGGGCTTTTACGCTGTCTTTCTGGGCATCGAGACCCCCAGGGCAATCGCAGTTATTTTGTATAAATTGTACTTGACAGATAGACCTGCAAAGGGGGCTGCCTGTCACTAGACAATTCTGTTGAGATCCGGGATAGTACACCTAAATCGGCTAGTCCTATTTATTGGATGTGACC
>JBGSNT010000261.1:0-8448 GCA_041739575.1 Nodosilinea sp. | reverse complement strand
AGTCATCGTTCCCGATTTGAATTCGTACCGGTAACGATACCGGGCTCTGGGCACTGCCGCAGAGCCTTTTATCTCTTCTCAAGGGTGCTTATTGATACATTGCACCAAATATTTCTTTGTTCCGCCTTGCACTGCTGCCCCCACCATCGCCCCCGGCGAACCATCGGCAGAACGCGACACCTACAACGACGTCGTCCTCACCCAACGCCTCCGCACCGCCCTCACCCGCATCAACCCCCACATCCCCTCCGACGCCATCGACGAAGCCCTGCGCCAAGTCATCCGCAGCGAAAGCCAAAACCTGGTCGAAAACAACCGCCGCTTCTATAGGTTCCTTACCGATGGCGTCCCCGTCACATATCAGCAGGGCGTTGGCGAAGCCACTCCGGAGGAGTACCGCACCATCCACGACCAAGCCTGGCTAATCGACTTCCACCAACCCAACAACAACGACTGGCTCGCCGTTAACCAATTCACCATCCACGAAAACGCTAACCGCCGCCCCGACATCATTCTCTTTCTCAACGGCCTCCCCATCGCCGTCATCGAACTCAAAAACGCTGCTGCCGAAAACGCCGACATCGACAGCGCCTACAACCAGCTCCAGACCTACAAAAAAGACATCCCTAGCCTCTTCACCTACAACCAGGGGCTTGTCATCTCCGATGGCCTTAACGCCCAGGTCGGCACCCTTACCGCCGGGCGCGATCGCTTCATGCCCTGGCGCAATCCCCCCACCGTAGGGGCAGGTTTCAAACCTGCCCCTACCCCAATAATCCCCTCCCCCGATCGCCGCCAACCCATCGCCGCCGATGCCGCAGGCACCTACCCTGCCGTACGGGCGGGTTTGAAACCCGCCCCAACCAATCCCCTCGAAACCCTGCTCAAAGGCATCTTTCACCCCGAACGCTACCTCGACTTGATCCGCTACTTCACCGTTTTCGAGAGCGACGGCGAAACCTTAGTCAAAAAGATGGCGGGCTACCACCAGTACTACGCCGTCAACAAAGCCGTCGAAGCCACTCTCCGCGCCACCTCCATCCAGGGCGATCAGCGGGCCGGAGTAATTTGGCATACCCAGGGCTCCGGCAAAAGCCTCTCCATGACCTTCTACGCGGGCAAGATCATCCAGCATCCGGCCATGGCGAACCCCACCCTGGTGGTGCTCACCGACCGCAACGACCTTGACGATCAGCTCTACACCACCTTCTCCAAATGCCAAGACCTGCTGCGGCAAACGCCCCAGCAGGCGGAAGATCGCGCCGACCTCAAAGCCAAGCTCCAGGTGGCCTCTGGCGGCATCGTCTTCACCACCATCCAGAAGTTCGCCCCCGAAGAACGAGGCGGCGACTACGACACCCTCACTGAGCGCCGCAACATCGTCTTCATCGCCGACGAAGCCCACCGCTCTCAGTACGGCCTCAAAGCGCGTGTGGTGACCACCAAAGACAAAGACACCGGCATTGAGGGTGCCTATACCGCCTACGGCTTCGCCAAGTACCTGCGCGATGCCCTACCCAACGCCTCCTTCATCGGCTTTACCGGCACCCCCATCGAAGCCACCGACAAAAACACCAAGCAGATCTTCGGCGACTACATCGACATCTACGACATCCAACGCGCCGTTGAAGACGGGGCCACCGTCAAGATCTACTACGAAGCCCGCCTGGCCAAAATCGACCTTGACGCCAACGAGCGGCCCCACATCGACCCTAATTTTGAAGATGTCACCGAAGGGGAAGAACTCGCCACCCGCGAAAAGCTCAAGAGCAAATGGGCGCAGCTCGAAGCCATGGTGGGCAGCCCCAAGCGCCTCTCCCTCGTCGCCGCCGACATCGTGCAGCACTTCGAGAACCGCCTCGCCGCCATGGAGGGCAAAGGCCTGATTGTGGCCATGAGCCGCCGCATCTGCGTTGACCTCTACGATCAGCTGGTCGCCCTGCGCCCCGACTGGCACAGCGACGACGACACCACCGGAGCGATCAAAGTGGTGATGACCGGCAGCGCCTCCGACCCCGAAACCTATCGCCCCCACATTCGCAGCAAAAAAGGCCGCGATGCCCTGGCCAAGCGCCTGCGCGACCCCGAAGACCCCCTCAAGCTGGTGATAGTCCGCGATATGTGGCTCACCGGCTTTGACGCCCCCTGCCTGCACACCATGTATGTGGACAAGCCCATGCGTGGCCACAACCTGATGCAGGCCATCGCCCGCGTCAACCGCGTCTTTGGCAGCAAGGCCGGGGGCCTGGTGGTGGACTACATCGGCATTGCCCAGGATCTAAAAGAAGCCCTGCAGGCCTACACCGAGCGCGATCGAGGCCAGGCCGGGATTCCGATGGACCAGGCTCTGGCGCTAATGCAGGAGAAGTATGAAGTTGTATCCGCGATGTTTCACGGTTGCGCGGTAGGGGGCGGTTTGAAACCGCCCCCTACCGCCTTCCACAGCGCTCCACCGCCCCAGCGCCTGACCATCCTCCGCAACGCCATGGACTGGATGCTGCGCCCCGAATCGGTGGAGGTCAAAGGCCCCCAGCGCTACATTCAGGCGGTGACCGAACTCTCCAAAGCCTTCGCCCTCTGCGCCACCGAGGACGAGGCTCTGGCCATCCGTGAAGATGTGGGGTTCTTCCAGGCCGTGAAAGCCGGGTTGAGCAAGCACACCGTCGAAGGGGGCAAGAGCCGGGCCGAGCTAGATGCCGCCGTGCGCCAGATCGTCTCGCGTTCCGTCGCCTCTGAGCAGGTGATCGACATCTTCGAGACCGCAGGCCTCGACAAGCCCGAACTCTCTATCCTCTCCGACCAGTTCCTGGCCGAGGTGCGCGACCTGCCCCAGAAAAACCTGGCCCTGGAGGTGCTGCGCAAGCTGCTCAACGACGAGATCAAAGCCCGCTCTCGCAAGAACGTGGTGCAGTCGCGCAACTTCTCGGAGATGCTGGAAGCCTCCATTCGCCGTTACCAGAACCGAGCCATCACCTCCGCTGAGGTGATCCAGGAATTGATCAACCTGGCTGAAGAAATGCGCGAGGCCAGCCGTCGGGGCATTGACCTAGGCCTGAGCGAGGATGAGTTAGCGTTCTACGATGCCTTGGAGGTCAACGACAGCGCCGTGCAGGTGCTGGGGGATGAAACGCTGAAGACCATTGCCCAGGAGTTAGTCAAGGCGATTCGCGGCAATGTTACCATCGACTGGACGGAACGGGAAGCGGTGCGGGCCAAACTGCGGGTGATGGTGAAGCGACTGCTGAAGAAGTATGGCTACCCGCCCGATAAGCAGGAAAAGGCGACTCAGACAGTGTTGCAACAGGCGGAGACCCTGTGTAAGGACTGGCGTTAGAATTTTTGAGTATGGAGATAAGCGGATTCGAACCGCTGACCCCTTGCATGCCATGCAAGTGCTCTACCAACTGAGCTATATCCCCGTTTGCGCTAAGCGCATCAACAATAGTGACCTAAGGGGGGTATCCTCGTCAACCCCAAAGTTTCCCTTACGGTAGCGGTGAAGGACAGCCATCCGCGATAGAGTCAAAAAGGCTGTAGCGTTAACGTGGCAATGGCAATGGTTTTCCCTGGTTCTTCCTCTCCCCCTGATGCTGATGTGGTGCAGGGCATACTGCTTAAGCTGCGGCGCAAGGAGGGGACTTGGGTCGACTGGGCCCAGGGCTGCCAGGCGCTGCAAAAAGCGCGGTTTACTCCCCAGCAAATTTTTGAAGAAACCGGGTTTGAACCCATTCAGCAAAACCAGATTGTGGTGGCTGAGCAGGTCTACCAGTCGATCATAAAAGTCGGCGTGGCACCAGCAACGAAGGCCCACTTCACCCAACAGGGCAGCGATTCGCTCTACGAATTGAGGCTCCTCTCCCAGGCCGATCGCGCCAGCACCGCAGATTTTGCCCTGCGCCACGGGCTAGATTCTGCCGAGGTGCGGGATCTGGTGAAGCCCATTAAGGAATATTCCTACCGGAAGGAGAACCCGCCGGGCTTTGGGGATGGACCGGGGGATGCGATCGCCTACCACTTTTGGAAACTGGCCCGCCAAAAGGACGACCTGCAAGACCGCTCTCGCCTGATTGCCCAGGGTCTGCGCTTTGCCGAAGGGACCGAGGCCCGCCAGCAGATTGAAAAGCTGCTGACCGACTTTACCGTGGTCAAGAGCCGTCCAGCCCCCCGGCTGCCCCTGTACCGGCTCGAGACCGAGAACGACCTGCCCCGCATGATTCCGGTGGTGGGCGAGCTGCCCCTGACGGTGGATGACCTGAAGGCGGTGCCGGTGGTGGTATCGGCAGCCCCCTTTGGCATGGTCAGCGCGACGGGCAACAGCGCCTGGATTGCGGTGCCCGGCTGGCAGGTGATTTTTCGGGCCGAAGACCCGGTGGGCCTGCTCACCCAGTCTCGCCAGCTGCCCAACTATCCTGGCGATGCCGCCGATGAGACCGTGCTGGTGGTGGTCGATCGCAGCGATCGCACCTGGGACGACGACGGCTACTTTCTCACCGCCGAGGCGGAGCAGCTCACCCTGGTCTGGTCGCCCAGCCCCCTAGAGACCCCCATTTTGGGCAAGGTGATTCTCATTCTGCGGCCTAAGCGCATTTTGGATGAAGACTACAACCGTGAACTCTGGCAACTAGATGAGTAGGAGGATGCAATGGGCCTAGAACGACGTCTATCCCGCACCATGTTTTTAGACACCGAAATTGTGGAGCTGCGGCAGATCTGCTTTACCCCTGGCCGTATGTTTGAGCCGGGCAAATACCTGGCGGGGGAGCTACCCGACACCGCCTTTGAGATGGGGCTCGTCGACAAGCTGCCCCCGGTGCGAGGCAAGAGCGAGGAGCTGGAGAATCCGGCGGGGGAACCGTGAGGACCTAGGGCGATGGAGCGGTAGGGCGGAGATTTCTGATCCCTGGCCTTACCCCATCCCCTAGGGGGCGTTCAAACTTTTGCGACAACGTGCCCGAGGCTACAGCGGCCACTGCCCGCTGCCCCGACAACAGAACATAGCGTATGCGGTAGTTTGGCGATGGTGGCGACGACCTTAGACCCTCCAGCGGTGCCCCAACCCCAGCCACCCCAGATTATTGTCTGCGGCCTAGGGCGCACGGGGTTTCGAATTTTTAGCCTGCTGCGGCAGCAGGGAGCCAGGGTGGTAGGGGTGAGCTACCATCCCCTGCCTGAGGTGGTGGGGGATATTGTGGTGGGGGAACTGCGATCGCCTGCCACCCTCAAGGCCGCCGGCATTCACCAGGCCCAAACCCTGGTGCTGGCCACCTCCGACGACGCCCTCAACCTGGCCATTCTCACCCAGGCGCGCATTCTCAACCCCAATATTCGCATTATTAACCGGCTGTTTAACATCAGCCTGGGGGAACGCCTCGACCATACTCTCCCCCACCACGTCAGCTTCAGCTCTGCGGCCCTGGCGGCGCCGCTGTTTGCCTTTGCCGCTAAGGGCAACCGCGCCATCGGCCAGCTGCGTCTCTTTGACCTCACCTGGCCCATGTACGAAGAGGTGATCGATGCCGCCCATCCCTGGCACGGCAAGCCCCTCAAAACCCTATGGGATAACCGATCGCAGTTATTGATTCACTACCATTCGGCCCGCCGCCCCATCGACTTGGTAACCGCAGTGGTGACGGGGGAGGTATTGCAGGTGGGCGATCGCATCGTTGTGGCCACCCAGCCCCAGCAGCCCATGCTCAAATCGCGCCATTTGGCTCAGTTTTGGCAGCGGCTGCTGGTCACCCTCGACCACGGTCGCCGCCGCGCCCGCGCCACCCTGATGGTGATTTTGGCCCTGCTCATTACCATTGGCCTGGCCACCTTTACCTACCTCTGGCAAAACCTCAATACCAATTGGGTCGATGCCCTGTACTTCTCCGTGGGCATGATCACCGGGGCTGGGGGCCAAGAGCAAGTAGCCGAAGAGGCCTCTGCCGCGATCAAAGTCTTTACCGCCATCATGATGCTGGTGGGGGCCGGGGTGATCGGCATTTGCTATGCCCTGCTCAACGACTTTATTTTGGGGTCCCACTTCCAGAGCCTGTGGAGCGTGGCCCGCACGCCCCGCCAGCACCACTACATTGTCTGCGGTCTGGGCGGGGTGGGCTATCGCATTGCCACCCATCTTCACGAAACCGGGCACAAGGTGGCGGTGGTGGAACAGGACGCCAACAATCGGTTCTTGCCTGCGGTTAAGGCCCTCAAAATTCCGGTCATCATTGCCGATGCCAATCTGACCTCGACCCTAGAGACGGTCAACCTAGCCTCGGCCCAGGCGCTGCTAGCGGTCACCAGCAGCGACACGATCAATCTCGAAATTGCCCTCACCGCCCGCAGCATCAGCCCCCAGGTGCCGGCGGTGGTGCGCATCTTCGACGCCGAGTTTGCCCAGCAGGTGCAGCAGGTGTTCGAGTTTGACCAGGTGCTGAGCCCGATGGATTTAGCCGCCCCCACCTTTGCCGCAGCAGCCCTGGGTGGGCGCATTCTAGGTAACGGCATGTCAGGAGATTTGCTCTGGGTGGCGATCGCTACCTTAATTACCCCACACCATCCCTTCTATAACCAGTCGATTCAGGCCATCGCCCAAGCCACTCACCTGGTACCGCTCTATATCGAGAGCCGCAAGCGCAATCTCCACGGCCATGACCTTCTCGATGTCACCCTGGCCGATGGCGACGTGCTATACCTCACCATGCCCGCCAATCGCCTAGATTGTCTGCAATACAAACCGACTCCGGTAGCGGAGGAAATGATCGGTTAGTCATGGTGGGCAGAAGGTTAGCTCCCCTTCCAGTCTCCCTAGCTCCCCTGCCCCCCTAGCCCCCTGGCGCAAAAGTCCACTCTTGAGCCCCGGCTGCCCCGCTACAATACCCCCAGTAACCATTGACCACCATGGGGCGCACACCCACCCTCACCTACGATCGCGGCACCCTCATCCTCCACCCCCCGCCCCCCGGCAAAAGCTGGGTAGACTTTGCCCACTGGGACGATCGCATCGAAAAATTCCGCATCCCGGCCCAGCAGTACCGCGCCCTGGTAGAACAGCTGCGGGCCGATCAGATCACCTTTAAGGATGAGGCCCAAACCTTTCAGCCCCTCACCCTCGATCCCCGCACTGCTCTAGACCCCTACCCCCACCAGCAGGAAGCGCTGCAAGCCTGGATCAGCCAAGGCTGGCGCGGGGTCGTCGTGCTGCCTACCGCCAGCGGCAAGACCTACCTGGCCCAGTTGGCCATGCAGGCGACCCCCCGGCCAACCCTGATCACGGTGCCCACCCTGGACCTCATGCATCAGTGGTATGCCCACCTGGAGGCGGCCTTTCCCGATGTCGAGGTCGGTCTGCTGGGGGGCGGCTCTAGGGATCGCACCCCCCTTTTGGTCGCCACCTACGACAGCGCCGCCATCCACGCCGAAACCCTGGGCAACCAGTACGCCCTGCTGATCTGCGACGAGTGCCACCACCTGCCCAGCGACTTTAACCGGGTGATTGCCGAGTACTCCATTGCCCCCTATCGGCTGGGACTGACCGCCACCCCCGATCGCGCCGATGGTCGCCACGCCGACCTCACCCACCTGTTGGGGCCCGTGGTGTACCAAAAGTCAGCGGCAGATCTGTCTGGGGATGCCCTGGCCCCTTTTCAGATCGTACCGATCAAGGTCAAGCTCTCTCGGGGAGAGCGATCCCGCTACGACCAGCTGATTGCCCAGCGCAACCGCTTCCTCCAGGAGGCCAACATCTGGCTCAGCTCAGCCCAGGGGTGGCAGCGGTTTGTGCGGGCCAGCGCCCAGTCAACCGGGGGGCGGCGGGCGATGCTGGCCCACCGGCAGGCGCGGGCGATCGCCCTGGGCACCGAAGGCAAGCTGCGAGTGCTGGCCGACCTGCTGGCCCAGCACTACCCCGATCGCACTCTGATCTTTACCAACGACAACGCCACTGTTTACCACATCTCCGAAACCTTTTTGATCCCCGCCATTACCCACCAAACCCCGGTCAAAGAACGCCACGCCATCCTCCAGGGGTTTCGCAGCGGCGCCTACCCCACCCTGGTGGTTAGCCACGTGCTGAATGAGGGGGTCGATGTGCCAGAGGCGCGGGTGGCGATCCTGCTCTCGGGTAGCGGCTCAACCCGCGAGTACATCCAGCGGCTCGGGCGCATTCTCCGCAAGGGCAGCGGCAACAAACAGGCGGTGCTCTACGAAGTCGTGGCCGAGGAAACCACCGAAGAAGCCATTTCTAGCCGTCGTCGCCAGGGAGTACAGCCGACATCTCACAGTCCCCGGCAGCTTGAGTTGGTACCGGTTCAACCGCTATACAGCGGCGATCCCCTGCCGGCGGTCCCCCGCGCAGCGGAAGCACCTCCCCCCGATCGCGACCTGCCCCTGTAGGACAGTTGGGGTGATCCTAAAGAAGTGGCAATTCTTTGGCCCAGAAATGCCCAGTGCCGCTATCTT
>JBGSNT010000237.1:0-21808 GCA_041739575.1 Nodosilinea sp. | reverse complement strand
ATCACACTGACGGGACTGTGCTCGACAAAGGCGGTAAAGACTTCTCCTAGCATCGGGTTGCCTCCGGCTACTAACCAGGACACCTCAACCCTAGCGCCTTTATTTTTCTACCCCGCAGATTTAACACCTAGACAAGAATCGGGGCTGGGGGTAGTTTAGCGACCCACGCTACGCCGCTGCATCACAACGACCCCATGGCGGCGTAAAATACAGACGACTGTCGTAGAGAGCGCGGAAGGTAACTATGGGACGGTTTAGACCTCTTTTGGGAATTTTGCTGGCGGTAGTGGCGACCTGCCTGGTGGCCTGTGGGAGTCCAGCGGCTAAGATCCCGACCACGTACACCCCCGAGATTTTGCAGCAGGTAGAGCTTTATACCCCTGCCGTAGCTACCCTGCGCGATCGCTTCCCCGAGCTAGAGGGCTACATTCAACAGAAAGACTGGGTTAATGTGCAAAGCTTCATCCACGGCCCTATGGGTGAGATGCGGGCGCGGGTCAACCGACTAGCGGGCAGCCTGCTGGTCAAAGATCAGCCCCAGGCCCAAGCCCTGGCCAAGGAAATCTACACCCACCTAGAGCGCCTAGATGAAGCTGCCGCGAGCAATCAGCAGGTGATTGCCGGTCAGGAGTACCGCAATGCCCTGGATGACTTTGATTCATTTCTGAGTCTTGTCCCCACATTCCAATAAATGGTCCTTGAAGCGACGGGTTGACGTCATTGACCTTGAAACAAATCACGGTGATCGGCTGTGGGGTGGTCGGGGCGGCGATCGCCTACGAGCTTAGCCTCAGTCGAGGGTTTCGGGTGACCGTGCTCGATCGGGCCGATCCGGCCCAGGGCGCTACGGCGGCGGCTCTGGGCGTGGCCATGGCGGTGATCAGCCACAAGGTTAAGGGCCGTAATTGGCTACTGCGAGAGCAGAGTCTGCGACGCTATCAGACCCTGATCCCCGAGTTGGAAGCCCTGACGGGGCAAGCGATTCAGCGCAATACCCATGGCCTGCTCAGCCTTTGTTTTAATCTGGAAGACCTGCCCCGCTGGCAGTCGCTCCAGGCTATTCGCCAGCGGCAGGGCTATCGGTTGGAGATCTGGCCGGTGGAGCAGATGCGCGATCGCTGCCCTCATCTCAGCGCCGAACGGGTTGTGGCCGGTATCTACTCCCCCCAGGATTTTCAGGTCAACCCCACAGATCTGACCCAGGCGCTGGTGGCCGGGGCCCAGGCAAACGGCGTGGAGTTTCACTTTGGCCAGCCCGTGGTGGGGTTTGAGCGGGCCAAGGGCACCACCTCCCCGGCGGAGAATAGCGTCTGTACCGCCCTAAACACCCCCCGCCAAACTATCCCCACCGATGGAGTGGTGATAGCGACGGGGCTAGGCACCCTGCCCCTGACCCAGACGCTCCAGCAGCCCATCGCGGTCGGACCCGTACTGGGCCAGGCCCTGCGGCTGCACCTAGCTACGCCCCTGGAGCATACTGACTTTCAGCCCGTGGTCAACGGCCACGACATTCACCTGGTGCCCCTGGGGGGCGGCGACTACTGGGTCGGGGCCACGGTCGAATTTCCCCCCGAAACCTCCCCCCAGGATGTGCTGGATATGAAGCCCGAGGCCGGCCGGTTAGAGACGGTGCTGGCCGGGGCGGTGGCCTATTGCCCAGCCCTAGCTCAGGGCACAATTACTGGCCATTGGTTTGGTCTGCGCCCTCGGCCCCAGGGCCAAGCCGCCCCGGTGATTCAGCCCCTGGCCGCCTACAGCAACGTCTGGCTCGCCACCGGTCACTACCGCAACGGGGTTCTCCTGGCCCCCGCCACGGCCCTAGCGGTCAAGGACTACCTCAAACCTTAGGAACTGCCTAGCCCCAGCACAGGGCGGGGTCGGGGCAGCCTCGATAGACCTCAGGGGGGCAGTTGTAGGGGCTCGGCCCCTGGGAAACCAGCCAATAGGTAGTCAGCCAGTCGCCGGTTTTGAGCCGCACCGGCCCGCGCGGCTCAAGGATGAAGTGCTCTTTGAGGTAGGTGTAGGAGGATTCAGACACTTGAATTTTGGCGGCTTCCCCGGTGGCTTCCATGAAGCTGGCGATGTTGACCGTGTCGCCCCAGAGGTCGTAGATAAACTTGCGAATGCCAATCACCCCGGCCACGACCTTGCCGGAGTTGATGCCGATGCGGAGCTGAAAGACCTGGCCATCGGGTCGCTTAAATTCACCGACGGTGGCCTGCATGTCTAGGGCCATCTGGGCGATCGCACGGGCATGGTCGGGTCTAGCCGTGGGCACCCCCGCAGCCACCATGTAGGCATCGCCGATGGTTTTAATTTTTTCCAGGCCGTAGAGCGCCGCCAGTTCGTCAAACCGCGAAAAGATCTTGTTCAGCAACCGCACCAGTTCGCAGGGAGTCAGCTGGGCCGCCACGGTGCTAAAGTCCACAATGTCGGCAAACAAAATGGTGACCGCGTCGAACTGGTCGGCGATCGACTGCTCCTGTTCCTTCAGCCGCTGGGCGATCTGAAACGGCAGCACGTTGGTCAAGAGTTCCTCCGACCGCTGGCGCTGTTTACGCAGTTCGAGCTCAGCATGCTTGCGCTCTTGGATCTCGGCCTGAAGCTGCTGGTTTTGGCTTTCCAGCCGCTGCTGCTGCCGCCGCAGGGCCAGCTGATGCTTCACCCGCAGCAGCACCTCGTAGGCCATAAAGGGCTTCACAATGTAGTCTGCCGCCCCGAGTTGAAAGGCCTGCTCCTTCTCCGCCTCGGCATCCCGGGCGGTCAGAAAAATGACCGGAATGTCCTGGGTGGTCTCGTCGGCCTTTAGCTGGCGGCACACCTCAAAGCCGTCCATTGTCGGCATGGTGATATCGAGCAAAATGAGATCGGGGGGAGCTAGGGCAATGGCCTTCAGCGCCAGCCCCCCGCTCAGGGCCTTGCGGCAGCGGTAGCCCTGGGCCTCGAGGATGGTAGACAACACTCGCAGGTTGTCGGGAATATCATCGACGAGCAGAATGTCAAAATCCTCAGTAAGGCGAGTCTCAGCGGTAATCATGGTCGGGTACTACAGGGAAATAGACGGAAGGGGAGCAGCCGTGAGGTCAATGATGACGTCAAGGCGAAAGTCGTCCACAAGCTGGTCTAGCCGCCGGGCCAAGGACCGCTGCTCAGCTGGCAGACTGGCGATCAGTTGACGCACGCGACGGTCATTGGCCGCCTGGGCCGCCTGATGCATAGCGCCTAGCCAAGCGGGTTCGAGGCCCAGCAGGTCGGCCTGGGTAAGGGGGTCCTGGGCTCCGCCCGAGCCTGGCCGATCGCCAACGGCGATCCCTAAACCTCCAGCCCCGTCGCCAGCCCCGTCGACGTACCGGTAGACCAGGCCCAAGCTATGACCGACATACTCCAGCAACGTTTCCCGTTGCAGGGGTTTGGGCAACACCTGGTTACAGCCGGCCGCGATGCAGTCTAGCTGCTGCTCCTCAAACACGCTGGCGGTCACGGCCACAATTACGACGGCATCCCCGCCGGGGGACTGACGCACCTGGCGGGCTACGCCGTAGCCATCGAGAATCGGCATGCGCATGTCGAGGCAGATCAGATGGGGCCGCCAGTTGGTCCACAGATCGACCGCCTCTTGTCCGTTGCTGGCTTCTCGCACTTCGAACCCAACCCCCTCCAGCCAGTGGCACATCAGCAGTCGCCCCTCGGCCCCATCGTCGGCGACCAAAATGCGGTAGCGCGGCTGTCCAGGGGCGAGAATGTCAATGCGTTGTTCCCCAGGACTGGGGGCCGCCAGGGCTGACATCGCGGTGCCCACCAAAAGGCTGACGGTAAAGGTGGAGCCTTCCCCGACAGTGCTGGTGACAGTGATGGTGCCGCCCATCAGCTGGGCAAAGTTATAGCTCAAGGATAGCCCTAGCCCGGTGCCCTCGCCGCTGTGCCGCCCCGACTGGGTCTGCTCAAAGGGCTGAAACAGGCAGGCCAGCTCCTCTGGGGCAATGCCCACGCCGGTATCCTGCACCACGATCTCAAGCCGGTGGGTAGTGGCATCTTCTGCCGGAGCGGCCAGGGGATCCTGGAGATGTGCTTGTACCGTGACGCTGCCCTGGGGCGTAAATTTAATGGCGTTGCCAATCAGGTTGATCAGAATTTGCCGCAGCTTGCCTTCATCGGCCCGCAGGCAGTAGGGCAGGGGCGAGGGTTTCACTATATTTAGCCGAATGCCTCTGGCTTCGGCCTTGAGTTGGAGCATGTCGTCTACGGCCTGGAGGGTGTGGTGCAGGTCAAAGACGGTCTCATCCAGGGTGATTTTGTTGGCCTCGATCTTGGCCAGGGACAAAACATTGTTAATCAGCCCCAGCAGGTGATTGCCGCTGCGGTTCACGATGGCAATCAAATCTCGGTGGTCGTCGTGGAGGCTGTCGTCGTCGTGCAAGATTTGGGTAAACCCTAGGATGGCGTTGAGGGGAGTCCGCAGCTCGTGGCTCATGCTGGCCAAAAAGTCACCCTTGGCTTGGTTCGCGGCATCGGCAGCCTGTTTGGCCACCGCCAAGGCCTTGGCCTGCTGCTGGGTCTGTCGCAGCAGATTGGCCTGCTGCACAGCGGTGCCCAGGTGCACTCCGATCTGCAGCACCATCTTCACTTCGTGGCGGGTCCAGGTGCGGGGCTGGTGGTGGCCATACACCCCCAGCAGCCCCCACAGCTGGCTGCCCGAGAAGATGGGCACGATGACGTAGGCACGCACCTGCCACTGCTCTAGAAACCCCAGGTAGCAGGGGTCGAATCCTTCTGCATAGATGTCGTTGACGCGGTGGTAGGTACGATCTTGGCGGTAGGTTTCGGCCTGGGTCTCCTTCAGGTAGGTGTCCTCGAGCAGCAGATAACCGTCGTCGAAGGCACTTTCTTTCATCTGGCGGGCACCGCAGTCGGACTGGTCAATTAGGGGCTGATCGGTGGCAGCAGCCAGGGTTGAGAGGGCGGTGGAGTCGGTGAGGGCTTCGGCTACCACTGTGCCGCTCCAGTCGGAGTTGAAGCGATAGATCCAGACGCGATCGCAGCCCACGGCCTGCTGTAGCTCCTGGGTGGTGGCCGCAAAAATAGTCCCCAGGTCGAGGGTTTGGCGCATGCGCTGGACCACGCGCATCACCGTTTTTTCGCGGTTGGCAACGGTGCGCAGGGCGTCTTCCGACTGCTTTTGCAGGGTGATATCGCTACCGGTGAACACCACCCGCTCGACCTCACCCGCCTCGTTGAACTGGGGGTCAACGTTGACCAGCAGCCACCGAATCAGGTCAGGATCGGTGGATACAGAAGATGCAGGGGCGCTGACCCCGATTACGATATCGTCGAGGGGGGCTGCTTGGGCGATCGCCCGCTGCACAGGCAAGTCAGCGGCGGACAGCGGCGAGCCATCCTCTTGGCAAAAGATCGCAAACTGCCCAAACACCGGGGGCGAATCGCTGGACTCAGGCAAGTGCAAAAACTGCCGAGCTGCCTGGTTACTCACGATAATCTCGGCCTGGGCATTGAGCATCAGCACCCCCACCCCCATGTCGCGAATCAGGGTGCGAAACCGCTGTTCGCTCTTAGCCAGGGCTGCTTCTTGCAGGCGCTGAGCCGTGAGGCGCTGGTTAAGCCGCAGCATCACCAGGGTAATCCCTAAAATCAGCCCGGCTCCCAAGGCCACCGCTAGGGCCAGCCAGCGAGCATCTAAATCGGGCATAGGGTCTGTTCCGGCTGTTATGGACGATAGAGTGGGCTGAAATACCGTACCGGCCATACCTGTGTAGTGCAGACCGCCAATGGCGACCCCCAGGGTGACAACAGCCAGGTTGGTGGGCCGAAGGCTGTCTGGGGCCGAGCTGCGGCGAGACCACCGGGCAAGCCCTAAGGCCACCGTAGATGCGCCTATCGCAATCACGACGGAAAGGGCCACCAGCGGCCACTCGTAGCTGATCTGGGCGGGCATATCCATGGCGGTCATGCCGGTGTAGTGCATCCAGGCGATCGCCAACCCCATGACCACCCCCCCCGCAATCAAACTAAGCCAGCTCAGCCCTGGACGGCCCACCAGCCCCAGGGCCACCCCCGCCGCCAGTACGGCATAGACCAAGGACAGCCCCGTGGGTGCCAGGTCATAGGTGATGGGCATGGGCATCTCTAGGGCCAGCATGGCCACAAAATGGGTAGCCCAAATGCCAGTTCCCATGGCTACAGCACCGCCAAACAGCCACGGCCACTGCCGCCACCCCGTAGCCACCCAGATGCGATGACCCAGGCTGAGGGTGGTGTAAGACGCCAGGATGGCAATACCGAAAGATAGACAGACTAAACCGATGTTGTAATGACCAACTACCGCATAGGTCATTGAGCTAATTTCAACCGAAGAGTGAAAGACTGACTGCTTAGATGCACATTCAGCATTCCCCAAAAGTGGCCTCTCTCAACAGTTATTTGTAGTAAAGAGCCCAATCTTATTGGGAGTTCGTCGTTTTGATGAATTCAGCCCTAGATACGAGATCCTTGAATTCATCCAGGCTTGATTTCCTAGAGATTGAGTTCGTTCATAACCTCCGAAAAAAGTCAATTAAACCCCCAAGAAATTCTATTTCAGCCTGAGTTTGCCTCAACTTAAGCGATCGCCAGTTTAGGTGCTTTTTTCCCTGGTGCTGAGGAAATCGCAGGTTAAGGATCTGTCCTCTATAGTTTAGGCAAAATTATCTATTTCTGCTTTTTACATGCGCTCTAGCACACGAATGCCCAGCAGCGATAGACCCAACTTCAGGGTTTTAGCGGTCAGGTCGCAGAGCAGTAGGCGGGAGGTGCGCTGGGGTTCTGCCGCCTGGAGTACTGAGCAGCGATCGTAGAACTGGTTGAACTTTTGGCTCAGCTCAAACAGATACTGGCAGAGCCGGTTGGGGTAGAGATCGCGGGCGACTTCTCCGATCACCTCATCGAGCTGAAGCAGGTGGCGGGCCAGGGCAAACTCGCTGTCGTCCTCGAGATAAATGCGGGCCTCGGCAGGGAGTTGTTCAAAGTCAATGCCGCCCTTGCGGCTAATGCCCTGTACTCGCACGTAGGCATAGAGCATGTAGGGAGCGGTGTTGCCCTGGAGAGCCAGCATTTTGTCGAAGCTGAAAATGTAGTTGCTGGTGCGATTTTGGCTCAGGTCGGCGTACTTGACCGCGCCCAGGCCCACGGCTTCGGCCACGTTTTGAATAAACGACTCAGTCTCCTGCCGTTCTTCCGTCTGAATGCGGGTTTCCAGGTCGGCTCGGGCGCGGCTGACCGCTTCATCCAGCAAGTCCTTGAGCCGCACCGTTTCACCGGAGCGGGTCTTGAACTTTTTGCCGTCTTCGCCCTGGACTACGCCAAAGGGCACGTGGGTGAGTTCGACGCCGTCGGGGATCCACCCCGCCTTAGCCGCGACCTGGAATACCTGGGCGAAGTGGTTGCCCTGTCCGGCATCCACCACGTAGAGCACCCGCTCTGCTCCATCCTGCTGGGTACGGTAGCGGATGGCGGCCAGATCGGTGGTGGCGTAGTTGTAGCCGCCGTCGGTTTTTTGAATGATCAGCGGCAGGGGGTCGCCGTCTTTGTTGGTGAAGCCATCGGCAAAGACCACTTTGGCACCCTGATCTTCTACCAGCAACCCGAGGGTTTCTAAGTCCTTCACCACGTCGGCCAGCAGAGGGTTGTAGAACGACTCGCCGCGCTCTTGAATGGTGATGTCGAGGCGATCGTAGAGTTTTTGAAATTCTTTACGGGATTGTTCACAGAGGGCCTGCCAGGCTTTGGTAGAGGTCTCATCCCCAGCTTGAAGCCCGACAACAGCCTCGCGGGAGCGGGTTTTGAAGTCATCGTCCTCATCAAAGCGCTTTTTGGCCTGCTTGTAGAAGGTCACCAGATCGCCAATATCCACCGTAGAACCGGCCTCTAGGGCCTCGGGACAGGCTTCCTTAAGGTGGGTGATCAGCATGCCGAACTGGGTACCCCAATCGCCCACGTGGTTGAGCCGCAGCACGTCGTGGCCCATAAACTCCTGCACCCGAGCGATGGAGTCGCCGATGATGGTCGATCGCAGGTGGCCCACATGCATGTCTTTGGCAATGTTTGGGCTAGAGAAATCCACAATTACTGTTTGGGGAGTCTTGACGGGCTCTACCCCGAGGCGCGGATCGGCCTGCATGGCCCGGAGCTGATCTTCTAAATACTCGGTTTTGAAGCGCAGGTTGATGAAGCCGGGGCCAGCGATTTCGGGCGGTTCACAGAGGTCGCTGAGGTCGAGCTGTTCGACGATCTCAGCGGCGATCGCCCTGGGGTTCCCCTTCAGTGGCTTGGCCAACGACATAGCCAAATTGGCCTGGTAGTCACCAAACTTGGGGTTGCTGGTGGGCACTAGCATTGGATCGGTACCGGCCAGGTCTGGGCCAAAGGCCGCTACCAGAGCCTGGTCAAACCGGGCGGTGAGTTGTGCAAGTGTAGACTTCATAGTGTGTTTACCCTAACCCCTTGTCCTAAGATCTCCCTGATGCGCCTATGCCGAGTTTCCATCCTTTAGTAACCGCCAGCGCGATCGCCGCGCTGCCCGAATCTGTGTTTGTACATCCTCTCAATCCTAAGGCAATCCGCCACGGCAAGTCCCTGGGCGACGAAACCGGATTGCAGTACCTGGGCGTTCACCTGGTGCGGGTAGCACCGGGCCATGACTCAACCCAGCATCACCTGCACCAGGCCGAAGAAGAGTTTATTTATATCCTCTCTGGGCGGGGGCTAGCAGAAATCGGGGAAGAGACAGTGGAAGTTGGCCCCGGCGATTTTATGGGCTTTGTGACCCGTGGGCCAGCCCACAGCCTGAGCAATCCCTTCACCGAAGACCTGGTCTATTTGGTCGGCGGCCTCCGGCTAGAGTTTGATATCTGCGACTATCCCAAAGTTAACACCCGCCTCTATCGTCGAGGTGAGCAGCGAGAATACGTGGATCTGGAGGAATGAGCGAGGTTTATCATCGCTTCCTGGGTGTGGATCTGGGCTGGCAGAGCGGCCCCACAGGATTGTGCTGCCTTCACTTGGATGAGGACGGTCTCCGGTTAGTAGCCCTGGATCGACTCCAAACCGTGGAGGAAATTCTGACCTGGATTGCTGATTGGGCCAGCGGTTCTACCAATGCCGTGGTCGCGGTGGATGCCCCAACGCTGATTCCGAATGAAACTGGGATGCGCCTGTCCGATCGCCTGGCCCACAAATATTTTGGCCGCTACGACGCCGGCTGCTACCCCGCTAACCGAGGCCGCCCCTTTGCCGACAAGCTGATCGCCTTTGGTCTGGCATTAGAAGCACAGGGCTTCCAGCACCGTCCCCACAGCCCGGCTCGGCCCCAGGGGCGGTTTCAGCTGGAGGTGTTTCCCCACCCGGTGACGGTGCACCTGTTTGGGTTAAGCAAAATTCTCAAGTACAAGAAGGGCACCCTGGCTCAGCGCCGCCCAGAGCTCGAAAAACTACGCCAGTACCAGCTTTCGGTGCTGCCTACCTTGGCACCGGCTTTGGCGCTAAAGGAATCCGACTTACCCGCGATTCCCACCACCGGGAAGGCTATGAAGGCGGTGGAGGACCAGCTCGACAGCCTCACCTGCGCCTACGTCGCGGCCCACTGGTGGTACTGGGGCGTTGAGCGCAATTGGGTGCTGGGCGATCGCACCGAGGGCTACATCGTGGTGCCGGCCCCAGTCCCCCAGTTCCCCCCAGCGCCTGCTTCGACTCACCCAGCGGCAATCCTCTAGCAGGCGGTATCCTTCGGTAGCGTCGGCTTGGCGAGTTGATTGGTGGACCACTGGTACTCCACGTCAATTTTGGCGTGTTGGCAGGTTTCCTCTAGCTGCCGCTGCAGAGACATGGCCTTGCGCATGGTGATAATTAGCTCTTGCACCTGCGATCGCAGCTGGGGGCTCTGGTAAGCGGTTGCCATGGTCTGCTGCTCTAGTAGCTGTAATAAAAGCTCGTAGTGAATGTGAGACGGGAGCGGGAGCGGTTTGCCCAAATGTGCCATTGCGGTGGTGCCCCAGGGGTGCAGTTTGTTGATTAAACCAGGTACAAGATAAAGCTCCGGTGAACTAGATCATGTTTCTTTCGTAAAGTTGGTCAATGGCTACCCCTGGGTCCGGTTGCCGAATCAGTGACTCGCCCACCAGCACCGCCTCGGCCCCAGCGGCGACCACCGTTTGTAAATCAGCCGGGGTGTGAATACCCGACTCGCTGACAACTAGGGCATCGCTAGTCGACAGGGCCTCGCGGCGAGCCGTAATCAGATCCGCCGTAGTTCCTAGACGAGTTGTGAAGGTCTCTAGATCGCGGTTGTTGATGCCGATGAGCGCCAGGCCCGGAACGGTCAGCACCCGATCGAGTTCCTCCAAGGTATGGACTTCTACCAGTACCGCCATGCCCAGAGCCTTGGCAATCTGCACAAAGTAGGTAAGGTCTTGGTCGCTCAGAATTGCTGCGATCAGGAGTACCGCATCGGCCCCTTTAGACCGAGCCAGGTACATCTGGTAGGGGTAAATGATGAACTCTTTGCACAGCAGGGGCAGATCCACCGCCTCGCGAATCTGGGTCAGGTACTCAAAGTCACCCTGAAAGAATGCCCTGTCGGTGAGCACCGAGAGACAGGTGGCCCCGTGGGCGGCGTAGGTTTGGGCGATCGCCACCGGGTCAAAGTCGGGCCTCATTACCCCCTGGCTGGGGGAGGCTTTCTTGACCTCGGCAATCAGCGCTGGGACGGTGGACCCGGCCCGCAGGGCCGCCACAAAGTCGCGGGGCGGCGGTGCGTCGAGCACCTGCCGCTGTAGGTCGGCCAGGGGTAGGCGATCGCGCATCTGAGCGACTTCGGTTTCTTTGTGCCAAACGATTTTTTCTAAAATGTGCCGGGGCTCAGCGTCGGCAGCGTTAATTTGGTATTGCAAATGTTTTACCGCGACAGCGGGGTTGGGAGGGCGGCGGCGAATTTTCATTGAATAAAGGGTTTTATTTAGGGATTTTGGATAGGGCTCTTAGCGGAGCTCCGCTAGCTTCACCGAAGAGCCTGTCCACTAGTATTCCACCAATAGAACATCCCTGCCAGGCTGGAGGCCACCCGGCAGAGATGGGCGGCCAGCTATGCAGGCACGACCACCGCCCGTTTAAAGGCTTCGTCGAGCACCTCCGATAGGGTGGGGTGGGTGTGGACACAGAAGGAGAGATCGGTCACGGTTTGGCCCTGGGCGATCGCATTGGCCGCCTCCTGAATCAAATCCGCCGCGTGTAGGCCAATAATGTGGACGCCGAGAATTTCCCCGGTGTCCTTGCGGTAAATGACCTTGGCCAGGCCATCCGACTCGCCCTCGGCGAGGGCCTTGGAGTTGCCCTTAAAGTAGGTGCGCACGGTGTCGATGGCATAGCCCTCGGCTTCGGCCTTGGCTTTGGCGGCGGGTTCCGTGAGGCCCACAAAGCTTACTTCGGGGTGGGTAAAGGCCGCCGCCGGAATGCTCAGGTAGTTGACGGTGCGAGGCTCGCCACAGATCGTCTCCACCGTGAGAATGCCCTGGGCGGAGGCGACGTGGGCCAGCATCATTTTGCCGGTGGCGTCACCAATTGACCAAAGGTGAGGCACCGGTTTGCCATCTCGCAGCACTTGCAAATGGTCGTCCACGGGAATAAACCCACGGCGATCGGTCTCGACGCCAACCTTCTCTAGCCCCAGATCCTTCGTTGCCGGGACGCGGCCTGTGGCCACCAGACAGGCGTCCACCTCCAGGGTCTCGACTACCTCACGGGTTTCGCGATCGGCCAGCTCGATCACCACCGGCGAGCCGGGGGTCACCTTCTGGGCAATCACTCCGGCCCGGGTCTCAATATCGCGGGGCGCAATTAGCACCCGCTGGGCAATTTTGGCGATGTCGGGGTCGAAGGTGGGCATCAGCTGATCCAGCGCTTCGATGATGGTGACCTCGCACCCCAGGGCGGTGTACACGTCTGAAAACTCCAGACCGATGTAGCCGCTGCCGATGATCGCCACCCAGTCGGGCAGCCAGTCGAGCTTGAGGGCTTCATCACTGGTAAAGACTGTTTTGCCGTCGGTTTCAATGCCGGGGGGCACAAAGGGGACCGAGCCCGGCGACAAAATAATGTCCTTGGCGGTCAAGATTTTTTCGCCATCGGGGGTGGCGATCGCCACTTTCTGCTCCCCAGCTAGCCGCGCCCAGCCTTTGATGATCTCTACCCCCAGCCGGGTGAGGCTATTGGTCATGTCGCCCTGAATTTTACTGACCAGGTTTTTGGCGTGGTCGGCAATGGCTTGGCGATCGTAGCTCACCGCCCCCACCGAAATGCCCAGGGACTTTAGGTGGTGCTCATTGTGTAGCTCCCGTACCCGCCCCGAAGCCGCCAGCAAGGCCTTAGAAGGAATGCAGCCCCGGTTTACGCAGGTTCCCCCCATCACGTCTGCCTCAACGATGGCGGTCTTGAGACCCCGTTTTACAGCGTGCAGGGCGGCCCCATGCCCCCCCACCCCAGCGCCAATAATCAGCAGATCGTAATCAAATGCGTCGCTCACAGCAGACTCCTGAACGGGTGATTTTAAAACTAAGGCCGCTGGCTATCGGCCAACTCGCCGAGTCATCAAGCGGTGAGTGTCAAGCGGCCCACCTCATTTCCCATGCTTGCCCTGGGATAACAAAGTTTCTTTCTATTCTTGACCACAGCGGGGCGATCAGACAACTCCTAATCGTGACGGGTGGTCGCCCACCACTGTCGGCGCGCCTCGTAGAGGAGGAGGGCAGCGGCAATCCCCACATTCAGAGACTCCACGCCCCCTGCCATGGGAATCCGCACCGTCACCGTTGCCTGCTGCTGGAGACCCGCCGATAGCCCGGCCCCCTCGTTGCCCAACACAATCACCGTGGGCTGGGTAAAGTCCACCGTCCAGAAATCCACCGTGGCGTGGGAACTAGTCGTCACCAGCTGGACCCCAGCACGAGCCCAATCGACCATTAGGGCAGCGACATCATCCACCACCGCCAGGGGCAGGCGAAACCATTGCCCAGCTGAGGCTCGCAGCACTTTGGGATGGTCAGGGGCGACGCTGTCGGCGCTGAGCCAGAGGCCATCGGCCCCGGCGGCGGCGGCGGTGCGAACAATGGTGCCTAGGTTGCCGGGGTCCTGTAGGTTTTCGATCGCTAGGCCAACCCCCTGAATGGCGGGGTCGGGCTGGCGCAAAATCTGAGGTGCCACCGCCACCACCCCGTCGGGATGTTGAGTGGTCGCCATACCGCCTAAGACCGCTTCAGATACCTGCTCGACCCGCTCGGCGTACCGCCCCAGAGCCAGCGCCAAGTCGGGATAAGCCTGCTCCCACGCGGGGGTGTAACACACCACCTCCAGGGGATAGTTGCTGCCTAGGGCCTCCTGGATCAGGTGGGTGCCTTCGAGCAAAAATTGCTGCTGCGATCGCCGCGCCTTAGCCTGGTGCAGCTTACGAAACGATTTAACCAGAGGATTTTGCAGGCTCGTAAGCATGACCCTATCCCCTGGTTAAACAGTTAACTCACCTATTGATTAATGCGGAACCCGGGACTTGAACCCGGATGTTATTGCTAACACTAGGACCTGAACCTAGCGCGTCTACCAATTCCGCCAGTTCCGCTGGCTGGGCGTTATGAGCGCCGCGATTTGTAATCATGCACTGAGACGAAACCGGAGTCAAGCCTTTGAAAAAAGATTTCGTGATTTTAGGTGAATCGGCTATCCTGATGTGGCCTTACCTAGCAAATCAATTCTGAATTACTGTGGCAAAATCCACGGTTTCAAGTAGAATCTAGACGAAAATTTGGGAAAAGGTGGAGTTATCAGCTGTGGAGGATACCGCTATCGTTACATCCATTGGTTTACCCGGCCCTACCACCGTCACCGAGACGGATGGCCCTATCCTCGAAATTACCGGTGGTACTCCCCTCTCGGGCCAAGTCTCAATTAGCGGGGCCAAAAATTCGGCCCTGGTGGCCATGGCTGGCACCCTGCTCTGTTCCCAGCCCTGCCGCATTCGCAACATTCCCCACCTCATGGATATTGAGCGCATGGGCGAGGTCTTGACCTCCCTGGGGGTGAGCCTACGGCGCGAAGCCGACGCCCTGGTTGTCGATGCCAGCACCATTGCCCACACTAAAGCGCCCTACGACCTAGTCAGCCGGTTGCGGGCCAGTTTTTTTGTGATCGGCCCGCTGCTGGCCCGCATGGGCGTCGCGCGAGTGCCTTTGCCCGGCGGCTGTGCCATTGGGGCTCGGCCGGTGGAGCTCCACGTGCGCGGGCTTCAGGCCATGGGTGCCAATGTCCATATTGAGCACGGCACCGTCCACGCCTACGTGCCCGGCAGTGGGGGGCGGCTGAAGGGGGCCAAAATCTACCTCGACTACCCCAGCGTAGGAGCTACCGAAACCCTGATGATGGCCGCCACCCTGGCCGACGGCGAAACCATCATTGAAAATGCCGCCCAAGAGCCCGAGGTCTCTGACCTGGCCAACTTCTGCCGCGCCATGGGAGCACGCATTCGCGGCGCGGGCACCAACACCATTACGATCGCCGGGGTGCCCAGTCTGCACAGTACCGACTATGGCATTATCCCCGATCGCATCGAAGCGGGCACCTTTCTGGTGGCTGGGGCCATTACCCAATCTGAAATCAGCCTCACGCCGGTCATTCCTGAACACCTCACCGCGGTGATCGCCAAACTCCACGAGATGGGGGGGCGGGTCGTGGTAGACGGTCCCAATCGGGTGCGGTACGTTCCCTCTTCCCCCATTGCCCCCACGGATATTCAAACCGGTCCGTTTCCGGGTTTTCCCACCGACATGCAGGCTCAGTTCATGGCCCTAATGGCGGTTTGCGAAGGCAGCAGCCTAATTACCGAAACAGTGTTTGAAAATCGCCTGCGCCATGTCGCCGAACTCAACCGTATGGGGGCGGATATTCGCCTCAATGGCAACTGCGCCATTATTAAAGGCGTACACCAACTCTCCGGGGCACCGGTGCTAGCCACCGACCTGCGGGCCTCCGCCGCCCTCGTACTGGCGGGCCTGGCAGCCAAGGGTGTCACCACGATCCAGGGGTTACACCACCTCGATCGCGGCTATGACGATCTGGAGGGTAAGCTGCGCCAAATCGGAGCCAACCTGCGCCGCTATACCAGTGACGGCGTGACGATCGCTCCGCTTTAGGCCTTAAGGGGCTCGCAAGAAAATAAGGTACCCGCTGATCGGACTTCGACTTCGCTCAGTCCTCGATCACTGAAGGTTGAGCGAAGTCGAAACCTGGCCACCTGGTACACCATTAACCCGCAGATCCCTAAGTAGGCTGCGGCGTAGGTTGGGTAACTCTTGGCCATAGCAGGGGAGTAGGGGAGCTAGGCGGACTGGAATGGTAGCTAACCTCCTGCCCAGCAGTCCTAGGGGCTGATTTTCTGCTCGGCCACCAGGGTGAGGCTGACCCAAGTGCCCTGGGGGTTGTAGGTGCGAATCAACCGCTGTCTGAGGGTGGGGGTGATCAGCCAACCCGCCTCCAAAAAGAGCGCCTGCCCAGCCTGAATCTCGGTGGGAAAGGTGGCTGAGGCCCCCGCCGGCAGCGGCAGCAGGGTGACCGGCTGACTACCCTCGCTAAATTGCAGGGCTGAACCTACCGGTCGTCCCTGGGACTGTAGGGCCGGGCCGTCGCCAAAGGTCAGGGTTTGGGCGACAGCCCCCCTGGCGATGGGGCGAATCTCCAGCCGAGTCGCCATGGTTTGCTGGGGCTGGAAATCGGGAAATACCGTGGTCGCCTCCCCCACCCAGGTCCCCATCAGCTGGTCTAGGGTGAGATTGGGGCGCGGGGTTGGGGCAGCGCCATCGAGGTGCTCTCGAATCAGGGTGAGACTGCCCAGGCGGGGCTGCTTCGGAAAAATTTGGGCTAGGCGCAGGCGCTCGGGGCCGTAGATCAGGCCCAGTTCGGCTCCAAACTCGCCCACCGGGCTGCGCTGAATCGACCCCTGGGAAAACGCACCAGTTTCGCAAAAAAGCACCCCTCGCCCTAGGGAACTGTACTCCAGCACTGTCTCGCTGGGTGGTTGGCCAGGGGGCCGTTTGCGAATGATCTGCCGGATAGTGTTGTTCTGGTTGAGGGGTTCGAGGGTCACCTCGGAGGGGGTGTCCTGCAGCACCTCCCCGGCGGCAGACAGCTGGGTAAAGGATCCGACCCAGGTGCCTTGGTTTTTCAGCAGGCGCTCCCACTGGGACGATGGAGCCGGCTTAGGGGGCATGGCGGGGGTGGGTATAGGGCAAGGGGGGCGACCAGCAATAGATTAAGATCAGACCTGGCTGAGCAGGCCAACCAGGTGAGATAGCTCGGGCAAAATTAGCGCCTCCATAGCCAGGGTCACCGCTTTGCTCGAGCCGGGCAGGGAAAAAATCAGCTTTGACTGAAACACCCCGGCCACGGCGCGGGAGGCGATCGCCCGGGAGCCGATCTCCTCAAAGCTAAGCTGACGAAAGATTTCTCCAAACCCCGGCAGGGTTTTTTCTAGCAGGGCAGCAACGGCATCGTAGGTGGTGTCGCGGGGGGCAATACCCGTTCCACCGGTGAGAATGATGCAGTCTAGGGCCGGCTGCTGGGCCAGGGCTTGGCACAGGGCAGAAATGTCATCGGGCTCATCGGGCACAATGCGGTAGTCCGCCACCTGATGCCCCGCTTGGCCGAGCAGGGTTTGCAGGATCTGGCCGCTGCGATCGCTGGCCACGGTGCGGGTATCGCTCACCGTAATGACAGCGCAGCGCACAGGTCTACCGAGGGCATTGGGATGGGCCATAGCCGGGAACGTCGCTAGCTCTTGGTAAATCCCAGCCCGTTTTGCTCGGCATAGCGGTTCATAAATCGCATAAAGCGGTCCCACTCTTCGGCGCTTTTCATCACGTAGATAGCCTCAATGCCCGCCGGTTCACCGTTGACAAACTTGCCGTTGACATCGCGGCTGACCAATTCCCCCTCTTCGTCGACCAAATACATCCCCGTCACCTCAACCCCTTCTTGGGTGAGAGCCTGGGGATGGTCAAAGTAGAAGGTGGCGGTGCCGTCTGAGCCATCCTTAGCGCGGGTGAGACGCACATCTGGAATGACAGGTTCTGCAACACCACGGGCAAATTGAATCTCGGCCATGCCAAACGTCCTGTATTTCAAAATAAAAATTCTAGATGACCATTGTCGCACGATACCGGGATCACCGCAGGGGGAGCGATCGCGCCCGCTCTAGGGAGCCTGCCCCGGCAGCGGCCCATCGCCGATCGGGTCAGCGGTGAGCACCGTCATCGATTCAGCCAGGCTCACAGCCTCCTCGGGGCTGATGTCTTGGCAGCCCTGGAGGGCCTGAAACAGTTCGCCAATATAGGTGGCCCCGATCAGCCGATAGGCACCGGAGGGGCCAACCATCCAGTCCGTGAACAGGTTGGAGGCGGGGAACTGGGTCTTGGTGGCCGCATCGGCAAAGGGGCCGTAGTTGAGGCCGTAGCCCCGGTCGCCAAATAGGGGAGACTGGAGGGGCAAGCGGTTGACGGTGGACGGAGGGGAGGCAAAGCCTGAGGCGGCAAACTCCACCGCAAAGCATTGGTTGAGGTCGTTTTGGTAAACCACCAGATAGCCGGGGCTCGGGTCGCCGGAGTTAACCCGCAGCTCGGCGATAGAAAACGAGGGTGGCACCAGCCCCGGCACGACCACCTCTACCCCCAGGCTGGTGAGCTGGCTAGTTTGGTCAGGGGGCATTTGACCCAAAAAAGAGCCGGCGGGGGGTGGCGGCGGGCCTTCAGCGGCATTGGGGGCGGCGGTGGGATTGAGAGGAGCCGAGGCCGGGTTAACTCCTTTGCAGGCGGTTAACCCCACCGTTAGCAGTACCCCGATCAGGGTACTTGTACCCGCTGTAATTGCCCTTGCCACGGTGGTTATCCCTCTGGGTTCTATCGTGGTTATCTTATCGCGCTGACCGGGGCAACCCAGTGGGCTAGGCCGACTGGCTCTCCCGCTGCCGCTGTTAAAACCCTAAATAGACGCTAAACCTATGGCATGATGATGCCCTGTTGCCCTGGAGCTAAATCCGTTGGACAAGCTACCACCCCTGCCGCTACCGGTGAAAGTGTTCTATGGCATAGGAGAGCTGGCGGCGGCTGTGCCCGCCAGCCTTTCGGCTTTTTTTGTACTGTACTTTTTTACCACCGTAGCGGGGCTGAGCCCGGCCCTAGCAGGGGCGGTACTGCTGTTTGGGCGGGTGTGGGATGCCATTAACGATCCCCTGATTGGCTGGTTGAGCGATTGCACTCGGTCCCCCCTGGGCCGTCGCTTTCCTTGGATGCTGGGCGGGGTGCTGCCGCTGGCGATCTGCTCGGTGTTGCTGTGGGTCGTGCCGCCCCTACAGACTCAGATGGGAGTGTTTATTTACTACATTGTGCTATCCATCTTTGCCTTTGCGGCCTTCACCACGGTGCAGCTGCCCTACACCGCCCTGGCCGCTGAGCTGACCGACGACTACGATGAGCGCACCGACCTGATCGGCATGAAGTCGGCCTTTAGCATTGGGGCCAGCATCATCGCCCTGGTGATGGCCCAACTGGTGTTTGCCCGGGTGGCTGACCCGGCCCGTCAGTACGCGCTGCTGGGGCTGCTGTCGGCCAGCCTGGCTCTGGTGGTGATTGGTATCTGCGTGGCGGGCACCTACCGGCGCTACTGGCAGGTGCAGCGGGGGCGACCTCCGCTGGCGGGTGCAGTGGCTCCTCCGGCGCTGCTGCACCAGATCCGTACAGTGTTTAGCAACGGTGCCTTTCGGCAGGTTTTGGGCCTCTACCTCTGCGGCTGGATGAGCGTGCAGGTGACCGCTGCGATGCTGCCCTATTTTGTCGGGGCCTGGATGGGGCTGCCCGCCACTCACTTTGCCCAGATGGCTCTAGCTGTGCAGGGCACCGCGATCGCCATGCTCTGGGTGTGGGACTGGGTGGCCAAGCGCACCGGCAAGCGCACCGTGTTTCTCATGGGGGCCCCCCTGGCGGCCCTGGCCCTGGGTGGGCTGGCGACGGTGCAGCCGGGGCAGGTGGTGTGGATGTATACCCTGGGCGTGATCGCAGGAATGGGGGTGGCTACGCTGTACATGGTGCCCTTTGCCATGCTGCCCGACGTGATTGACTTGGATGAGCTGACCACGGGGCTGCGGCGGGAGGGGTTGTACTTTAGCTCCCTGGTGTTTTTGCAAAAGCTAGGGCTAGCCCTGGCGCTGTTTATCTCCGGGCTAATTCTCAGCTTGACGGGGTACGTGGCCACCGCCAACACTCAGCCCGCTGCGGCGCTCAGCGCCATTCGCCTGCTGATTGGCCCCCTGCCAGCGGCCCTGCTGGCGGGGGGGCTGTGGTTTTGCTACCGCTACCCGATCAGCCGCGATCGCCACCATCAGATTTTATTGGCGTTAGCAGACAAACGCCGCCAGCGGCTTGGGGATGCCGCTGACCCGGCGCCAACCACGCCCCTCCAGGAGGGTTAACCCTGGGCGGCCACCCCAAGGCTCTTGGGCGAAATTTTTGGGGCGATAAAAAGAGGACGCAGCTAGGCCGCGTCCTCTTTTTATCTTTAAGGTGACTTGAGCAGCCTCAAGCCTTGGCAGACTTACTTCTTTAGATCCTTGGCCATCTGGCGGAACATATCCAGATTGGTGTCTACCTTGCGGCGATCGAAGCTGGGCTCCTTCTTGGCCACGGGTTGGGAGAAGGTTTCGGCCTGGTTAGTCTGGGGCTGCTGAGGTAGACCATTTTCCTGAAGCCTTACGGCTTTGGTGGCAGAAATCTGGCGGATGCTCTCTTTCTCTTCAGTTTCACCCGCTTTCCTGGCGAAGGTACGACGCACGGTTTTAGATGAGCGCATGTACTCAATGTTGCCATAGCTCTTAGCGTCATCGGGATCCAGGTAAAAGGTACCATCAGCCCGCTCTATGGTGGGCTGCTGCCGCACCGGACGATCGGCCTCGCCAGGGTTCTTGGCTTTTTTGCCGCCCAGTAGCCCGCGAATAAATCCAGTCATGAAGCTCTCCTGCGTCAGTTATCGATAGAGGTTGAGAATTGCCAAGCCCCTAGGCAAAGCGCCCTGGGCGGGGCCAACAGCCAGACTGGACTCAGCTAAATGTTTCTTAACTACCATGTTAACTTTTGTTTGCGAAAAAGTAGGAGCAAGCCTGATCAAATCCGCTTTTTATCAGAGGTTGACGATTTATGAGAGCGATCTAGCTGCCCGGGGAGGTCCCCTGATCGTCAGCCGAGGATTGGGGCTGGGAAGGACGGAGAAAATACTAGAGTGACCTGAGCTCGGGATAAGAAATCGCTGAAGCCCTTGAGAATAGGCAGTAATAATAATTTGCCAGCTTTCTAGCTCTCTCAATAAGGCTTGGTAATGAGAAAATTCTCAATTATGAGGTTTATTGATAAAAGCGTTCGGAGCTTAATATCCGAACGCACTGATAAATAAAGGCTCTAGCCATAATCTGTGGGGATCTTAGCCTGAGGCTTAACCCGAGCTCAGTTTTTTTTAGTGCAGTGCAGTCTGGCCTGTTGGCCGAGGTATGGCAAGTCCAGTCTAGGTTTGAGGCGGGCGCTGCTGCCAGGGCAGCCCGCTTGAGCGGGCTTGAGCGTTGAGCCTTGGTCTTTGAGTCGTGGGCTCAACGGTTAGTCTGGCCCTAGGCTAGATGTCACACTGAGCTGACCATAAACACGAGCTGATCGCCTTCGTAGTAGGGCAAGTAGTAGGTGTTGCCAAAGAAATAATATTCTTTGCCATTGCGCTGCACCTTGGTGTAGCCCTCGGGCACGTAGGGGACGAGGGCACCCTCTGGGGCATTAACGACCACATAGTTGGTGGTGGCCCCATCTTGAATATAAAAGGTGCCGAGGTAGTAGTAGTAGATTTGGTCGCCGACGGGGGTGGTAATAAACCCTTCGGGCAGGCTGGTGACGCTCACCCCGGCAGTGGGTGTCACCACAGTGTAGCCGCCGTTACCCTCCTGGTAGTAGACGCCGTTGTCGTAGTAGGTGTTGGTGGCAGCGTCGATGAGAATGGCGGTGGTGGCCAGGGTAACAAACCAGAAACCGGGGGGATGGTAGCCGCCCCAGTAGCCGCCGTACCACCAGCCATTGTTCCAACCGTAGTAGCGGTTGTCGTTGGCAAAGTCGATGCGGTTTTCCTGGCGATCGGTGCGCCCTTCCTGGCGGTTGCCCTGGTTGTCGCCCCGGTTATCTTGGCGATCGCCTGCGTTATCTTGGCGGTCACCCTGGCGGTTGCCTTGGTTATCGCTGCGGTTGTCTTGGCGATCGCCCGATCCAGCCTGACGATCGCCGGATCCAGCCTGACTATTTGATGATCGGTTGGCCCCCGATACACTTCCCCCCTGGCGGGTGGTGCTACCACTGCGGGAAGCGGCGGCCCCGCCACCGCCCGAGCGACTGCCACCACCCGAGCGACTCGCTCCTGCCGAGCGTCCACCGCCACCGCCACCGCCACGGCCCAGTTCTTCATCAACACCGTCGACAATCCGCGCCTTGATGGAGAGGGCGGACAGGCCGGCTACGCGGTTTTCGGCAAGGTCATCGCGGGCATGGGCGTCGTCGATGCCATCAAGGGCGTCCCCACCGCCAACAACCCCACCATCAGCGGCCAGCCCGCCCCGGTGCAGCCGGTCGTGATCGAGAAGGTCGAGCGCATCGCTGCCGACGCCCTCGAAGAGGCCAAGAAAGCCGCCGACGCTTCGGCCTCGAAGGGC
>JBGSNT010000216.1:0-4905 GCA_041739575.1 Nodosilinea sp. | reverse complement strand
GGTGGCTTAAAGAGGGCAATCAGTTCGCTACGGTAGCTTTTAAGCCAGTCACCAATGGCCAAAAACCCTCGGTTACCGGCTGTCACGGCTAGGGTAAAGAGCGCTAGGCATAGGGCCATGTGATGCCGCTTGCCAGCAGCCCGACGGACATCGGGTAGGTCAATGAAGGCTTCGAGGATCTCGATCCGCTCTACAGCAGGCTCAGACCGTGAGTCGATAACAGCAGGGGTGGGGGGCGGAGGCAGACGCATAAACGCTAGAACCGTTGGAACTAGCCTGAAACTCTAGCATCTTTAGGCTCCCTTGAGAATGAAATGGCCCTGGGATCGCAGAGCCTTGAGCGAGCTGTCAAAGTAGACAATTTAGGCTGAAGCATTTTTATCAATAGATACGGTTTGAGTTTTCAGGAAGCTACAGATGACAGTCCGATAAAACAGGCTCTGTTCTGGTCAAGTCGTCAGTCAGCTCCAGTTTTAATATGTAGCAGTTGGAATCTTAGACCGTGTCTTGCATTCGATCATCGAACCAAGCCTCTATCGAACCTAATGCACGAGTTAAACGCAAACGTGCCATGTGTGAATCCATTGCATGGCTGTTAGGAAGAAGCATGAAACCATCTTGTAAAATTTCGGCGTCAAAGATCTCTTCTGCAAAAACAGCAAGGTCTTGTGCGCTACGCCTTAAACGGTTTACGTAGCCATCTCCATGAGTAAACGTCAATCTAATTACCCAAAGAGCATTCCAGATTCTTAATGGTTCTTGAGTTGGCAGATCACCTGGTTGACCATCATCAATACCTGCGTTAGGGGATAAATCCGAGAATACGTCTATCACATTCCTGTATCTTCCAGCAAACCTATTGGATTTCAAGATACGCTCTTCTATCTCTGTTTCAAGCTCTGAAGCAATATGAATATCAACAGATGCAGCTACACGACTAATTAGTCGTCCAGAACGAGGCAATGATCGGCCAATTCCGAATTCGTCATACCAAGCATGGAAGTGTGACAAATACATTGCTAAATACTCTGTTTCTGACCATCGCTCGATTGCATCTATTTCTTCAAGCACTACCAGGCTCCTAAATCTCAGAACTATTTAATAGCTATCCTAAGCATGTGGCTTAAACCCTCAAAGCATTTGCCTAGTAGAGTCTATTTTCTCTAAGCTGTGTCGTCTCGACACCGATCTGACACAGGTTTGCCATTTGCTCCTGCGAAAGTGAAGATGACCACCACGATATTCACAATATTATGACCAATGCAACAACGGCTAAAACCCTCCGACAGACTCACCGCTTCATTGCGCCCATTATGCTGCTGCCGATTGTGCTCACGGTCATCACCGGCTCGATTTATCAGCTGGTAGACATGGCCGGTAAGGGAGACGCCTTTGACTGGCTGCTAGATTTGCACAAGGGCAACTTTGGCTTCATTGATTTACAGAGTATCTATCCGTTTCTCAACTCTTTTGGGCTGCTGGTACTGGTTGTAACCGGCGTCATCATGTGGCTACAGCCCAAGCGTCGTTTCCAAAAAAAGCTGAACTCATAGATTGACTGCCGATTTTTATGCTGAAGCCGCCCTGGGGCGGCTTTGTGCGTTTAATTGAGATGTCCCGCTTCGTTGTGACCACCTGCCATGACTGTTACCACTCCAAAAACTCCCCTGCATGCGAATGTGAGTCGAGAGGAATATCAGCTCGTGTATCAAACACTGGGCCCCTTAACCCTTTGTGGGCGAGCAGTTTAATCAAGCCTCGGCAGGATAAGAGTTGTGCGGCCAGGCTTTAGCGTCCTAGGGTAGCTCGATAAACTTGGAATAATTTCTCCTTACTGAGGCAAACAATGTGCTGAGTCAGCGATCGCCCCAGGGATTGGCCAGGCCCACGCAGATTGGGGTGTGGGCAACGGCCCTATTAACGGCGCTGTTAGGCCTAGTTAACCTCTGGTCGGCGGTTACCCCCGGCCTGCCCCACCGGGTCGCCTGGTTGCAGGAATTCTTACCGGTCGAGGTTCGCATTGGGGCGCATTTGTTTGCCGCCCTGAGCGGCTTTTTTTTGCTACTGCTAGCGGCGAATCTACTGCGGCGCAAGCGGGTCGCCTGGTGGTTGACCCTAGGGCTGGTTGTGATCTCCATCATCAGCCATTTGCTCAAGGGCCTGGACTACGAAGAAGGCCTACTGTCTCTGGTGCTGTTGCTCCAGCTGCTGTGGCTGCGGCCAGTCTTCACCGCCCAATCCGATCGCCCCTCCATCATTCAGGGACTGCGAGTTTTATTGGGCGCTTTGCTGTTCACCCTAGCCTATGGCACCCTCGGCTTCTGGCTGCTCGATACCCACTACGCCACCCCGTTTAGCCTAACTGAGGCGGTGGGCCAAACCCTGGCCATGTTCTTCACCGCTGACAACGGCGGCTTGCAGCCCACAACTCGCTTCGGTCGGCACTTTGCCGATTCGATCTATGTCGTCGGCACGGTGACGCTGCTCTATGCGGCGTGGATGCTGTTTCGTCCGGTGATTTTTCGCGGCGTAGCCAGCGAGGCAGAGCGGCAGCGGGCGCGGGCCATTGTGGAACAGCACGGGCAGTCTTCCCTGGCCCGGTTTGCGCTGCTGGAGGATAAGTCCTATTACTTCAGCCCGTCGGGACAATCGGTAATTGCCTATGTGCCCAAGGGGCGAGGGGCTGTGGCCCTGGGTGACCCAATTGGGCCAGAATCCGATCGCGCCGAAGCCATCCTTGGCTTTCGGGAGTTTTGCGATCGCAACGACTGGCACCCCGCCTTTTACCAAACCCTGGCCGATGACCTAGAGCTGTACCAATCTCTAGGATTTCGCGCCCTTAAAATTGGCGAAGAGGCCGTGGTTGACCTGCGCCAGTTCACCCTGGAGGGCAAGGCCGGTCGCAACCTGCGCACCGCCATGAACAAGTTCACCAAGCAGGGCTACCGAGTGCAGTACTATGCGCCGCCCATTAGCGATGACCTGCTGGCCGAGCTGCGGGTGATCAGCGATGCCTGGCTGGAGCACATGCAGGGGGCCGAGAAGAAGTTTTCCTTGGGCTGGTTTGACAACGACTACCTACGGGACTGTGAGATTGCCGTGGTTGAGGATACCCAGGACAATCCCATCGCCTTCGCCAACCTGGTATCGGAATACCAGCGCAACGAAGCCACCATTGACCTGATGCGCCACCGCCCGGATGTCGAGCGGGGCGCAATGGACTACCTATTTACCTCGCTGTTGCAGCACTGCAAGGAACAGCAGTACGAGGGCTTTAACCTGGGGCTGGTGGTGTTCTCTGGGGTGGGCGAAACCCTCGAAGCTCCCCGGCTCGAGAAAGGCGTCCACTACCTCTACGACCACCTGAACCAGGTCTACAACGTGCAGGGTCTGCGGGCCTACAAAGACAAGTTTCATCCCCAATGGGAGCCACGCTACTTTATCTATTCTCGACTGGCCGCTTTGCCCGATGTGGTGGTAGCGCTGGTGCGGGCCGATTCGGGCGATCGCCTGCAAGACTACCTGGGCGCCCAGTTCCTCAGCACGGCGCTGACCAGTGGCCTGAAGCGCCTCTCCCAAGTCGTGCCGATTCTGCTCAGCATTGGGCTGTTTGCCCTCTCGATCTGGGCGATCACCGGTGAAATCCGCAAGTATCCGCCCCAGTCGATTCTCAACGGCATTGCCGCGATTCCCCCTTGGGCCTTGGCGCTGTCGGTCGTCCTGATGGTGGTCAACTACGGCTTTCTCACCGGCTACGATGCCCTGGCCACCCGATTTGTACGGCATCCCTTGCCTTACAGCCAAACGGCGCTGGTGGCAATCATTAGCTATGCCATCAGCAACAGCGTCGGCTTTGCTCTGCTCAGCGGCAGCGCCATTCGCTATCGTTTCTATGCCGTCTGGGGCCTCACCCCCGGCAGAATTGCCCAAATCATTGCTTTTTGCAATCTCAGCTTTTGGATTGGCCTCTTCTCGGTAGGGGGCATTGTATTCGCCCTGGAACCTCTCTCCGTGCCCAAAATCCTGCACCTGCCTTTCCATACGGTGCATCCCTTAGGGCTGCTGTTTTTGGGAATTATCACTGCGTACCTGATTCTAAGCAGCGTCAGTCGGCGCTCCCTCAAAATTAAGAACTGGGTGCTGCCCCACATGCCGCTGAGCCTCTCGCTGGCCCAGATTGTAGTTACCTCCTGCGACTGGGCCTTAGCTGCAGCGGTGCTTTATGTGCTGCTGCCAGCTCACCCAGATGTGAACTACTTCATCTTTTTTGGCAGCTACCTACTAGCTCAAATCGCCGGAATTATCAGCAACGTTCCCGGTGGCCTAGGGGTGTTTGAAACGGTGCTGATTCTGCTGCTTTCACCGCCCCTCCCCTCGGATCAACTGCTCGGGGCGCTGCTGGTCTATCGATTGATTTATTACTTTTTGCCGCTGTTGATTGGGGTGGGGCTGCTGGCGCTCCACGAGCTGAAACAGCGCCGGCAGAAAACCGTCAAAGTGGATGCCTAGAATAGTGAGTTGAACTGAATAATTTTCAATCCTCAGGAGGGGTTTGGGGTTTTTGGAGCAAGGGATATCCACAGGCTGGCTACCCGCCCCACACCTAAAAACAATCAGCGTTAGAATGTCAATTACACGGTTACATAACTTAACGAATGTTTTTTGACCTAATTGACGCCACCCGAGACTACTGGCGAAAGCTAGATGAGGTAGACGCCGCCTACAGGCGTAACGAGCTGAACCTAGAGGAAGTAGACGCCAGAGTTCAAGGGTTGATGGTAGAACTGGGGCAGGCCCGCAGAAAAGCGCTGCGAGATTTCTGGGCCACCCTCCAGGTGTTTTTGCAGCAGCAGCGGGAGGCGGTGACCGGGGTCGCTGTAATTGGCCTTCTTGCCTATGGCTGGC
>JBGSNT010000185.1:0-38179 GCA_041739575.1 Nodosilinea sp. | reverse complement strand
CGTCTATTTAAGTCGATTGAAGAGTTAGAAGCCCTTATCAATAACCTGTTGAATGAGGGTGATCTTGTAATAAATTGGGGGCGTAATCTCAAAAATAAAGGAAATGCTGTGGATGCAATTTAAATGCGCAACAGCTTACGTCGGGCGACACACTGCAATGCTCCTACCAGGTATCGGTTTCGAATCGGGGTTTTGTGAGTCGGATTTGGTATAAGTTGGATCGTTCTAATTTATAGATTGAGTTGCGATGTGTAGTGTGTCTAACAATTGCGGTGCAGCGGATTGAAGGAAGCCGCTGATGCTGAGTTTAAGGAGATCGGCAAACGCTGACCGCAACTGTTAGGTCTGTTAGGTAATGGGGACACAGCTTGAAAACTCACAGCCGCGATCACCAGAATCAGCCAGGGTTTTCAGTCGCTGGCAGCACTAGGGGATTGCGATCGCGATCCTCCGCCGACCATTCCCACATTGAGCCAGGGTAGTTCTTGGCGTCAAAGCCCATATCCACCAGCACGGCGGTCAGCCAGGCCGATCGCACCCCGCCCGTACAGTAGGCCAAAATCGCTGCATCCCTCGGAATGCCACGCTCTTGCAATAGAGCCAGCCGTTGAGACTCTGGCCGCAGACGACCTTCGGCATCGAGCAGCTCTCGGTAGTGCAGGTGAATGGCCCCCGGCAGATGGCCACCCCGCCGCTCGCCGTAGGGTACCGCGCCCTCAAATTCACGGCGCTCGCGGGTATCGAGAATCACCAGGCGGTTGGTCGAGATCGCCTGGCGCAGGTCATCCTGGTGCAAAGTCCACTGGTCGGTGCGCTGCACCACAAAGTCACCGGGGGCGGGGGCCACCGTCTCCACCTCGCGGCTGAGGGGAAGATCCGCCTGCTTCAAAGCCGCAAAGCCGCCATCGATCATCACACTTTGGCCGTGACCCAGGGTGCGCAGCATCCAAACCACCCGCCCTTCTTGGCCCCACCCCCGCTGAGGGTCGCCCACTACCACCACCGGGCGCTGGGCCGAAACGCCAATGGCCTGGAGCTTTTCGCTCAGTAGGGCATCATCGGTGAGCAAGTTGCCCTGGTGGGGGTCAACGGTTTCAGAAAAGGCCTCCCACTGCACGGCGATCGCCCCCTGCAAACGCCCTTGCCGCTGCGCCCCTACGTCCCGCACATCGAGCACCACCGCCCCCTGCTCAATCAAAAACTTGGCCTCTGCGGGACTGACTACCCACTGGGTGGTTAACTGCTGGGGCGACACCGGCACGAGAGCCGCTGGATGGCTCCCGCTGAGCGAGGGTGCAGCTTGGCTGTCCGCCGTTCCGGTCAGCGCCGCCCGCTGGAGCATGGCCGAGTTGATATAGTGCCCGGCCAATACCAGGGCCACCAGGCCACCGAGGGCTAGAATCAGAAACCGTTGAGCGGGCTTTACCATCAATACCTCTCACTGATTGTCTACGCGATAGCTGTCGTCTACTCGGCAGCAGGCGGTTCTAGGGCTGTCTTGGTGGTGTATTCTGCCTGCTGCTGAATGAGTTTGGCCACCAGGCCCGTCCAGCCGGTCTGGTGACTGGCTCCCAGCCCAGCCCCATTGTCGCCGTGGAAGTATTCGTAAAACAGCAGGTAGTCGCGCCAGTGGGGATCGGTCTGAAACACCTGGGTGCCGCCATAGACGGGGCGCTGGCTGTTGCCGTCCCGCTCAAAAATAGCCATCAACCGCCGCGATAGCTCGCTAGCCACCTGCCACAGGTTGAGCCACTGCCCCGATCCCGTGGGGCACTCCACCTGGTAGCTGTCGCCTAGATAGTGGTGAAACTTTTGCAGCGACTCGATAATCAGATAGTTCATCGGAAACCAGACTGGCCCCCGCCAGTTCGAGTTGCCGCCAAACAGACCGCTGGCTGACTCCGCCGGTTCGTAGTCTACCCGGTATTCTTGGCCATCCACGGTAAAGGTGTAGGGCTGCTGGGCGTGGTGCTTCGACAGGGCGCGAATGCCGTAGGGGCTGAGAAACTCTGCCTCATCCAGCAGCTTCTCTAGAATTCGGCGCAGCTTGTCCTGGGGTTTGGCGTGGCCCATGGTGGCGTAGCAAAGGGCCAGCATCCGCCTCGCCCCCAGCCCTTTGGTTTCCATGCAGGCCACATTGCGCTTTAGCTCAGGGCGATTTTGAATAAACCACTCCAGGCGCTGGGTAAAGTTGGGCAGCCGCTCCAGCAAATCGGGCTCAATGCTCATCACCGCAAACAGGGGAATCAGCCCCACCATCGAGCGAACCTGCATCCGCATCCGGTCGCCGTTAGGCAGGTGCAGCACATCGTAGAAAAAGCCGTCGTCGTCATCCCAGAGTCCGATGTCGCCGTCGCCGATGTGGTTCATGGCGTCGGCAATGTAGATAAAGTGCTCAAAGAACTTGGTGGCCATATCTTCGTAGACGGGGTTTTCGCGGGCCAGCTCCAGGGCCATTTCCAGCATATTCAGGCAGTACATGGCCATCCAGCTGGTGCTGTCAGACTGGTCGAGGTGGCCCCCAGTGGGCAGCTCGGCGCTGCGGTCAAACACGCCGATGTTGTCGAGGCCCAAAAAGCCTCCTTCAAAGATGTTTTTGCCGTCCACATCTTTGCGGTTCACCCACCAGGTAAAGTTGAGCAGCAGTTTTTGAAACACCCGCTCTAGAAAGGTGCGATCGCCCTTCCCCGTCTGCTTTTGCTCGATTTTGTAGACCCGCCAGGTGGCCCAGGCGTGCACCGGCGGGTTGACATCGCCAAAGGCCCACTCGTAGGCGGGGATCTGCCCGTTGGGGTGCATGTACCACTCCCGCGTCAGCAGGTCGAGCTGGTGTTTGGCAAAGGCCGCATCCACCATCGCCAAAGGAATGCAGTGAAAGGCCAGATCCCAGGCGGCAAACCAGGGATATTCCCAGGTGTCGGGCATAGAGATAATCTCGGCGGCATCGAGGTGGTGCCACTGGGCATTGCGGCCTCGCTGGTGGCCGGGGGGCGGCGGCAGGGTCGGGTCGCCCCGCAGCCAGTCGTTCACGGGGTAGCGGTAGACCTGCTTGCTCCAGAGCATGCCCGCCAGGGCCTGGCGCTGAATCGCCCGCTGATCGGGGGTGAGATCAAAGGGGGTTAGGGCGGCGTAGAAGTCGTCGGCTTCCTGCCGCCGGGCTTGGAGAGTGTCGTCAAAGTCAGGGCCAAAGGGATTCTCCAGCGGGTCAGCCTGGGTCAGCCGCAGGCGCAGGGTCTGTCGTTCCCCTGGCCCCAGCAGCAGCGAGTAGTGGGGCGAGGCCTTGGTGCCAATGCCCTCACCGTTGACCGCCTCGGTCTGCCCATGGATTACCCGGTTGTGAATGCCGTCTTTGGCGTAGGGCGAGGAGTTGTCTGCGCCAAACAATGCCCTGGCGTTGGTGTCGTTGTCGGTAAAATAGAGGGGCAGAGGTTCGCCTGCCATGCCGCTGCCCTCGGCATAAAACCAGTAGTGACCCAGCTCCGGGTGGATGGCTTCCACCACCGCCCCGCCAGATATGCTATCGGCTGTGCCCTGCCGCAGCTTGGGCTGCTCGCCGCCATCGCCCCAGGCCCAGGTGTTGCGAAACCACAGGGTGGGCAGCAGGTCTAGGGGCGCAGGCTCTGGCCCCCGGTTGATCACCTCAATCTGAATCAGCATGTCTTCGGGGGCGGCTTTGGCGTACTCCACAAACACATCGAAGTAGCGGTTGTCGGCAAACACGCCCGTATCGAGCAGTTCGTATTCTGGGGCGGTGCGATCGCGCCCTTGGTTTGCGCTCACCAGCTCGGCGTAGGGGTACTCCGCCTGGGGATATTTGTAGAGAAACTTGAGGTAGCTGTGGGTGGGGGTGCTATCCAGGTAAAAGTAGTGTTCCTTCACGTCTTCGCCGTGGTTGCCCTGGTTGCCCGTCAGGCCAAACAGCCGCTCTTTCAGCACCGGGTCTTTACCATTCCACAGGGCCAGGGCAAAGCACAGCAACTGCTGGTCATCGCAGATGCCGCCGAGGCCGTCTTCGCCCCAGCGGTAGGCACGACTGTGGGACTGCTGGTGCGAGAAATAGTCCCAGGCTGCCCCCGTGGCGCTGTAGTCTTCGCGCACGGTGCCCCACTGGCGATCGCTCAGGTATGGCCCCCATTTTTGCCAAGGAGTCTGGGGGCTTTGGGCGGCCTGGAGCCGCTGGTGTTCTGGGGTCATGGGGTCCTAGGAACGGAGGCAGAAGGCAGAAAGGGGTTGTCGCCTGAGCAAATAGGTGCGTTACTGCTGTCGCAGAGTACTCGTGAAATAGGTCCACACATCCCCAATGTCAAAGATTAACGATACCGTTGTCAGCCCCGACCACAGGATGAGATAGGCCTGAAATAGGCCGCTGGCGTTGGAAATGGCCAGCACCACCACGATCAGCAGGGGCACCCAGAGACTATGGCCCAGCCCCAAAATTTTGGTGAACCCAAATTGGGCATAGAGGGCCATCATCGCCAGGGCAGAGACCATAAATATGGCCAAAATAGTTTTAGCTAACGGCTCAGCCCAAAAGGCGACGCTGACCAGGTTGACCACCATCAAGGTGCTTACCCAAATCGGTATCCAACGGGGCTGCTGAAACAATTCTGCGAAAAAATAGAGAGGGTTTTTCATAGTATTTGTCCGCTTAAATTTCGCTCTCGCCCTCAAGTCTGAACCTGGGTTCCGGGGCCGGAGCCTGGGTGGTGCCAAAGGACAGTCCTTCGCTGGAGTAGCTGGTGCCAAAGTTTTCAGCCAGCTTGACCACCTGGTGCAGGGCTGATCGCAGATCGTCCGCTTGTAGCGATGACAGGGGGTGCATAAACGCTGCTACCAGCAGGCCATCGGTGACGGCGTAGCGGGCATCGAGCGCGGTGTGAAAATTGGCGATCAAAACATTGCCCACCTGCTCTGGGCTGAGCTGGACAGCAGAGAGCACGGGGGAGACGATCCGCATGCGATCGCGCTCCTCATCCACCAGCACTACCACTTGCTGGCCATCAATGGTGAGCTGCCACTGATTATTTTGACCGCGAATATCAGATGTCTCGCCACGCAGAAGGGTATCCAAACGTTGGGGCGTCATCGCCTCAGGCTGGGCTTCAAGCAGCTTGATCTGGGGGGTAGCCTGAGCTAGTAACACCGATGGCAAAGCGCTCTTAACCTGGGCTGAGACTGAAGGAGTAGACCCCAGCAGCAGACCCAAAACACCTCCAGCGAACAGAAAATAATTTGGTTTCATGGTTGATTTTCTAGAGGAAAATTAATTCTCAAAATGATGAAATTTAATTTTATTAAAGGGATTTAGGTCAAACCCAGACTCCCTAACGTTATAACCTGCCCCTGAGAACAGCCTGAGAGTAGAGTGAGACTATAAATCTTTGGGCTTTTGATGCTCTTTGAAATCAGTCAATCGATAGTTCAGCGGTCTCGTCTCTACCCCGTTGAGCCTCGTGGTAAACCGTCCATAGCCAGCCCAGAACAAAGGGCAACCACAGCAGTAGCCGTTCGGCCAGGGTCAACTGCCAGTCGGGTACGCGGGAGGGCAGCACAAAATAAACAAAGATTGACAGACTGCCCAGCCTCACGCCCCAGTTTTGGCTCGGCACCGCAAAGGGCACCAGCCAGGTGAAATACCAGCTGTGCATGATTGGGCTGAGAATGAACAGGCTAAACCAGTAGGCCGAGGCAAAGTGCTGCAATGACAGCCTACGCCCCAGCAGCCCGACCACCACCAGTGCCAGCGGCAGGCCGTAGATCCAGTTCGCCTCTAGAGAGGCAGGCCAGACTTGGGCCACCAGGTGCGGCAGCAGCTCGGCACTGCGGCCATAGGCCACAAAGGCCGAGCTAGTGGGGATGAGCGGGCAGAGGGTAGACCCACAAAAGGGTAGGGCCGACAGCACCACAGGCAACAGCCCCGCCCGCCCCAGGGCGATTGCCCGCCACCCGCCGAACTGTCGCCACCCCTGCACCACCAGCCAGGCCAGCAGCGGTAGTGACACCCACTTGACCGCAATGCTCACCCCCAGCAGTAGGGCGCTGCCCAACCAGGGCCAGAGGGAGGAAGGCGAAGTTTGGTCTGGGCGCTCGAACAGCAGCCAGGCCGCAACCAGGGGCAAAATAAACCAGCTATCGTAGTGGGCTCCCCCGGCAAAGGCGTAGATGACGAGGGGATTCCAGGCATAGAGGGTGGTGCGGGCAGGGCCAAAGCGATGACACAGCAGCCCACAGACCAGAACGTCGGCCAGGGCAAAAGCCAGCTTAAACAGGCAGAGGTTGGGGGCGATCGCCGCTAGCCCGCGAAACCCCAATTGGGTAATGGGCGGATAGATGGCGGTAACATCGGGAAAGACAATCTGTGACCACCAATCGGTGCGAAAGGGCTCTAGGGCCGGGGCCAGGGGCGCGAAATGGTAGGGGCTAAAGCCCAGGGTTTGAATATAGCCCTCCCACAGATAGCGCCACACGTCGATGCCGGGATGCATGGGGAGCAGTAGCAGCCGAGTCACCACCACCACGCCCCAAAACGTGACCAGCGGCACGACTCGCAGCCCCCAAGAGAGCGCAAACCCCACCCCCATCACCGCTGCTGCGATCCAAAACTGATGCAGGGTGGCTGGATAAAACACGTCACCGTGGGGAGCCATCAGCGCCGCCCCCAGCACCAGCAGCAGCCCGCTGACCCCCAGTTGCCAGGTCGATCCTCCTCCGGAGGGGCTTTGCCAACGCGTCGGGAGTAATTTTAGAAACGTCGCCATGTCTGGATGCCTTGCCGTAGTTGTCGCCGTAGTCGTCGGCCATAAAGCCAGCCCAGGGTGCCGAGAATAATCACCCCGGCCTGAAAGCTACCCCGTAGGGTGCCAGAAATTTTAGATTTTCCCCCCTGCCGGGGTCGGTAGGCCACGGGCAGTTCTCGCCGGGGGAACCCGCACTCCACCGCCCGCACCTGCATTTCGACCGTCCAGCCAAAGCCGCGATCGCGCATCTGAATCTGCGCTAAGGCAGTACGGCGAATCAGCCGCAGCGGCCCCAGATCGCGATAGCGGTGGCCCCAGCCCAGCCAGATCAGAGTTGTGGCTAACCGATTGCCAAACCGCTGGGCCGGGGTGAGGGCCGCCCGTCCGGCGGGCGTGGCGGTGCGATCGCCCAGCACCAGATCAACACCCTGCTGAGCCAGGGCTAAAAAAGCAGGAATCGTGCTCAAGTCGTCACTGCCGTCGCCATCGCAAAACAGCACCCACTCCACGTCACTTGGCATGGCTTGTAACCCCCGCCAGCAGGCTTGTCCGTAGCCGCGCCGCTGTTCGTAGAGCACCTTAGCCCCGGCCTTGGCCGCCAGATCAGGGCCGCGATCGTCGCTGCCATTATCCACCACGACAATGTGCCTTAACCCCAAAACCTGTAGGGTTTGGATGACCGCCCCAATCGATGCCTCCTCATTCAGGATGGGGATGATGACCAGAACTGTATCGAGAACAATAGGAGTCACAGGGATGGTCACGAGGGGCTAATTTTCGCAGATCACTAGCTGAACCGAGTCAACAGCTTGAGCAGTGACTTGGTGCGCGGGGTCAGCAGGGTGCGGCGGTAGGCATCGGCAGCCTTCTTAATCGCCTCCGCCTGGGTAGGGTAGGGGTGAATCACCCCGCTGATAGCGCTCAGCCCCTGTCCCGTGACCATCGCCAGGGTGATCTCGCTGATCATCTCCCCGGCGTGGCGGGCGACGATGGTGGCCCCCAAGATCTTGTCGGAGCCTTTTTTGTGGAGAATTTTCAAAAACCCTTCGCTCTCGCCATCGGCTAGGGCACGATCAACCGTCGAGAAGGGAATCTCAATGGTGTTGGTCTCGATATCCTGTTGCTTGGCCTCATGGGCATAGAGCCCCACGTGGGCAATTTCGGGGTCGGTGTAGGTGACCCAGGGCATCACCAGGCTGCTGAGCTTGCTGCGGCTCAGGCCAAAGGGAGAAAATAGGGCGTTTTTAATCACAATCCGGGCGGCGGCATCGGCGGCGTGGGTAAACTTCCAGTCCATGCAGATGTCGCCTGCGGCAAAGATGTTGGGGTTGGTGGTTTGCAGATGGTCGTTGACCACCACGCCCCGGCGGCGATCGTACTCAACTCCGACGGCTTCTAGGTTGAGGCCATCCACATTGGGCACCCGCCCTGCCCCCACCAAGATCTCGTCTACTTCGACGGTCTGGGTGGCTGAGGTAGAGCTGTTCTGGGGGCCATTCTGACGGTAGTGCAGCACCTTGCCCGTCGGGGTGGTTTCGACCCGCTCTAGCTCTGCATCCAACACCAACTTGAGCTGTTCTTTGATCAACTGCTGCTGCACGATCTCGGCGGCATCGGCATCTTCGCGGTTGAGCAGATGGCCGTGGTTGTGCAGCAGCGTCACCTCGCTGCCCAGCCGGTGAAAGGCCTGGGCCAGCTCACAGCCAATGGGGCCGCCGCCAATCACCCCCAGACGCCGGGGCCGCTCAGTGAGAGAAAACACGGTTTCGTTGGTGAGAAATCCGGCCTCGGCCAGCCCCGGCACCGAGGGCCGATGGGCGCGGGCTCCGGTGGCGATCACGGCTTTTTTGAAGGGTAGGCGGTGCTCGCCCACCTGCACCGTGGCGCCATCGACAAAACGGGCCTCGCCCAAAAACACGTCGATGCCCAGGTTGCTGAAGCGCTCTACCGAGTCGTGGTGGCTGATGTCGGCGCGAATTTGGCGCATGCGATCCATCACGGCGGCAAAGTCAACCTCGATAGACTCTGGCGGCTGAATGCCGAAGGGGGCGGCCTGGCGCATGTCGGCCACTACCCGCGATGAGCGGATTACGCATTTGGAAGGCACGCAGCCTACGTTGAGGCAGTCGCCCCCCATCAGGCTTTTTTCGACTAGGGCGACTTTGAGGCCCAGGTCAAGGCCCGCCGCCCCCGCCGCCACCACCAGGCCAGCGGTGCCCGCACCGATTACCACCAGGTCATAGCGCTGGGCGGGGCTGGGGTTCACCCAGTCGGGCGGGTGAACGTAGGCTTGCAGAGTTTTGTTGGAGCCAGTGAGGGGCACCAGAGCGGGTTCGAGGTGGAGGGAATGGGCGGTCATGATTTGGTAGAGGTAAGGGTTGGAGGTACGGTTTGCTGCAAAGTGTGTTGGGCGCGGCGGGAAATCATCAGAGTGACAACAGCGGTGGCGACTAGCCCCAGGGAGTGAAGCAGCCCCTGGACGAGTTGGGCCTCGGGGGTAAGCTGAGGTTGACTACCGAGGGTGGCGACATCGCCCACCAGAGCGCCGAGATAAACGTACATGACCGTGCCGGGCACCATACCTAACGACCCCAGCAGGTAGTGTCTAAGGGAAACATGGGTCACGCCATAGGCGTAGTTGAGCAAGTTAAAGGGCAGGATCGGCGACAGCCGGGTGAGCAGCACAATCTTAAAGCCCGATCGCGTCACAGCCCCATCGAGCGCCTGGAAGTGGGGATGCGATCGTAGCTGCCGACAGATCGCCCCTCGGGCTAGGTAGCGACCGATGGCAAAGGCCAGAGTCGCCCCCAGGGTAGCGGCCCCCAGGGCATACACCGAACCCCACACCACCCCGTAGATGGCACCGCCCCCCAGGGTGAGCAATGCCCCCGGCACAAACAACATCGTCGCCAGGTTGTAGATGCCGATGTAGGCGATCACCCCCGCCGCACCCTGGGCCTGTACCCACAGCAGAACCGAGCAGAGTAGGTCACACAGACTGCCGGGTCGTAGCAGCAGAGCCAGCAATAGGGCCAAGCCAAGCCCCAGGCCGAACCAGAGCCATTTTCTTCTGAACCAAAATTTCACTAGAGGAAGGGACAGTCTAGCCACGACCAGCGGTTTTAGAGTTCACCATGGCCCAACCCTAAAACCTCCGCCTGAGAATACCCTGAGCGCCAATGACCCCCATCTCCCCCATCTCCCCAATCCCCCCACTCCCCATCTCCTCACTCCCGCAACACATACCCCACCCCCCGCACCGTCTGAATCAGGCGTGGTTCCCCCTCGGCCTCCAGCTTCAGCCGCAGGTAGCGGACGTAGACCTCGATGATGTTGGAGTCGCCCATGAAGTCGTAGCCCCAGACTTCTTCGAGGATGCGATCGCGGGTGAGTACCTGGCGGGCATTGGTCATCAGGTAGTCGAGCAGGTCAAATTCCTTCGCCGTTAGTTCGATGGCGCGGCTTTTGCGGCTTACCTGGCGGCTTTTGCGGTCTAGTACCAGGTCGGCATAGACCAGTTGCTCGGCCTCCTGGGGGTGGAGGTGGCGCAGGTGGGCACGCACCCGAGCCATCAGTTCTTCGATGCTGAAGGGTTTGACCACGTAGTCATTGGCCCCGGAGTCTAGCCCTTCGACCCGATCGCTGATCTCGTCCTTGGCCGTCAGCAAAATCACCGGGGTGGTCGAACCCGTTTGGCGCAGGCGGCGGCACACTTCCACACCACTCAGTCCCGGCATCATCCAGTCGAGAATGATCAGATCGGGTATCTGGTCGCGGGCGGCCATCAGCCCAGACAGACCATCGTGGGCCACGCTGACCTCGTAGCCTTCATAGGTCAGCTCCAGCTGCACAAACTGGGCCAGCTTTTCTTCGTCTTCCACAATCAAAATCCGATTGCCCATGGTGTCGTTCTCCTAGGTGGGTAGCGCAATGGTGAATACACAGCCCTGCTGGGGCTGCGATCGCAGACTGACCTGGCCCCCCATGGCTTCTACCAGCGATCGCACCAGGGTCAGCCCCAACCCGGTGCCCCCGGTGCGGCGGGAGCGGTCTTCATCCACCCGGTAAAAGGGGTCAAAGATCGCCGCCTGCGCCTGCGCCGAAATCCCTGGCCCCTGGTCGTGCACCTGCACCAGCGCCCAGTCGGGCTGCTCCAGCACCGTGACGCGAATGGGCCGCTGGGGGTCGCCGTAGCGCAATGCGTTGTCCAGCAGTTCGACTAGAACGGTGCACAGTTTGCTGCGATCGACCTTGACCACCGGGGACAGGGCTGGGGTGTCGAGGACAATCCGGGCGGGCGCGTCGGGGTGGTCGTTTTCGACCAGGGCGATCGCCGCTGTAACCACGTCCACTAGGTCGGTGGGCTCTAGAGTCAGGGTAAGTTGTTTATTGTCTAGGCGGGCCAACTCCAGCAGTTCCGTCAGCAGGTGGATGGTGCGGCTGGTCTCCGTCGCGGCGATCTCTAGCCCCTGGCGCTGGGGCGGAGCGAGGCTGTCGGCCCGGCGCAGCGTACTTTCCAGATAGCCCTGCACCAGGGTGAGCGGCGTGCGCAGCTCGTGGGAGACATCGTTGATAAAGCGCTTTTGCTGAGCCCAGGCCTTGGCCAGGCGGGCCAGCATCAGGTTGTAGGTGCGCACCAGTTCGGCCACTTCTGTGGTGGCGGCGGGCAGCGTCAGCTGGTGGTGGCCCAGGGTTTCGGCGGTGACCTGGCTGGCGGCGTGGTTCAACTGGCGCAAGGGCGACAGGGCGCGACGGATGTAAACGGCACAGGCCACCGCCAGCAGGGTAACAATCACCAGCCCGGTCAGCCACAGCATCCGGATCAACTGCTGCAATCCCTGGTATTCAGCGGTGATGTCGTTGGCCAGGTGCAGGGTGGCGGCGGGCAATCCCGCCAGGGGCAGGGGCTCGGCACAGACCACAAAGATCCAGGTCTGCACCGGCTGAATGGCAATGCCCTCGGCGATCGCCATCTGCATTAGGCCATCGGCCACCCCCGACCCCTGCCACGATCCCATGGAGAGGGTTTCGGACTGGGCCAGCAGGTCGCCCTCGGCGGTGGTCACCCAAATCGCTAAATCCCCGGTGGTGCGATGGTCAATCACCATTTGCAGAGCCTCCTCGACCGGCATCTGATCGGCATAGTGGCTGACATCTTCGCCAAAGCGCTCCACCACCAGGCTCGCCTGATGGAGGTGGCTATCGAGCAAAATGGCCTGGGTGCGCCAGCCCAGCCAGCCGGTCAGACTCGCAATGGCCACCAGCGACGCCAGCACCACCCCAGCGGTAAGGCGCACTTGTAACGAGTTGAGATCGCCCCAGCGATGGAAAAGGGTTTGGAAGTGGTGTCTTACGGTGGCCATTGCAGCGAAAATAAAGCTCAGAAATGCGCTAACCCTAGCGCGTCACATTCCCAAACCTAACAACCCCAACTGAGAGTTCGCTGATAAAACCTCAAGAATTGGCTGTACATCACCTGCACCGGCCTCAATAGGTATCCTCCGGCAGGGTCTAGCACTGCGATCGCCAACCAGGGCGGCCTGGGGATGTCACCGGGCTGCAACGCGAGGAACCGTCACGGTGGGCAGAGCGATCGTGACGATGGACTACAACGGCCAAATCTCTTGGCCATGCCTCAGTTCACGTGAGGCTGTCGCTGATCAACCGTCCAACGGGTGTCGAGGTCTCGCAGCGAGAATAGGGCATAGCAGGCTGCCAGCATCGGCCAGGCAGCAAAAAAGAGCAAATTATTGAATGGGTCAAGATACTGCGGGAACGCTGACAGGGTAGACACAGCATGGAGCAGCAGCACTAAGCCGTAGGTAATGGTTTTGCGATAGCCCACTACAAAGGCCAAAATTAGCACCAGCTCTAGGACACCGAGTACATAAAACACCGCTGACCCTAAGCCGCCTAAAAAGTAAAAGTTCTCAAACACCGCCGCCGCGTGATCGGGTACAAAAAATTTATCCAGTGTCCACATGAGAAATACCAAAAAGACGCTCAGCCGCATCAGCAGTAGTGCCAAAGAAATGCGTGAGTTTACAGAAGCCATAGACGATTATAGGTTAATTATTTCTTGTTTAGAACGACAACTCAGCCTGAGGATAGTTGCGCTGCCAGGCTACCAACAAAGCAGCATTTTTACAATCTGGTTGATCTGAAAAATAGGAGAACCAAACCAAACTCAATTCCAGCGACAGCCCAACGCACCGTCTAGGTTAGCTTTGGTGCGTCATCGCTATGCGTGACGTACCCTACGCATAATTGAGTTTTCTCGCTCAAAAACTATTTTTAAAGATCGCCTTAAAATTGGCTGAGAAAACCCGAAAGATTGGCTGAGTATTTCGATAGATCTATGAAACTTTATTGCGGCCTAGGCCAAGCCCAGATCTAGCCCCTATGGTCTTAAGAGATACCTGTTGTAATGCCCCAACCAATTCTATGCCTCTAAATGATCAACAGCTGGAGTGGTGCGACTCCCACAGTTGGAACTTTTCTGACCTGAAAGCCCTATTTCTCAACTGCACCCTCAAGCCCACGCCGCAGCTTTCCCACACCGAGGGGCTGATCAATATTTCCAAAGCGATTATGGAAAAAAACGGCGTGGCGGTAGAGGTGCTGCGCCCGGTCGATTTTGACCTTGCCTTTGGCGTCTACCCCGACATGACCGAGCACGGTTGGGAGGTGGATGACTGGCCGCAAATTTCAGAGAAGGTGATGGCGGCGAATATTTTGGTGATCACCACCCCGATCTGGCTGGGGGACAAGTCGTCGGTCTGCACCCAGGTGGTGGAGCGGCTCTACGCGGCCTCGGGACAGCTCAACGAGGCGGGGCAGTACGCCTACTATGGCCGGGTGGGCGGTTGTCTGGTGACGGGCAACGAAGACGGTGCCAAACACTGCGCCATGAATATTCTCTACTCGTTGCAGCACCTGGGCTATGTGATTCCGCCCCAGGCCGATGCCGCCTGGCTGGGGGAGGCGGGGCCAGGCCCATCGTACCTAGACCCCGAGTCGGGCGGGCCACAGAACGATTTCACCAACCGCAACACGACGTTTATGACCTGGAATTTGCTGCACATGGCCCGCATGATTAAGGATGCGGGAGGCATTCCGGCCCACGGCAACCAGCGATCGCAGTGGGTCGCAGGCTGCCGCTTTGATTTCCCCAACCCAGAATATCGCTGAGTTGGTCGGGACTGCCCCCCTTGACATTGAAGCTGGGTTCAAGGTTTAGGCTGAATTCAGCTTTCAAGGTAATGTTAATGACTCAGCGACAAGTTGAAATATTTGTAGCCGGTTGTCCTCGCTGCGACGAGGCCGTAGCTCTGGTGCAGCAGATGAGCTGTACAGCCTGCCAAGTTCAGGTATGGGATGTGCGCAGTGAGCAGATCACGGCCACCGCTCGCCAAAAGCTGGAGGACTACGGCATCCATCGATTGCCTGCTGTGGTAGTCGATGGTGCATTGGTAGATTGCTGTCGTCAACAGCAGCCGATTTCCCGCGACGCTCTGGCAGCGGCGGGGGTAGGGCAGGGGTAGAACTACCGTCATGTTAATCCGCGATCTAAGTCGGGCCACGGGGGTGCCCGCTTCCACTATTCGCTACTACGAGCGGCTGGGGCTGCTGCAAGTTCCCCAGCGTAGCGGGGCTCAGTATCGCCTCTACGAAACTGCTGATGTGGAGCGACTGCGCTTTATCCAAAAAGCCAAGCGGCTGGGGCTGTCGCTGACAGAAATTGGTCAGCTCATGGCGTTGCGTGCCGGGGGCATAGCGCCCTGCCAGCAGCTTAAAGCGATGGTGGCCAGCCATCTTCAACAGCTCGATCAACAAATTGCCGAGCTGCAAACCCTGCGGCAGGAATTGGCTACCTACCACGCTGACCTGGCGTCACAGCTGCCTGACGATGCGACTGTCCCGACCGAAACTCTTTGTCAGGGAATTATCTGCGGCTTTATTGAACAGGTATCCCATGACGCCTAAAAACACGTTTATCGCCAGCCTAATCGGTACCGTGGTGGTGGCTCTCTGCTGCTTTACACCGGTGCTGGTGATTTTGCTCAGCGTCCTAGGGCTGGCGGCCTGGGTCGGCTATCTCGATATTGTCTTGCTGCCGCTGTTGGGCATTTTGATGGCGCTAACGGTGGTGGCCTATCGACGGCATCGCCGCTGCTGTGCGAAGTAAATCAATCCAGGAAACGTCTATTTAGGATTAGGAGACCACTGATGAGCGACTGTTGTGCTGACCCAGTAACTACCACGACGCAATCCCATCAACACTGCCCCCGCAATGGCGCAAAGGGCAAACCCGTACCGCTGATTACCCTTAAAAGTCTGCTGGTGCCCGGTGCTCTGGCGCAGCTCAACGCCCAGCAGTCCTATCGATTTTGCGCCAGCTCCGATTGCCCAGTAGTGTACTTTGGTGCTGACGGGCAAACCTTTGAAACTGATCGCCTCAAGGTGCCAGTCTTTGCTAAAGATGCTGGCCCCCAGGTGCCGGTGTGCTACTGCTTTGATTGGCGACGGCAGCAGCTCCAAGACCCCGCCAATCGCCACGCCCCCGACGACATTGCCGCCCATATTCAGGCTAAGCGCTGCGGCTGCGAGGTGAACAACCCGCAGGGACGTTGTTGTCTGGCGGATGTGCGATTGGCAATGGCTGATCCGCAGCAGGTTTGATAGGTGCTAAACCGCCTGGAATCAAGGCACAGGTTCAGATCAGTAGAAATGGCAAAGGCTAGTACAGGAAGTCAGAAGGCGGAGGGCAGAAGGCAGATCCTCTGTGTGCCAAGGATTTTCCCCTTCAGGAAAAGGTGGGTTATTTCTGCCGTCGAGTACTAACCCACAAAAAATCTTCTTAACCCTCGGGGCCTGCCATCGGTGCTGGCGACGCGTTGGAGCGATCGCAAAAACCGCCACCCATCATGCCACTGCCCATCATTGTCATCATGCCGCCCATCAAAAGAGCGCCTACGACCAGGGTTGTGGCGACACCCGCGACAAACCCCACTGAACCGGCTAGCCACGTACTGCTCTTGGTTGGGGTACTTTCCATATTGCTGTCTTGCATACCTTGGAACTCCTATAAATACAGGTTTGAAAGAGAAAATTGAGACAGAAATCCAATAGGGATTCAGAGTCACTGCCTCGATTGACTTTAAGTCTAAAGGCTCTAGCAAACTGTAGAGTCAAGAGGGCAAGGTAGAACTTAATGTCAGTAGATCGCAAAGTCCCCACAGCCCTTACCCCCAGCCCCTCTCCTAGGGAGGAGAGGGGTGCCGATCTCAACCCTAGAGCCTATCGAGCTGTAAAGGGTCGCGGGGCTGGCGCCGCCGCCACCGCCGCCCCAGCCACTGCCCCGCATCATCAACCACGGAATACAGCACCGGCACCACAATCAGGGTCAGCAGCGTAGAGACCGTCAGCCCTCCCAAAATCACCGTGGCAATGGGCGAGTAGGCATCCATGCCAATGTCTGGGAAGAAGGCCAGCCGCACGATCACAATCATGGTAGTGAGGGTGGTCATGGTGATAGCTTTGAGACGCACCGGGCCAGCCATACGGATGGCAATGTCGCGGGGTACCCCTTCGGCCCGCTTTGCCAACACGAGCTCTAGCAGCAAGATTGCGGCGGACAGCGATAATCCCGACAGAATGACAATGCCCAAAATCGAGACAGTGGAGAGGGTTTGCTGGGCGATCGCCAGCCCCCCCAACACCCCCGCTAACTGGAGCGGAATCGCCCCCATCATGATCAGCGGCTGTACAAAGGAGCCAAACTGAATCACCAGAATCAGGTAGATCAAAACCAGCGACACCAGTAGCCCCTTGAGCAGACGGCTGAACTCGATCATCATGTCGGTCATATCGCCCATGGAGTCGAGTCCGTAGCCGGGGGGAAAGGTGAGCTCCATACCCGCCCGCATAACTACAGCCATGGATAAATCCATTGAGGCCGAGCCGCCCTTACGGTAGTAGCCATTGACGTAGACGACGCGCTTGCCGTTGACATGTTCAATCACGGTAGGGCCATTGCGGCGTTCTAGAGTGGCGACCGTATTTAACGGCACCTGCTGGCCCAGGGGGGTGGTGATATAGGTTCCGGCCAAGTCCGTTGGGGTACCGCGATCGCTGGCATCGTAGCGCACCAAAATCGAGTTTTGGCGCAGGTTGGGCCGGTTGTAGTGGCGGCGGGTAAAGCCGCCGTTGAGGGCGTAGCGGGCCTGCTCTGCCACCATGGCCACATTCAGCCCCAGTTCTTCGGCCCGACGGCGATCGACGACCAGCTGATATTCGGGCTGGGTCAGGGTGGAGCTGGTGTGGGCCATGACTAGGCCAGGGGTGTCTTTGGCCATGCGCAGCACCTCTGCCGCCAGCCGGTGCAGCACCTCTAGATCGTCGCCGCAGACCGCCAGCTGAATCGGGGCCGCAGAGGTGGCCATGACATCCACGCCCATTTCTTTGAGGGCGATCTGCCGCAGTCCAGGAATGGTGCGCCGGGCTTCGGCCTCAGCGCCGTCCATAATCGCCCAGATGTCGCGATCACGGTTGTCTTTGAGGGTGACGGTCAGCGCCGCCGAGTTGACCATACCCATGCCGTAGCCGCTGAAGTAGGTGCTGTTGCGGGTAAACTCAAAGCCCACCTGGGACGACACCTTATCTACCTCGGGCTGGGCCAGCAAAATTTGCTCAAAACGGGCGATGCTCTCGTCGGTTTTGGCAAAGGAGGTACCCGCCTCCATCTCCAGGGCCGCCATAAACTGACCCGAATCGCCCAGGGGCATCATTTCCTGGGGCACAAAGAAATAGAGGGTAACGGCGAGCACTATCGAGGCGGCGGCGATCGCCAGGGTGATTTCTCGGTGGTTTAGGCAGCGATCGAGCAGCCAACCATAGCCTTGCTCCAGGCGCTGAAACCCAACCCGTACTGGGCTGAGCAGCCATTGCAGCCCGCTGCGTCGCGGCTGGGCCGGGGCGGGCCTGAGCACCCAGGCCGCCAGCAGCGGAATTAGCGTCACCGATACCAGCAGCGAGGCCACAAAGGCAAACACCATCGGCCAGACCAGACCGACAAACATCAGTCCCGTTAGCCCCCCCGCCAGAATGGTCGGCATTAGGGCGGCTATCATGACGCAACTCGCCGCCGCGCTGGCCAAAAACACCTCCCCCGTGCCCTGGATCGCCGCCTGGAGAGGCCGCAACCCACCCCGCAGTTTTTGGTCAATAGAGTCAATCACAATGATGGAGTCATCCACCAGCTTGCCGATCGCCATCATCATGCCAATCAGCGTTGAGGAGTTGAGCGACATCTGAATCGGCACGAACGGCAGAGTAGAGAGGGCCAGCGCGGTGGGAATGGCGATCATAATGATGGCCGTAGCCCGAAAGTCTTCTAGGAAAACCAGAATCACCAGCCCCGCCAGCAAGACGCTGATCAGCAGCTCCTGAAACGTGCTGCTAAGAATAATGTTGACCAGGTAGGAGTTGTCGTAGGCTTCCTCAAAGGTGAGCCCTGGGTGGGCGACCTGAAGACGCTCTAGCTCGGCCCGCACCTGTTGGATGACTCGGGGCGAACTAGAGTCAGGCCGCTGAATGATATTGACCGCCAGGGCCGCTTTACCGTTGTAGCGGTAGCCGCTGCGGCGCTCCTCGGCGGTGTCGTTGACCGTCGCCAGATCGCGGACATAGACTACCTGACCGTTCTGCTCTAGCACGGGGTAGTCCATCACGGCGGTTGCCGTCAGCGCTCGCTGATCAGATCTGACCAAAATCTCTGTATCGCCCTGGGTGAGCACCCCCGCCCCCTGACTGACATTGTTGGCATCGATCGCATCGCGCACCTGCAAAATTGACAGCCCGTAGGCCGCTAGCTTTTGGCGATCAACCACCACCTGAAGCTGGCGGCGATCGCCGCCAAAGATCGACGCCGCCTGCACATCGGGCACCTGGGTCAGCCGATCAACCAATACATTGTCAGCAAATTCCCGCAGCTGCACCGGGTCCCAGCCCTCGCCCTGGAGCGCCAGGGTCAGCACCGGACGGTTGAGCGGATCGATTGGCAGCACCCAGTAAGAGCGAGAGTTGACGCCATCTAGTTCAATATCGCCCTCCGCCGCCGTCATGATGCTCTGCACCGACTGCACGGCTTTACCCACATCGCTGCCCCAGGCAAACTGAATCGTCACCAGCGACATATCCTGCTGGGAGCTAGATCGCATAAACCGCACCCCGTCTAGCACGGTCATCCGCTGCTCTATTGGCTTGGTCAGGTAGGTCTCTACCTCCATCGGCGAAGACCCCGGTGCCATCGTGATGATCGACACCAGAGGGCTTTGCACGTAGGGCATCATGCGCACGGGCAGCACCACTAAGGTCAGCACCGACAGCACCAGCACGGCGATGTACAGAGCCGCCACCACCACCGGATGCTTGATGGACCAACGAGTTAGAAACGTTTTCATCGGGCGAATGACCAGGCTGACCTGGGAGTGAGGATCAGGGGATAGCGATGGGGTTGAGGCGGTTAAGTTACTGGGCGTCTACGGTAAACGTTGTCTTACCCTGATACTCGCCATCGTCCACGCGGGCGGTGATCTGCCAGGAGCCTGCCATGGTGAAATCGGTGTTGACCTGAAATTGACCTGGCTGATCGCCCGGCGTGATCTCAACCTCAGTCTGCATGGGGGCCATATTGGGCATCTCCATTGAGGCCGTTACCGCCAAATCGCTCACTGGCAGGGGTGCACCGGTAGCGGCATCTTGAGCCTGCAAGATCAGCTGGTTATTTCCCTGAGCCACCGGGCCAGATGGGCTAATCAGTTGCACCTGCACATTGCCCTGGCTGGCATCGCCGAGACTCGCGATCGCATTGCCCGCCCCATCAACCGCCGCCACCCTGGCATTTTCTACCAGTTGACTGCCGCCAGTGGTAATCACCAGGTCGCCAGGGTTTAACCCGCTGGTGATCTCCACGCGATCGCTGCTAGTGAGTCCGGTTGTCACCACCCGGCGCTTGGCCACACCGGTCTCCATCACCCAAACGCTGGTGTCTTCTCCCGCTACCCGCAGGGCGGCTTGGGGTACCGACAGCGCCTCGGGTTTGCGGGCGGTGATCAGGGTCATCTCCAGAAATTGCCCGGCCCCCAGCCGCTGCCCCGGATTGTCAACCACCGCTTCAACCATCACCGTGCGCGTGGTTTCCCCGGCCTGGGGAAAAATGCTGGTCACCTGACCTGAAATAGTCTCAGCCCCGGCACCGGGCAGCCGTGCCACAATCGGCGATCCCACGCGGATGTTTGAGGCATCGGCCTGGGCCACATTGGCCTGTAGCCGCACTCGACTGTAGTCGCCAAGCTCCAGGATTGCCATCCCCGGTTGCACAAACACGCCGGGGTCTACCATCCGCGCCTGGACGGTGCCCGTGATCGGGGCGGTGATGGTCGTATAGTCTGCCAGAATGGCGGTGCGATCGCGTCTCACCTGGGCCTGGGCCACCTTGGCGGCGGCGACCTCCACCTGGGCACCCATGCGCGCCAGTTTCGTCTGAGCGCTGTTCAATGCCGCCTGGGCTGCTGTTAGCTCACTGTCCCGGCGGTCAAAGTCGCTCTGGGAAATAGCGCCGCGATCAACGAGGGCCTGGGCACGGGGCAGCTCTTTGGCCAAAAAGTCAAACTCAGCGGCCATGCGCTCTACTTCTCGCCGCTGTTCGAGGATTTCGGCCCGAGCGACCTGCAACTCAGCCTCAGAAACACGGGTTTCGGCTACCATCGCCTGCACATCCGCCGTCCGTTCGGCCACCTCCAAGCGGGCCAGCACCTGCCCCGCCGTCACCGCGTCGCCGGGGTAGAGTGTGTACGCCGTCAGCAGCCCTTCAACTCTGGGGTAGACCGTCACCTCCTGGTAGGGCCGAATCGAGCCGGTGTAGCGCACGCTGGCTTCGAGCAGGCCGGGCTCAACGACCTCGACGGTGACAGGCACCGGGTTGGTGGCCCCGTCCACCCGCATCATGTCGTCCATCGACATTCCCTCCATGGCCATGCCGTCCATGTCGGCCATCAGAGACGGCGGCTTGAGCAAGAGCGCCGTGGCCACAATGCCCCCCGACAGCGCCACAAACAGGCCCAGGGCCGAGAGAATTTTGCCTGCTGGGCGTGATCGCCGACCCAGAGCATCCTTCCCAGCACCCGGCTCCACCGCCAGATCCAGATTTGGATTTGGATTTGGCGGACTCGCTATGGGATGGGCGGTTGTACTGGGGGCTGGGCTGGGCGCAGAGTGCAGCGATCGCGTGACGACAACCTTGGTCAGAGCAGCAGTTCCAGCCACCAGCACCACTGCCCCCAGCACGAGGCCCCCTGCCATCAGGGGAGCATGGGACATCGGCATCGCGCCCGACATTCCGTCGGGCATTGCCTCTGGCATCGCGCCTGAGTCCATTGGGGTCTGCGCTACGAAAATCGGTACAGGCGGGTTGGCCCGCCCGTCAGTCATGGAGGGGTGAGGTTGCATGGTTATGTCCTAACTAAGCTTGGGGCTAACTAAGCCTGGGGTTTGGAATCGCTGGCGTAGGCAATTTCTTCGATCAGGCTGCACAGCTCCGCGCTGTCTGGGTTGTCGAGGGGGCGATCGGCCCAGCGATCGCGATAGGTTTCTAGCTCACCTTGGAGCACCTGCATCAGCCGAATTTGTTGGCCCAGGGTATCGATCTTGCGATCAAGCAGCTCTCGCACCACCGGGCAGGCCGGACAGCCCTGATAGCGCACCTGGACGATTTGCTGAATGTCTGACAGCGAAAATTGCAGCGACTGCGCTTTTTTAATGAACTGCAACCGCTGTACTGCGGCGTCATCATAGTAGCGGTAGCCGCTCTCGGCCCTAGCCGTAGGCTGTAGCAACCCTATGGTCTCGTAGTAGCGAATGGTGGCCACAGCCACCTGGGTTTGAGCTGCCAGTTCCCCTATTTTCAGGAGTTTAGGGCTGTTGGTCGGGGCAATGGGTTGAGACCGCACAGCTTCCATAACTAGGTTTGCCGAGGTAAGAACTTCCCCACGATAAACTCTCAAGTCGATAGCAGAGTCAAGCCTTACACCATAAAGAATTGTTGTGAATGCAGTATGTACTTCTATTCTCTCCATCTCCACGCTAGTAGAGATGGAGAGAATAGAAGGTAAACCTGATCAGTAAAACTAAGTGGCTTCTATCGTCATCCTGTAGGCGATCGCAGTGGGCCGCAGGCTGTCGCTTCGATTTCCCCAATCCGGAATATCGCTGAGTCGGTCAGTGCTGAACCCCCTTGATATTGAAGCTGGGTGAAAGTTTAGGGCCAATTTAGCTTTTAAAGAAAATAACCACTCAACGGCAAGTCGAAATTTTCGTAGCCGGTTGTTCTCGCTGCTACGAGGCCGTAGCTCTGGTGCAGCAGATGAGCCGCACAGCTGGCCAAGTTCAGGTGTGGAATGTGCGCAGTGAGAGAGAGCAGGGAACTTAAGATGAATGGCACTGACATAAGAGAGCAAAAAAGGCTTCAAGCGCTTGATTTGTAAGAATCAAAGTGTCGAAGCCTATCACCTTGCCTCTATGATGCCGAATCGTGCGGAAGTCCTCAAGGAGAAATATCAGAACAGTATCGGTCTACCCTTTGCCGAGGTTCTACCGGAAGCTGAGATTCAGACTGTACTGGACGAACAAGGAATTGCCTACCGCCAAGTCCTCTACACCCCTATGGTGGTGCTCTGGAGTTGGATATCTCAAGTGCTCGACCCTGATGGTAGTCTCAGCCATGCGGTGAAGCGGGTGGTGACCTGGATGACGGTGGCAGGTTTAGCCCCCCCGTCGGGAGATACCGGAGGCTATAGCAAGGCTCGCCAGCGGTTGCCCGAATCCCTCTTCCCCCCGCTGTTGAAACGCACGGCTGCGGCCTTGCAAGCGCAGGTCAAGCCGTCGCAGCAGTGGTGTGGTCGTTCGGTGAAAGCCTTCGATGCCACGACGGTGCTGATGAGTGATACCGCCGCGAATCAGGCTACCTATCCGCAGCACAGTAATCAAAAGACCGGTTGTGGCTTTCCGATTCTCAAACTGGTGGTGTGGTTTTGTATCACCACTGGGGCCGTCCTGGAGGTCAGTATGGCGCCCTATAGAGTCAGTGAATGGCGTTTATCTCGGCAGTTGTATGCCAAGCTCTGTCCTGACGATGTGGTCGTCGCCGATTCTGCCTACGGCACCTATGTTGACTTGGCCTGGGTCAAGTTGAGGGGAGCCGATGCCGTCTTTCGTAAACACTATGGTCGCCATTACGACTTTCGCCGGGGCCAACGTCTGGGTAAAGGGGATCATATTGTCCAGTGGCAACGGCCTCAGGAACGGCCTCAGGCCTTGTCTGTCGATGAGTTTGAGGCGCTGGCTCTGGCTCTAGCCGTGCGAGAGGCGCGGCTATCGATACCAGTACCCGGATTCCGACCCACGCAAATTATCGTTGTCACCACGTTAACCGACCCCAAACGCTATCCAAAATCCAAGTTGGCTGACCTCTACCACCTGCGATGGCAAGCCGCAGAAGTCAACCTCAAGCATCTTAAAACCACCCTGGGCATGGACATGATTCACGCCAAAACCCCGGCAATGGTCACCAAGAGCATCTGGGTTCATCTGCTGGCCTACAATCTCTTAAGAACCCTCATGTGGCAAGCGTCTACCGAAACCGATGCCGGGGCATTACGGATTTCGCTCCAGGGCACCCGGCAGCAATTTAACCAATTCCGTCCCATCTTGGCTCATTCAACACGACAGGAACGGCGGCGCTACTATTACGCCTTGTTGGGCTACCTCAGTGGCTTGATAATTCCCTATCGTCCCAACCGCTCAGAACCCAGAGTCGTCAAACAACGCCCTAAGCCCTTTCCTAAAATGCAGGAACCTCGTCCTGCCCTCAAAGCCAAACTGGTGGCCTGATACAGCTTATGTCAGTGCCATTCAACTTAAGATGAGTTTGTTTGGTGCATCATCGCTAAGAGATGACGCACCAAACAGGCTAACCGACGCTACTCAGAGTCACTCAGCGCTTTTGCGCTTTTCGTTTTCCGCTGATCGGACAGGTGGAGAATCCGAGCATGTAGTAGATGCTGCAAGATCCCAGTAGGCTCGTCACAAGCAGCATCCCAGCACCGATAGCGAGGATGACCGCGAGCCCTCCGGCGATCCAACCGCTGTACCAGGCAATGCCCACGGCGATCGCAGGCAGGATTCGCACAATGCGATCCACAGTTCCTACATTGCGGGTCGTAAACGCTTTGATCATAGACATTGTGAGAACTCCTTACGCTAATACGCGGCAGTGATCTTCAAGGGCCTGAATGCCCTGGGTATAGAGGCCGTTTAGGGTTTGGTCAACCATGTCACCATGGACCGCCTCGACGGTATATTCAGCGCCCCAGCGGATCTCCGTCTTGCCGTTCCCAAGGTCAACTACCTCAATGGTGGCCACCACGTCGGTGGCGGGCAGAGGATGATGGTCGATCGCATAGCGAAACCGCTGGCTGTGGTGATCGATCTCAAGGATTCGCTCCCTCAGCTCAGCGCCATTGACCATGGTGCACAGGCGCTCGGCCCCAGCCCCTGTGCCCTTAAGCTCGCAGGCAGTAATCACAGTGCCAAACCATTGGTGGACGCCGTCGCCTGCGGCGATTGTGGCCCAGACTTGGTCTGCCGGAGCACTAGCTGTCGCTACAACATTTGTTTGTTTTTTCATCGGTAAGTCTCCTTATTTGACAATGATCGTTGTCTTATTGTCTAAAAAAACGTGAGCAATCACTGCTCCGGCAGTTGAAACTGCGGGGCCAGCACCAAAGTTGATACCGTCTGATCCGTCAGGCTCTGTCGAACCGGAATCAGCGCCCTGTATTCTGGTGAGTCGTACCACCCCCTGGCGGCCTGTTCTGACGGGAAGCGGACGACCACCGTCCAATTCGAACTGTAGTCGCCTTCGAGAACGTCTACTGAGGGGGCACCAACGAGGATCTCGCCGCCTGCGGCTAGCAGCATGGGCAGCACCGGTGCGCCGTAGGTCGCCATATAGTTCTCAAAGTCTTGCACTGTTAGCGAGGCCATGAGATAAACTGCCTTGGCTTCTTCAGCTTGAGCTGCATCAGGGGTGCCGATGGCAGCGGGTGAACTGATACTAAGCAGGGCAGTGGCGACTGCCAGGATAACCATTCCTGCAGTTGTATGTTTTTTCATTGGTAAGTCTCCTTATTTGACAATGATCGTTGTCGTTTTGCTCAAAAAAATCAGCTGAGGCGTTTGATTGCCGCACTGACAATGTCTTGCAGGGTTGCTCTGGGATGGTTGGCACGGCCCAGCACGCAGAGACTCTGGATAACACCCAGGAAGAAATTAGCCTCCTGGGACAGCTCCTCAGGGGTCAGCGCAATCTGCCCCTTTGACACCGCCCCTTGCAGGGCGTTTAGCATCGCCGCCCGAATTTGGGCGAAGTAAGCGTCAACATGCCGAGCTGCTGCTGGCATATCTTGACCAAGCTCGACCGCCGTATTGCAGATCAGGCAGCCCATGCCTCCCTCTGGTGTGCCACCGAGGCTTGCCAGCTGGTACAGCAGCGCCTCAATGTCGTCGAGATCTGCACCCTCCTCCAGAAGAGGAGTGAGATTCTCGTCGGCCATATAGCGCCGATAGTTGCCCAGCGCCGCCAGAAAGAGATCCTCCTTGTCGCGGAAGGTGCGATAGAGGCTTTTGCGACCGACGCCGGTTCCAGCCTCCAAATCCGCTACAGAGGTCCGCTCAAAACCCTTCTGCCAGAAGACCATCATGGCCTTCTGCACGGCTTCACTCGGCTCAAACTCTAATCTGCGGCCCATGGCGAGCCTCCTTTTGACACTGACCATTGTATTATAAGCCGCCATCCTCGGATATGGCAATGACCGTTGTCATATTCTTGCAGGTGATAAGCCAAGAGAATGTTTAAAAACACAAAGAAGGGGCATTCACCTGCATTACGGAAGTCGATTAATGCCCATACTCGTCACAGTAAGATTAATCCTGTGTAGAGCGTCGCCCCGGCCACAAATGACCAGAAACAGGTCTTTTTAGCCTCAGGCAGTTCTCGCTTGAGAGTATTGAGAATAATGCTACCCGCCAAAAACGCCCACACCGTAGAGACAGCGGCTTCATCAAACTGGATAGTCACCCCCGCCGCTGCCCCCACCACGATCGCCGCCGTCAGCAGCCAGCGACCCTGTCGGTCGTAGAGGGCGCGATGATGCTCACGCAGCCCCTGATCGACAATGAAAAAGTGCAGCGCCACGGCGATAAAAAACAATAGACAGCGCCACAGGCTGTGATCACCCAAATCGATCAGCAGGTAGCCAAAAATCAGGTTGAGCAGGGCGTAGGCCCCGATGTGAATCCAAAAAACGCTGATATCGGCCCGATTAACATCAGCTTCGGCCAGGTTAGACCGCCGAGACGTGAGCACCCAGCGATCCAAGCCATAGAACATAGTCAACCCCAGCAGCGCCAGCACATAGACATGGCTCTCTAAAGAGTTGAGCAGCCAAACATCGGCCTGGGCCAGCGCCCCCTGGGTGTGGCTCAGTTCTGGAAAGATATCTAAAAACACGTAGCCCATCGAAACCCCTCCCGCGAAGGAGAGCCAGCGGTGTTTGGGAATAAACGCCTCGACCTCTAGCTGAGCGATAAACCCATGCACCAGCGCCAGGGCGATCGCCAGCGTAAACCCTACAGCTTGCATTGCAACAGCCTTGAACGAAACGATATAAGTCAATTTTGATCAGGACAGGGGTCTAAGGTTCACGGTTTAAGGTAAGCGGTTCAAGGCCTGCCGTAAACCTAAAACCTGAAACCTAAAACCCATTAGCCCTGCCCTACCCCTTAGCCACCGCCAGGGGGCGAATCTTACCCCGACGGTTGACTAACACCTCGGGCTGGAGCAGCACCTTAATCAGCAGCCAAATCGATTGCAGCTCGCCGGGGGCGCAGCGGCTACGCCACTGACCAGGGCGACAGTAGAGCAACTCCACCAGCGATCGCTGCTGATCCACCGCCAGGGGCAAAAACGTCACCCGCAGCAGGGGGAGATCATCCTGCCGCTGTTGCAGGTGCACCACCTGGGCCTGTAACGCCAGCGATCGCTCTAAAACGTGCAGCGCCAGGGGTGTCTCGGGGGTAAGCAGCGCCGGGTCAAATTCAGTAAGGGCAATCTCGGCTCCAGCCTCTGACATCATCGTGGTCATGCCCCAAAAGCTGCGATCACCCATATCGACCTGCACCGCCCGCTGGAGGTCAAACCAGTCGCGATCGCTGGGCCGAGGCACATCCAGCAAAATCAGCAGCACCACCGCCAGCATAAACAGGTTGTAGGCACTCCAGACCCAGCCGAGGCCCATGCCGTGGACGCTACTCACCGCAGGCAGTGCCCCCGGCGACCACGTCACCATTAAACAGCGGGCCACATTCACCCACAGGCTGAGGGCAGTGGCGACAAACAGCAGCACCAGTGGCCAAGCCAAGGCCCAGTTAAACCGAAACCGGCCCCGAACACCCCCCTTGGGCGTCACCTTAAAGCCCTTGCCAAAGGGCCGCAGCAGCGACTGAATCGCCGTCGCCGCCAGCGGAAACGCCAGCACAATCGAGTACAGATCGGACAGGATGGCTGATCGCGAATGAAAGTTGAGCCAGCCAAATACCGTCAGGTTGACCAGGTAAAAAGGCACAAAAAAGTAGAGCAGCTCAATGCCCGTGGTGCGCAGGGGCACCACCCCCAGAAACGAATAGGCCAAGGGCATCAGCAAAAAGCCCACCCGCGCCAGACTGGTAAACCACTGCAATAGCCCCTCAAAGTGGGCCAGCCGCTGGAGCGGGTTCAGCCCCGGAATTGTCAGCGGGTTGGAGCGAATAAAAAAGGCTTGCAGCGTGCCCTGAGCCCAGCGAATGCGTTGCAGGGCGTGATCGGCAATGGTCTCGGCGGCCAGCCCGGCGCTGAGCTTTTCGTTGAGATACACCAGGCGGTAGCCTTGGGCCGAGAGCTGAATGCCGGTGAAATAATCTTCGCTGAGCGACTCAGTGACAAAGCCCCCCGCCTGCACCAGGGCCGAGCGCCGTACTACAAAGGAGGTGCCCGCGCACACCACGCTGCCCGCCCCGTCTTTGATCCGCTGAATCTGGCGGTAGAAGACCTCCTCCTCGGGGGTGAGAATGTTCTCTAAACCCAAATTGCGGGCGATCGGGTCGGGGTTGTAAAAGCTCTGGGGAGTTTGCACCAGGCCCACTGTCGGGTCTTGAAAGAACCCCACAGTGCGAGTGAGAAAGTTGCGGGTGGGAATAAAGTCGGCGTCAAACACCACCACTAACTCCCCCTCGGTGTGGGGCAGGGTGTAGTTGAGATTCCCAGCTTTAGCGTGGCGGTTGTCGGGGCGGGTGCGGTACTCGCAGCCCAGTTCTGCGGCCAGGGCACGCATTTCAGGGCGGCGGGTGTCATCGAGCAGGTAGATGGTTTTGGGTTCATAATCCATGGCCTGGCAACCCATGATGGTGCGCCGCAAAATAAACGCGGGCTCATTGTAGGTGGGGATGAGCACGGCAACCGTGGGCCGGTAGCGCTGGCTAATGACCGCCTCCGAGAGCTGGTCGGCCTGGCGACGGCGGTCTTTTGACAGCATCATCAGCGACAGCTGAATTAGCGACGTGCTGAGCATTAGCAGCTCCATGGCCAGCAGCCCTAGGCTAAAGACCCCGTTCAGCGGGTCGCTAAGGTTGAGGGTAGAACTCAGCCGCCAGAGCAGGTAGCGCCCCAGCAGCACCAGCAAGATGGTGACCATCAGCCCGCACGACCAGGTTTGAGGCCGGGGCGACAGGCGAGTAATGGCATAGGCCAGCGCCATCAGGCCCAGGGTCCAAAACCAGAGGGTGTGGGCCATTACCATTGGGGTCTGAAGCCACTGGGGCGGGTGGTCTTGCAGGTGGCTGAGGTGGGCGATCGCCCCGTTGACGGCCTCATTGCCACCAAACCAGGCCACCACCAGCGCCCCAGCGGCCAGCACAATCAGCACCAGCACGACCGTGGCTGTGGGGGGCCGCCACAGGTTGACTTGACGCATAAACTGCCCAGCTTTCGATGTCGATGAGGTCACTAGCTGTAGCTGACCATCCAGGGTCAGGGTAGAGAGGTCAACGCCACCCTGTCAGATCAAGATGAGGGCAATCTGAGCAGAGCCTGAAAATTGAGGCGTGCGGTGTTAGTTTGACCGGCCATGGGAATCTGGGGTCTGAGGTGTACGGTTCAAGGTATGTGGTGCAAGGTATAGGGCGGAACCGTGAACCGTACACCCTGACTCCTACTAATCAATCTGACTCAGTTTTTGCTTGCGCCGCACCCCATAGTGGTCGTAGGCGGTGCAAATCCAGGCCCCTAAAAGCAAAAAGACATTTTTGTCCCAGCTGGCCTGGTTGTTGGGTAATAGCCCGTTAGGGCCAACCAAGCCAAAGGCCAAAATAAAGCTCAGCAGCATCAGCATCATGACAACTCCGGCCCAGCGCACCTGGCGGTTGATTACAAACAGGGTGCCAACGATGAGCTGAAACGGCGGCAGCAGAAACGCATAGGGATAGGCGATGAGCGGCGGCAGGGGGCCAATGCCCTCAAAGCCAAACCCCCACAGCCGCAGCGGCAGGTTGAGGGCGGTTTCGAGCAGGCCGCCGGGGGCGCGCAGGTAGATCAGGTTTGCGATCGCAGAGAGCACAAAAAATATCCCCAGCAAAATCCGCATGGCGGCGATGGACGTGCGCACCATGTTGCGTTCAGCTTTAAGGCCATGGGCAGAGCTGAGTTCGGTTTCAAGCAGCATTGGGCATCTCCTGAATGGGGTACTCACTTACCTAACCGCTTCATCCTGAGTCAAATCTAATAACCAGATAAGAAAATGCGGCCCAGTTCTCAGGGGAGTATCATCTTCGCTTCAGGTTGGGCAGAGATATTGCTGGGTAAGGGCAGGTCGGTCTTTGAACCGCCTGGATTAAGCCCAGGAGCACGATGTTGCGGCTTTAGCCTAGGCCATCGGCCTGCGACTGCTCCCTGTAGTGACTGTACTTAAGCACAAGGATATTGCATGAAACTGACCTATCTAGCTCTGATCGGTGCGGCTTCGCTGCTCAATGTGACAACGCTTCCCTGGGTAGGAGCGACGGCAGCCCTGGCCGAAACGCCCCCATCCGCCAGTGTGCCCATGAATCAGATCGCCGGGCTGGGCAGCTTTGTGTCTGAACAAAGCGCCACCGAGGGCAGCTTTCGCATCGTCACCGAAAACGGCCAGCGCTACCTGGAGTTGGATCAGAGCTTTGTCACCGAAGATGCCCCCGATTTGTTTGTGTTGTTGCACAAATCTGAAGTTCCCGACACCTACGCCGAGGGCGACTTTATCAACCTGGGCGAGCTAGAGCAGCTCAACGGCACCCAGCGCTATGCCATCCCCGCCAATGTAGATATGGCTGACTACCAATCAGTGGTGATTTGGTGTCGCGAGTTCGATGTCACCATGGGCTTTGCCTCTATGGTTGGCGAAACCCCAACCCCGATTGCCAACCCCTGCGCCTCGGCTAATCCCTGTGCCTCGGTTAACCCCTGTGCCTCGGCCAACCCTTGTGCATCAGCTAACCCTTGTGCATCAGCCAATCCCTGCGCCGCAGCCAACCCCTGTGCATCAGCCAATCCCTGTGCCGGCCAAAAGTAAGCCCTAGGGCATTCCAACACTCCGCTCAGCACGCTGGGATATGTCGCATTAGCTCTATGCAGCTAGTGCGACAGTTCACCGTTTGAAACGAGAGCGACGACCCATGACCAATCTACCCATTCACCTCTCACAACAATACTGGCAGCGCATTCTGAGCCTCAGACGATGGCGCTATCGGTTGAAGCTGCTCCTAACGGCAGCCCTCAGTTTTGGCCTCACGATTCTCTTGGCCCACCCGATCGCCGCTGCCGAGCGGGTTGAGTTCTTCATCTTTGGCCCCGTTGAAGTCACGCTCCATGTGGACGATTTAGACACCTTTGCCACCACAGGAGCCATCTCTGAGCGGTTTGCACCCCAGGCTCGGTTGCTATCGCCCGAGCAAAAAGACTCACTGCGGGAGTTGCTCAACTGGCGCTTTGACGTTGACGAGGTGATGATTTCCCAGTTTACCTACTCCCCGGTGGGGGATCGTTTGTTGCGCCAGGCGGGGCAGGTGGTGCAGACCGACAATTTTTTGAGCGGGTTTTCAGCCCTGAGAGCCGCCATGATTTTGGCTGCTGCCGATGAGGAAGGCTGCACGGTGATCAATATTCTCAAGCACTTTCCTCTGGAGGTGGTGCAGATCGACTACGGGTTGCTGGCTCAGGTGTTAGATGCCAACCAGCGACTATTTGGCGATCGCCAGGCTGCCATCGCCCAAATTCGTCAGCAGGCTGCCGCCGCCGCCAATCCCGCCGCCCTGGCCAACTACGACCTCAGCGCTCCCCTAAACCCTGGCCCCCACCCCTGGCAAGTGATGCCGCTAACTTTTCAAAATCCTGGTCGCCGCCAGCTCTCAAGGGCCGATCTATACCTACCTGAAGATTTGGCAACCCCGGCCCCGGTCGTCGTCATCTCCCACGGGCTGGCCTCCGATCTCCAGACCTTTGCCTACCTGGCCGAACATCTCGCCTCCCACGGCTACGGCGTTGTGGTGCTAGAGCACGCCGAAACCAATGCCGAGCGATTTACCCAGTTTTTGCAGGGGCAGGCAGGGCCACCCGACCCCACCGAACTGCTCAACCGCCCCCGCGATATCACCGCCGTGCTCGATACCCTGGCCCAGCGGGCCGAGACTGAGCCTATGCTGCGATCGCTCGATCTGCAAACCGTCGGCGTTTGGGGACAGTCGCTGGGGGGCTACACAGTGCTGGCCGCTGCCGGAGCCACGATTGATCGCCCCCAGCTAGAGCAGGTCTGCGCTGCTCCTTTGAGCCAGCGGCTTTCGCTCAATGCTTCTATGCTGCTTCAGTGCCGCATTACCGAACTGCCCGAGGCCAGCGATTTAGCGGTGAGGGATAATCGCATTCGAGCTGTCATCGCCGCCAATCCCTTCGCTAGCACGATTTTTGGCCCCACGGGCATGGCTCAGATCGAGGTGCCAACGCTGATTGTGGCCGGTAGCGAAGACTTTCTGACCCCGGCGCTGCTAGAGCAAATTCAACCGTTTAGCTGGCTGACAGTTGCCGATGCTTACCTGATGGTGATGGAACAGGGCACCCACTTTTCTTTTCTGGCCAGCGGCGATCGCGGTGCGCTGCCCCTGCCCGATGGCGTTGTTGGCCCCGAACTGGGCGAGTCTAGAACGCCGATGAAAGGTGCCAGCCTGGCCTTTTTTGACCGCTACCTGCGCCAGCAGAGTGAGGCCGATCCCTACCTCGACCAGGCCTACCTCGATACCCTGGGTAGCTCTCCGGCACACTTCTCCATTGTCGATGCGGTCAGGCTGTGAGGTTAGTTAACCAGGACAGACCCCAACAATAGCCGTAAACTCTTAACACCACCTGGGCTTTAGCTGCGCCCTGGAGCGAAATGGGGACGAACTGACTCCCTCGACGGTGTTATTAAGGGCCGCCTCGGCCATACTCTGCACAACGGGGGGAAAGTCTCGATCCACCTGAAAGGCCAAAATCGGCAGTAGCACAGGGGCCAGCAGGGCAGGTTTGGGAACTAACTCCCACCACACCATTACCTCTGAACCTTTCTCTACGGGCGTTACCGTCCAGCCGCCCACCATAGCCTTAGCGGGAAATGGAAAGTCGGGGGCCTCTGCCAAAAACCGCACCACAAAGCTATGACCCGCCTCAAAGGCCACACACTCCTCCGCCCAGGACTGGCCGCTGTGGTTGGTGCATTGTCGCACTGCGCCTACCTCCGGCGGGCGATCACCCAAAATTTTCGAGCTTTGGAGCGACCCCATATAGCGATGAATATCGCCAATGCGTGTCACCACCTCACCCAGGGCCGGAGCCGGAGCATTCACCTGGACTCGCAGACAGTGGCGATAGCGGCGGGTCGTGGGCATCCAGTGGGCACAATGAATGCCCCACAGCTGCCAGCTCCCAACGGCAAAGACGATCGCGGCCACAGCCAACACTATAGCTAAACCCAACCGAGACAAGCCTCCGGCAAAGAATGCCAACCCTACCAGCGTCCCCACCACCCAGAGAAAATCGGCGGTACTGGCGTAGAGGGCACGCCAGGTCAATAACCTAGGCCGAGTCGCCTGGTGGATCAGGTCTGCGGCAAACAAGCCCAGCCCCAGACCGATGCCCCGCAAGATCCAGTCTGCTTGAAAGCCGAGCCAACTCCCAACCAGCTTTGGGGCTAGCCCCATCAGCAGAGCACAGCCCAGGGAAAACATAGCGTTCGTCAGAAGTGCAGCCCGCAAAGGCTTTGTGCTGGTCATATTGGCCTCCAGAAATGCAGTGTTTGTTTGGTTAATCTGTCGTAAATCGCAAAAATCCGTTGGACAGGCACTTCGCCTCCAGACAAACCTCCCGTCATCACCGAGACGTGACTGGGATGGTAGAGCGCTGTTGTGTCAACCTAGTAGACATAATATATACACCTATCCAAGTATGTCAACCAGGTTTACAAAGCTCGGTACCCCCATGGTCGATAGCCAGTCACTCCGGCTGGCGCTGGGGGTGGCATCGGTACAGGATCAAATTGCGGCCTACATCGCCCAACAACTCCGGGCAAAGGGGTACGACATTTCCCCTGCCACGCTGAATTTCTTAAGCGCCCTAGACTGCGGCGTCAACGTTGGTGCTGATATTGCCCGCCGACTGAAGGTGTCGCGGCAGATGGTGGCCAAAACGGTCAAAGAACTTTGCCACGCAGGCTATCTAGAGCAGGTGGATGGGGTTGGTAAGCAAAAGCAAATTTTGTTCACCGCCGCCGGGGAGCAGTTGATGGCCGAGGTGCGGCAACTGCTAGCTCAGCTAGATAAGGTGCTACTCGAAGCTCTGGGAGAAACGGCCCTGCAAGAGACCCTCGCTAGACTAGATACGATTCGACACCTGTTAAGTAAGTCATGAGACCAACAATTTTAGGACGTATTCCCTCAAACCTCATTGAGGCCCCTTAGCTACCACCACCTACCACATATTGTTCGGTGTGTACGTTTGTGCAGGATTCCCTCCTCTAAGTCATCCTGCTGAAGAATCTCAATATCTTGAAATTCCTTTTCCTCTAGCCAATCTTTCATCTCATCGCTATCTGGTTGACTAACAAAACATGGATCGTTAACCTTTTAACTCCCTAGCTGATAAGGATTACAGGCGAGACGAAGCCATCAAACGCTCTTGATCGCCTCAAACCCTTGCTATAAGGAACTTTGAGCAGCATCCGAGCAAACTTTTGTCAGTCAACCAGCTAATGGTAGATAGGCTGCGAGTAGTCTGCATAATAGCCATCTACAACGTAGACAAGCCGCAAAGATCCGCACATTTTTCATTTTACGACTCTTGCCCATCCACCTGATCAATCAGCGCCGGAATGCCGGTGGGTTGCCAGAGGCGCTCAAACTGGGCCGGGGCGATCGCCCGCCACATAAACCCTCCACCCACCGCTACCGCCAGCCCCAGCGCACTGCCCGCCACCCAGCGGGGTAGCCCCGATCGCAGGCTGGGTTCGGGTACCGGGGGCGGCAGGGTGTGGCGCTGAAACAGCTCATCGGTGAGCCAGCTCAGGGTGGTGTTGAAATTGTGTACCGGGTTGGGCAGCAGGCTCAGGTAGGTACCGTGGCGGATGAGGTGACCGCTGCGTCCGGTGATCACGATGCGGTCAAACAGGTTGGCGGCCCCCTCGGCCAGGCCCAGCTTGATCAGAGTGCCGCGCAAAGAAACCTGGGCCGGTTGGGGCGGCTGGTGCTGGGCGACGGCGTTGAGGTTGGTGGCGATCGCCTCGCCCTGCTGGTAGGCCACCTGGGCGGTGGCGGGCTGGGGATCGTCTAGCACGGTGCAGTCGCCCCCGGCAAACACAGTGGGGTAGCCTGGCAGCTGCATCGTCGGCAGCACCCGTAGGCGACCGGCCTTGTCTTTGTGCTCATCGGGCAGGGGCAGGTCGGCAATTACCGGGTTCACCCGGTTGCCCGTCGTCCAAATAATGGTGCTGGTGGGCAGGGTGTGAACCTGGTTGTTGTGCTTGTAGGCCAGGTGGTTAGGCCCCACCTGGGCCGCCGCGCCAGTGATCAATTGCACTGGCAAGAGGCGTTTCTGGAGCGCCTGCTGCACGGTGTCGCGCAGGCCGCCATTGATGTCACCCTTGAGAATTTCAGGACTGCGGTTGACGACAGCAACCGTCAACTCAGCCACCAGCCCCTCAAACTTACTGGCCCACTGGGGCAAGAGGTCGCCCAGGGTGGCGGCCATTTCTACCCCCGCCGGGCCAGCGCCGATGATGGTGACCGTAAGCAACGCCCGCCGTCGTTCTGGGTCGCTCGTTTGGCTGGCCTGTTGCAGGCACTGGCGCAGGTGGCGTCTCAGCTTGTCCACATCTTCTCCAGTGCGAAAGGCAAAGGCGTAGTCTTTCACCCCCGGAATGCCGAAGTCGTGGACGGTGCTGCCCAACCCCAGCACCAGGTGGCCGTAGGGGTAGCGATGCCCCGAGGCCAGCATCACCTCCTGGCGTTCTAAGTCGATGCGGTGGACGGCGTCGTGGATAAAGGTGATCTCGTCGCAGTTGAGCAGGTCGTCGTATTTGGGCCACACCTGCTGCTCGGTCAGCTCACCGCTGAGCAATTCGTACAGCAGCGGCTTGAAGACAAAGCGATCACTTTTGTCGATCAGCACAATCGGATGCGGATGCTGCTGGTGGCACAGGTGCATGGCGGCAAACAGGCCCGTAAACCCGCCGCCCACAATAATGGTTGGTGCTGAGGATGGCATTGGTAAACCCTTGAGCGTACGCTTCTAACTTGGCAAGGTCAGATGAGAGGGGGATGAATGGCAGCCCTAGAGTTTGCTGAGCCTCTCACTAGATTCTCAGCTTAGATTCAGAGGCACTTCAGAGCGATCGCGTTAGGTGGTAGTAGCGGTTCTACACTCAACCCCGCTTGAGCGACCCATCACCCGGAGCTAAACCCATGAATTTTCAGTTTAAGTACCTTGCTATTCTGGCCACCGTTGGCGCGATTGGCATGGGCGCGATCGCAGCGGGCAATGCCCCCTCCGGGGCCAACCCCTGTGCCGGAAACCCCTGTGCCCCCGCAGGCGTTGTCGATCCCTGTGCTGGAGCTAATCCCTGCGCTGGAGCCGATCCTTGTGCTGGAGCTAACCCTTGCGCTGGCAAGGCTGATCCTTGCGCTGGAGCTAATCCCTGCGCCGGAGCCGATCCTTGTGCCAGCGCCGATCCTTGTGCCAGCGTCAATCCCTGCGCTGGAGCCGATCCCTGTGCCAGTGCTAACCCCTGTGCCGGAGCCGATCCTTGCGCCGGAGCAAATCCCTGCGCGGGTAGCTAAGACAATTCACTCTCTCCCCCCCCCATCCTTCACCCCCCACCCCTTTATCCTTGAGGTACCCCTATGAACTCTTCTACCCCTCGCTCAACTGACTACGCCCTGCTAATTCTGCGGCTGGCCACCATTTTTGTCTTTCTGCCCCACGGCCTTGGCAAAGCGTTCAACTGGCCTATGGCCAGCTCAATGTTTTCCGGTATGGGTTTCCCTGGTTTCTTAGGCCCCATCACCGGCATTGTCGAGGTGATTGCCAGCCTGCTGTTGCTGGTAGGCTTTCTCAACAAATGGGCCAGCCTCGCGTTTTTGACCATCATGGCGGCGGCGATTACTGGCGTTCACCTGCCCATGTCCTTTGCGGCGGGGTCGCCGACCCCTGGTCTAGAGCGCGATATTTTGCTGGTGGCCGCAGTTCTGGCGCTGATGGCCTTTGGCCCCGGTGCGATCGCAATCGACTCGCAAAACCCGGCCCCGTCCGACGCATCCTCCACCGAACGCAGCTTTCAGTAAGCTGGATTCAGCCCGGCCAGCCTGGGCCAATAAGCTAGCGGTGGCTGGCCAAATACAACCTCAACAGCCTGTTGCTCCCAGCGGCCATTCATACCGCAGCAACGGGCTATTTAATTGTCCTAGCCCCGGCGTCGCCGCTGTCTATCTCCTCTGGCGCCCCATGCAGGGCTGCCCAGGACAGGCAAGTCCGCTGCATCCTTTTCCTAGCAAATACTCCATTTCATCCTTCTACCGTCTGCCTTTATCCTTCTGCCCATGACCAACCAAAACTGGCTTGTCACTGACGATGGCCACTACCGCGAATTTGGCGACGCCAACATTGCCGAACCCGCCGAGTACTACCGTCTCTACCGATTTCTAACCGACCTGGAAGATATTCTGAAGCGCTGCGACGATGACCTGGCCCGCCTAGAGGCGATTACACCCCTGGTGCGGAAGCTGCTCGTCAGTTCCTACTGGCTACAGATGGAGTATCAAAAGCCCGATCCGACCACCGGCTGGAGCGTTAACTTTCTCTACCGCGAGCACGACTTTCCCATCACCATTCAAATGGTCGCCTGGCTACCGGGGCACCAGTCCCCCATTCATAACCACGGCACCTGGGGCATTGTGGCCCTAGTCGGCGGTCAAGAACGCAATCGGCTATGGCAGCGGCAGCCCGATGCCGACTTCCCCGATCGCATCACCCCCACCCACGAAATCATCCTCAACCCAGGCGATATCGTTGCCCTGACCACCGACGCCATTCACAGTGTCGAACCCCTGGGCGACGAACCCACCATCTCGTTCAACCTCTATGGCGTCACCAATTTCCAGCAGCGCTACGAGTTTGACCCAGACGAGCAAACCGCCCAGCGATTTTGAGACAGGCGATCGCTGGAAGTGAGTTATGGCATCTATACCCTCCTGCCCCTCAGCAAGGCCATTGCCTGGGGGTTAAACTATCCCGTGTTCATCAGGAAAGGACATTTTTTGGCTGAGTGCGCTGACTGGTGCACCGCCGCCCCGCTTGCCCCAGCAACGTACCGGCCCGGTCAGCGGCCATGGGCTTAGCAAAGAAATAACCCTGACCCAACTCACACTGCAACGCCTGCAAGACTGTCACATGCTCCGGAGCTTCAATGCCCTCGGCTATGACCACCATACCCAGGCTATGGGCTAGCGAAATCACTGCTCTGACCACCTCCAAGCTGCGTTTATTGTCGCTGATTTCACTGACAAACAGACGGTCTACTTTAACGACATCAATAGGAAAGTCCTGGTTGACTGACAAAAGTTGGTTGCAGGAGGCGGAGCGCCTTGCTGTGTCGTAGTTTCAGAGATTGAAGAGATGAAGGGGGAGGCAGCGTTCTAAGCTTAGATACCACTCAAAACCATGAACGCTGTGAAAAAAAACT
>JBGSNT010000179.1:0-13446 GCA_041739575.1 Nodosilinea sp. | reverse complement strand
CGTCTATTTAAGTCGATTGAAGAGTTAGAAGCCCTTATCAATAACCTGTTGAATGAGGGTGATCTTGTAATAAATTGGGGGCGTAATCTCAAAAATAAAGGAAATGCTGTGGATGCAATTTAAATGCGCAACAGCTTATAGGCAATGAGTGGAACTCCCAACTGTAAAATTCTCTGTTGAGCTTGTAGGTTGGGTGAAGCACTAGCGTAACCCAACTCCTCTAATAGTTTTCGTAACCGTCCCCTGAGCGGAGTTGAAGGGGATATTTCCGGTGGGTTTTGGCTTCGACTTCGCTCAGCCAACATAAGTTCTAGGGACGCTTACTAGTTTTCTTGCCCAACCACCTGCCCTAAGCGCAAAAATTCCTTCACAACATCCGTGCGCGATCGCCGCGCCAAAACCCCAAAATCCACCTACTTCTTCACCGTCGTCACCTGCGATCGATACCCCTAATTCATCGCGATGAGTTAGGGGTTGCGGCTTGGTTTTAGGGTGTTAGGTTCCACTTTGTTTCACCCAACCTACATCTACTTAATATTTGCGATCGCCGTAAAGACTATACTGCAAGGCAGCCTCAGCCATAGCAGCTTCAGCAAAAGCCCTGTGTTAAGCCTGACCTATCCCCACATCAAAAAAATCGAGCCCCAGCCTGCAAGATTGCAGCGCATCCCCCGCATTCGCGTTGCCCAAATTGTGATGGATTACCTTGCCTACGGTTGGTCAGTCGAAGAACTCTGCCTCTAGCCCCCTACCTCACCCCAGCCGAAGCCCATGCCGCCATCCTACACTCCCATGAAAGCTAGTACTCGAAGGCTGAAATATGCCAACTATTCCAGATCGCTTGGCTCCCTAGTTCCCCTGCTCCCTCGGGATTGACAATAGTTGCCACACTTGTGCCGCAGTCCACTAGGCCATTACCCGCTCGTGACAGAGAGGCCGTCCAGCAGCACCGAGGGGGTATAGCAGGAGCCATTCCAGTCGGCGTCGCTGCCCAGTTCGACCTTATCTTTGAGGGCGGCGTAGATGTTGCCCGCCACCATGGTGTCCTTGACCCGGCCCACCAGTTCGCCCCGATGGATGCGGTAGCCCAGGTCAACATTCACTGAGAAATCGCCTGAGATGCCGGCTCCGCCCCCGAGAATTTGATCGACCAAAATGCCGTTGTCGATGCTGGCTACTAGCTCCGCCAGGGATTTTGTGCCGGGTTGCAGCAGGGTGTTGTACAGGCTGGGGGTGGGGTAGCTGCCCAGGCCAGGGCGAAAGCCGTTGCCCGTCGAGCCACCGCCCAGGGTCTGGCCAACGGCGCGATCGCAGTAAAACAGCGTCACCACCCCCTGGTCAATGAACACCAGCCGCTGGGTGGGGGTGCCCTCGTCATCGAAGGGACAGCTAAAGGGTCCTGCTTCAGGGTCCTGCAATAGGGTGATGGAGGGACTGGTCATCTGCTCTCCCAGGGCACTGCTCCAGGGGGACGATCGCTCCACCACCCGCTTGCCGCTGAGGGCCGACTGCAGCGTGCCCCACACCATATCGGCGGCCTTGGCGGTAAAGATTACCGGCATGCGCCCGCTCTCCACCGTCGCTGAGGGTTCGGCCCAGGCCAGCCGCTGCAGCACCTGATCCGCCAGCAGATCGCTGTCTAAACTGCCCCGCTGGGTCTGGCCATCGCTAACGCTCAAAAAGTCATCGCCCCTCACCCAGTCGGCGGACAGGTAGCTGCTTAGGGTGGCGTCGCTGTAGCGGCAGTCGAGCCCGTGGGTATTGAGAATGCGGGTGGTTTCCACATCGCACTCCACATCGACGCCGCAGATCACCTCGGGGTAGGCGCTGCGAATGCGATCGATCATGCCCTGGCCCCACTCGATCAGCTGCTCTACGGGCACCTCTTTGCCCATGTCGGGGTACTGGCGACTGATGCCGCCAACCAAATCAATCGTTTCGGGGTTGTTGAGGGCGCTGATGGCCAGGGCCTTCTCGATAATTGCCTCCGGGTCAACGTTGCCGTAGGCCACCGCTAGCCCAGGCTGACCGTTCACCCACAGCCGCAGGGCAGTGCCCAGGGCCGCCGAGCTTTCCAGCTGCTTGAGGCGGTTGGCTTCAAAGAAGACGGGGCGCGATCGCGATCGTGACTGCAACACCTCCGCCGCCTCGGCACCCCGCTGTAGGGCCAGGTCTAAGAGTTTCTCCGCCAGCAAATCGTCGGTCAGACCAGACACCATAGCAGTCCATTGGCAAGGGCAAACAGCGTTCTTCCCATCTTCGCGGATTGCGGCACCGCTGCAAAGGGCGCAGTCTGAGATCCCCGATCTACCCTAGGTTCCCAGCGGTGGCCAGCGGTAGCCTCGCCCGACAACGCTACAATCTAGGCACTGTAATCTAAGCCCCCTAGGGCATTTATATCTGGGGTGATGGTGAACAAGGCATTGGCCGGCAAGGTGTTTTTAAAGGGTCAATTCCCCTGGCTTTGGGGGGGATTGGGGCTGCTGCTGGCGATTTTACTGCTGCTGGACGCCCTGATTAATCTCCAGGCCGAGCGCCTCTGGTTTCAGGAGGTCAACTATCTGGAGGTGTTTTGGCTGCGGCTGCGATCGCAGCTGCTGCTGGGCATCATTCCCATTCTGCTGACCCTGGGGTTCACCTGGGGCAACCTCACCCTGGCGGATCGGGCCAAGCCCCTAGAGCGGCCCAGCGATCGCCCTGGGCGGGCCCGCAGCATGGGTCTGAGTGGCCTGCTGCTGCTGGCTATCACCCTGGGCAGTCTAGTTGGCATACAGCTGCTTTACCAGGGGCAAATTGCCGCCAATTTTTGGCGCCGGACGGCGACCCTCTACGATTCCACCCCGCCCCTGCCCCTGTGGCCCAAACTGCAATTCTTTCGGTTCATCGGCCAAATTTTGCTCACCCAGCCCTGGCTGTTGATCGCGCTGGCCCTCAGCACCGTGGCGTTTTTAATCTATCCCCGACAGCTGGGCCGCCTGGCGGCAGTATTGATGAGTCTGGGCTACGGGTTTATTTTGGCCCAGCAGTGGCCCGCAGTGCTGCTCAGCCTGCATTCCATCCCCTATGGCCAGGTCGATCCAATTTTCCATCGAGACATTGCGTTCTATATCTTTCGATTTCCCGTGCTTCACCTGCTGGAGTTTTGGATCATCGGAACGCTGTTTTTCACCCTGGCCACCGTTTATCTGGTCTATCTACTGGGTGAAAACACCCTCAGCCAGGGCCGCTTCTACGGCTTTTCTGCCCCCCAGCAAAAGCACCTACAGATCCTGACCGGGCTACTTTTCTTGACCACCAGCTTCAGCCATTGGCTAGCCCGGTACGAGGTGCTCTACTCCAGGGAGGGGGTGGTCTACGGGGCCGGTTACACCCACGTCCATGTGCTGCTGCCGGTCAATGGGCTGCTGGCGGTATTTACCCTACTGCTGGGCCTGTTTTTTCTGGCCCAGGGGCTGCTGCACGGGCCTGGCCTGGTCAACCCGATGAATGCTGCATCCCGGGCCCAACTCACCCAGGGGAAACAGAACGCAGGTCAGGGCCTAGGGCTCAGCAGCTCCCTATCTAGGGGAATCAGCAGCTATCTGGTGCTGACGGTGCTGGGGCTGATGATAGCGCCCACCCTGATGCAGCGGCTGGTGGTGCAGCCCAACGAGCTCCAGCGGGAGCGACCCTACATCGCCAACTCCATTGCCCTGACGCGATCGGCCTTTGACCTGGAAGCGATCGACTCAGAGCCCTTTGACTCCAGCGGCAATCTGACGGTAGAAGATCTCCAGCGCAACGATCTGACCCTGGAGAACATTCGTCTGTGGGATCCGCGGCCCCTGCTGGAGAGTAATCGCCAGCTTCAGCAGATTCGGCTGTACTACGAATTTACCGATGCCGATTTCGATCGCTATGGCATTTTGAACCCCCAGCGCGCCTCGGATCGCCGCCAGGTGATGATCTCGGCCCGCGAACTCAACTACGAAGGGGTACCCGAAATTGCCAAAACCTGGGTGAACGAGCATTTAGTCTATACCCACGGCTTTGGGTTTACCCTCAGTCCGGTGAATACGGCGGGCCCCGATGGGTTGCCCAGCTACTTTGTCAGCGGCATTGACAATATCCCCAGCAGCGACGAGGTGCGCCAGAGTATTCCCATTGGGGAACCGCGCCTGTACTTTGGGGAGCTGACCAACACCTACATCATGACCAACACCAACGTGTTGGAGCTTGACTACCCCAGCGGCAACGAGAATGTCTACACCACCTATCTGGGCCGGGGCGGCATCAACCTCGACAGCGGCTGGCGGCGGCTGCTCTTTGCCCGCTACCTGCTCGATTGGCGCATGCTGTTTACCGAAGACTTTACCGACGACACTCGGCTGCTGTTTCGCCGCAATATTGCCGATCGCGTGCGGGCGATCGCCCCCTTTCTTCGCTTTGACACCGACCCCTACCTGGTCACCGCCGACATTGGTGACGTCTCTAATAGCTGGGGCGTCGGCCCGGCCCATGGCAGTCGAGTGCCCGCTGACCCTCGCTACGGCGAGTTTTTTGCCCGCGACCCCAGCCTCGACGCCACCGCCCTCGACACCCAGGATACGGAAAACTACCTCTACTGGGTGATCGATGCCTACACCGTGAGCGGACGCTATCCCTATTCGGACCCCGGCGACAACGACTTTAACTACATTCGCAACTCGGTCAAGGTCGTGGTCGATGCCTACAACGGGGCCGTCAGCTTTTTTGTGGCCGACCCCAATGACCCCATCATCCAAAACTGGAGTCGCATTCTGCCGGATATGTTTCAGCCCCTCGAAGGGATGCCCCAAACCCTCCGCAGTCACATTCGCTATCCCCCCGATTTGTTTTCGGTGCAGGCCACCTCGCTAATGACCTATCACATGACCGACCCCCAGGTGTTCTACAACCGGGAGGACCAGTGGCGTGCCCCCAACGAAATCTACGCCAGCGAGTCTCAACAGGTGGAACCCTACTACCTGATTATGAAACTGCCCCAGGAGTCGGTGGAAGAATTTATCCTGCTGCGGCTGTTTACCCCCGCCCAGCGCAATAATCTGATTGCCTGGCTGGCGGCCAGATCCGATGGCGATCGCTACGGGCTGCGGCTGCTCTACCGCTTCCCCAAACAGGAGCTGGTGTTTGGCCCCGAGCAGATCGAGGCCCGCATCAACCAAGACCCGGAGATCTCCCAGCGCATTTCCCTGTGGGATACCCAGGGCTCGAGGGCCCAGCAGGGCAACCTGCTGGTGATTCCCATTGAAGATTCCCTGCTCTACGTAGAGCCCCTCTACCTGGTGGCCGAACAGAACCAGCTGCCCGCCTTAACCCGCGTGATTATGGTCTACAAAAACCGCATTGCCATGGCCCCCACCCTAGCGGACGTGCTGTCGGCAATCTTTCTGGAGGAGCCCGCCCCCGCCGCCTCCATTCTGCGAGAACTAGAAGGTGAACTAGTAGAACCCACTACCCCTTCCCCTGGGTTGCTCCTTCCCCAGGGGGCAAACTAAGGTTCCTTGGAGACCATCTCTCCAACTCAGCAGACCAAATCCAATAGATCCACCGTAGCACTGCCAGAGGCTGCCCACGACCCAAACGGATTCAAAGGTGGCGGCACTGCGATCACCGATAGTCCACGCCAGAATCCCGGGTTCAAAATGGTTTACGGCTGTCCAAATCCAGATTTTTTTGTCTTGGAGTAGTCCAAATAAATAATCGGGTTCACATGTGGATCGCCTGGAGGGCTGGTGGCAGTTGGTTAAGGCCCCATTCCCCCACATCCATCGCTGGGTGATTAATGTCGATAATGGCCCGGAGTATTACTCCCGACGTACCCCATTCATGGCCCGATTAGTTGCCCTGGCCCAGCGAGAGCCCATCACCATTCAGTTGGCCTACTATCCCCCTGATCACAGCACATAGAATCCGGTGGAGCGCACCTTTGGCTGGCTTGAGCAGCACTGGCGAGGCAGCCTATTGAACTCGGTCGAAACGGTTGTACGCTTTGCCGAATCCTCACCTTCAAGGTCTAGGAGGTTCATGGTCTAAGTCATGATTGGATTTGTTATCCGTAACTTAGACCACCTCATTTTTCTCTCAACAACAACAAGAAACAACCCTGGGAACCCACACCAGGACCCTGGGATCTAGCTAGCCCGGAATCTAGCCCTTACCCCTCGTCGTGGGCAAAGCGGTTGTAGAGGAAGTCTAGGGCGTGGTTGCGCAGCTGGTAGTACTGGGGGTCTTCCATGATCTGGTCGCGATCGCGGGGCCGCTCAAAGGGAATGTCCATCACCTCGCCGATGGTGGCGGCGGGGCCGTTGGTCATCATCACCAGGCGATCGGCCAAGAACAGAGCCTCGTCGATGTCGTGGGTGATCATTAGCACGGTGCAGCGGTGGTCGTTCCAGATCTTCAGCAGCTCTTCTTGCAGCTCTTCTTTGGTGATCGCGTCCAGCGCCCCAAAGGGTTCGTCGAGAATTAGCACCTCGGGGCGAATGGCCAGGGCGCGGGCGATGGAGACCCGCTGTCGCATGCCGCCGGAGATCTGGTCGGGGCGCTTGTCGGCGGCTTCGGTGAGGCCCACCATGGCCAGGTGATCGCGGACGATGGCGCGCTTTTGGGCTTCGGGTTTGTTGGGCCACACGGTTTTGACCGCTAGGTAGACGTTCTCAAAGACGGTGCGCCAGGGCAGCAGGGCGTAGTTTTGGAAGACCACCATGCGATCGGGGCCGGGCTTAAGAATGGGTTGGCCCTTGAGGGTGACGGAGCCCCCGGTGGCCTGCTGGAAGCCGGAGACGAGGCTGAGCAGGGTGGATTTGCCGCAGCCGGAGTGGCCGATGAAGCAGACGAATTCGCCTTCCTGAATGGTCAGGTTGACGTTCTCCAGCACGGGGTACATGCCCTTGCCGGTGGGGAAGCCCTTAGAGACCTGATCGAAGACCAGAAAGCCATCGGTGGTTGTGGATTGGGGGTAATCGAGCAGTTCGGAATGAGCGGAGCGACGAGATTTGAGTTGGGTGGGTTGCATGGGATGACTCCTTAACGCTTGGGTTGAAAGGGTTTATGGGTTGGGGTTGTACCAGGTCTGAGCTCAGTAACCCGTTTCAAAAACAGGCAACGCCGTAGGGGCAAATGGCATTTGCCCTGCTCGATTGGGGCATAACTCAACCTGATTTGGTATTGGTCGTTGAAAGAGGGATGAATTGAGGTATAGGGCAAGAGTTTAGGGGTGGGAAAGCCAGAGATATCGCTGGGGACATTTCGATTGTCCCCAGACCCCCTCGACCAGGGCCGTTCCGCCGCCCTGGACCCAACGGAAAGGACGGATCGATCATCGGTTTAAACCCCTGTTCTGCCGATGGAGAGGTTGGAGGAATTAAGCGTTGAGGCAATAAACCCTGGTTTGCTAAAGGGAGAATAAGCCTTACCCATCCACTCATCTACTCCCCTACGCCGCCATCGCCGCGATCGGCCCATCCAGCAGCACTTCCGCAATGGTGATATCGCGCTTGATGGTGAGGCCATTCAGGTAGCCGATCGGGTCTTGGGCGTCGAAGTCGGTGCCGTCGAACAGGTGAATGCTGCCGCGAGTAAATTTGGCGTCGAGCAGGCCCAGTTCGCGGGCGGCGGTGCTATAGACATCGACCCGCACGATGCGTTCGAGAATTTCTAGCCAGTTGCGGGGGAAGGGTACGTCGCCCCAGCGGGCTAGCTGGGTCATGTGCCAGAGGTGTTCGGTGCGGCTGGGTCGGTTGGCGCCGTTGCCAAAGAACAGGTGGTGGGCGTACTCGCGCATGGGCTGGTCGAGGGTGCAAACCTTGGTGGTGGGGTTACCCAGGTGGATGTACTCGATTGGGGTGCCCAGGTAGGTGCGCCGAGAGAGAATCTGGCGAATCTCCAGTTCATTTTCGGGGTCGGCACAGTAGCGACAGGCATCGAGCAGCGCCTTGGTGAGGGCGATGTGGGTGTTGGGGTAGGCGGTGGCCCAGTCTTCGCGCACGCCGAGCACTTTGCCGGGGTGGCCATCGTAGATTTCGCGATCGGTGGCGATGGTAAAACCCACCCCATCCATGGCGGCGCGCAGGTTCCAGGGTTCGCCGACGCAGAAGCCGTCGATCGCATTGTTCTTCAGGTCCACCACCATTTGCGCTGGAGGGATGGTTTGCAACGCCAGATCGTTGTCGGGGTCGATGCCGCCCGCCGCCAGCCAGTAGCGCAGTAGCAGGTTGTGCATCGACGAGGGGTGCACCATGCCCATGCGGTGCTGGGTTTCGGGGGTGCGCCGCAGCATCTCCCGGAAGGCATCCAGGCTGTGGATGCCCTGGTCGTAGAAGCGGCGCGATAGGGTCATGGCGTTGCCGTTGCGGGTCATGGTCAGAGCGCTGACCACGGGCAGCGGGGTATTGTTGTGGCCGCCGAGGGAAAACCACAGGGGCATACCGGAGGGCATTTGGGCCGCATCCAGATAGCCCCCGGCAATGCCGTCGACAATGCCGCGCCAGCTGGTTTCGCGCACCAGGTTGACCTCGTCCAGCCCATGCTTGGCAAAGAAGCCTTTTTCCTTGGCGATCGCCACCGGAGCGCAGGCGGTCAGCGGCACAAAGCCAATGTCCAGGTTCACCTTCTCCAGGCCGTGGCGGGCCACCACCGCCGTTTTCAGGGCGCGGCGTTTCTTAATTCGCTTTTGCTGGTTGAGGAAGTAGATAATCTCGCTGCGCAGGCTGTAGTAGCTGGGGTGCTCCACCACCTCCATGCGCTTACGGGGGCGGGGAATATCGACCTCCAGAATGTTGCCGATTTCGGCACCGGGGCCGTTGGTCAGCATGACGATGCGATCGCTCAGCAGCACCGCCTCATCCACATCGTGGGTAACCATGACGGCGGTGACGTTGTTCTCGTCGCAGATCCGCATCAGCTGGGTTTGCAGATTGCCCCGCGTCAGGGCATCCAGTGCCCCAAAGGGTTCATCCAGCAAGAGCAGCTTGGGGCGAATGGCCAGGGCGCGGGCGATCGCCACCCGCTGCTTCATGCCCCCCGAGAGCTGGTCAGGCATTTTGTCGGCAGCGTGCTGCAAGCCCACCAGGTTGATGTGCTCTTGCACAATGGCGCGGCGATCGCCCTTAGGCAGGTCGCCACAGACGCTGTTTACCGCCAGGGCAATGTTTTCGCGCACGGTGCGCCAGGGCAGCAGCGAATAGTTTTGGAACACCACCATGCGATCGGGGCCGGGCTCGGTGATTTTTTTGCCCTCCAGGGTCAATACCCCAGAGCTGGGCAAAGACAAACCCGCAATCATGTTTAAAAGGGTCGATTTGCCGCAGCCGGAGTGGCCAATAAAGGAGACAAATTCTCCCTGTTTAATCGATAAATCAATGCCTTTGAGGGCGATATATTCACCGCCATCGGCCAGGGGAAACACCTTATCAACCTGGTCTACCGCCACCAATAAACTCATGGTTCCATCCTCGCGATCGTTGTGATTAATGTCGTAAATCCCCTCCTGGGAGGGATAGGGGTGGGTCTGCCGTAGGGTGGGCATTGCCCATTACCTAAAAATCCGGGCGTTATTGCTTTCTGGTTTGTTGGGTTCCGCTAGCGCTCCACCCAACCTACGGTCCCTCTTTTCTCTGGGCTACCGCTTATACCTAAGAATCTCGTATCCGTCTTGCTCGGTATTGATCCCCCCAACCCCCCTTAAAAAGGGGGCAATAGATCCCTTTTTGGAGGAAACTGCCCCCTTTCACAAGGGGGGCCTTATTGAGAAACTTGGGAAGGGTACATCTGGGGGGATCAACACGAGCATTTAGCCAACGAAGAAATCTGTATCAGCAGTAGTCCATAGAGGGGGAAGCCACTACTTGCGGAGCGGGGCGATCTTCATTTGTAAAAGCGCAATCAGGCGATCGAGCAGCAGCCCCACAAAACCGATGTAAAACACCGCCAGAATGATCTCGCTGATGTAGTTTTGCTGATAGGCATCCCAGATAAAGAAGCCAATGCCAACAATCCCCGACATCACAATCTCCGCCGCAATAATGGCCAGCCAGGCCAGGCCGATCGCAATCCGTAACCCTGTAAAAATATAGGGCAGCGCCGAGGGAAACAGAATGTTGAAGTAATAGTCTTTGCGCGACAGTTGCAGCACCTTAGCCACGTTGTCGTAGTCTTCAGGAATTTGCCGCACCCCTTCAATGGTGTTGATCAAAATCGGCCACACCGCCGTAATGAAGATCACGAAGATGGCCGCAGGCTGGTTTTGTTGCAGGGCGACCAGTGCGATCGGCACCCAGGCCAGCGGTGCAACCATCCGCAAAAACTGAAAGATCGGGTAAGTCGCCTTGTTCAACCAGGGGCTGGTGCCGACTAAAACCCCCACCGCAATACCTACAACGGCAGCGGCGGTATAGCCCTGGGCCACCCGGCCCAGACTGGCCAGGGTTTGCCAAAACAGTCCTTTATCTAACCCGCCCAGGTCGTAAAACGGGTAGAGCAGCAGCTCTCGGGTGCGCTGGTCAGTCCACAGGCTGAGCGGCCCCGGCAGCCGGGTCAACCCCGAAGATGACACCACTTGCCACACCACCAGAAAGACCGTGATGCCAATGATAGGAGGCAGTAGGTCGCCGCCACGCTTTTGCCAAAATTGCTGAACAGAAGCCAGAACTGGGTTAGGACGCGCCTGCATTCGATGTTGTGCATTAGTAACCATGACTCTACCTGTTGTGGATTAACTGAATTTTGAGTGGCTTTGAGGAGGAAACCCACCTCGACCTTTCTTGAGGGAGACCGGCCGAGGCAGGCATGGTTCAGAGACCGAGACAAGGTTGAACGGGCTGCTGTTGGCGATGGGGCCGCATTCTCTCGCCTCTGGTCATCTCTCTCTGAACCAAGACTTTGGGAAGAAAAGGGTAGATGGGTAATGGGGTGGGCGGGTAAACGACTTGATTCTTGCTTTACCCTCGTACTCATCCACTCATCTACTCTTCTCCTCCTAGGCCCGCTTAATCTTGAGGCTGCTGAGGTAGGCCTCAGGGTTAGCGGGGTCAAACTTAATGCCGTCGAAGAAGGTCTCTACGCCGCGAGAGGTATCAGCGGGGATATCGGCGATAAAGCCTGCTTCAGTAGCGGCTTCGCGCCAGATGTCTTCGCGGTTGACGGCATCGACAATGCGCTGCGCGGTGTCGAAGTCGGTGAGCTGGTCTTGATGGAAGCCCCAGCGCATGCTCTCGGTGAGGAACCACAGATCATGGCTCTTGTAGGGGTAAGAGACACTGCCCTTGGGGTCTTTCCAGTACAGCGGGCCGGCATTGATGTCCTTATAGTCAGCCTTGCCGTCACCCATGGCGTATTCGCCCTTGTAGGGCGGGGTCAAAATTTCTTCGGGCACATTAAAGTAGTTGCGGCCCGCCAGAATTTTCACTGCCTCGGGTCGGTTAGCGGGGTTATCCATCCACTGCTGACCTTGCATTAACCCTTTCAGCAGGGCCTTGGTGGCCTTGGGGTTGGCATCCACCCAGTCGGCCCGAATGGCCAGGTATTCTTCGGGGTGAAAGGCCCACAGTTCGTGGGTCAGGGCCGACATAAAGCCAATGTCATCGGCGACGATGCGGTAGGGCCAGGGGTCGCCGGTGCTGAAGGCGTCCATGGTACCGTTGCGCATGCCCTGCACGGTCTCTGCTGGGGGCACCGCCAGCAGGTCGATATCGGTGTCGGGGTCAACACCGCCCGCCGCAAACCAGTAGCGAATCCAGAAATCCTGGTTGACGTTGGGGAAGGTGTGGGCCGCTTTGAACTTGCGACCCTGGTTAGAGGGAAAGCTCTTGATATAGTCGGCGGCCCCCGAAATATCGACCCCCAACCCCTTACCAGTGTGAATACCGGAAACGGCGATGCCGTTGCCCTGGGTTTCGAGCTGGGCCAGCACGTACATGGGCACCTTCTGGCCGTTGGTGATGATGCCCTCGCTGATCAGGTGGGGCATGGGCATTTGCCACTGGCCACCGTCGATGCCGCCCCCGGCGGAGCCGATGGTGACGTTGTCGCGGGCGGAGGCCCAGTTGGCCTGTTTAGAGACTTCGACCCCGGTCATGCCGTACTTGGCAAAGAAGCCCTTTTCTTGGGCGATGATCATTGCCGCCGATTCAACGATGGGAATGTAGCCCAGCTTGATCGTGGTGGTCTCGGGGGTGTCGTTGGCGGTGACGGGCCCAGGGGCAGCGGTCGAAGCTGTTGTTGCCGTCGGGGCGGTGGCGGAAGGGGGATTTCCGGCACAGCTTTTGAGGAATACTGCGCCCGCTGCCGATACCCCAGCAGTGGCTAAAAACTTACGACGGGTGACTCTCGAAAAATCGGACATAAAACCTCCTTGCAACGCCCCTGGGTCAAGAGCGCCGTAAACAACATGGGTGGGTGGTGGAAAAGCTCTGGGGACTTACCCCTATCGAAGGCATAGGATTTATAAAGGTAAATCCTATGCCTTCTCTTCATGGCATTAAGTCTATGTTATTTTTTTCGGCTGTGGATCATCGGAAACAACGAAATCCGACTGCAATTCTCGATGGAAAAAATAAGTTGAGCTTATTTCATAGAGTCTTTCAATAGAGTTAATTAATCTGCTGCGGGCTAATCAAGCTACTCCTCCATTCAACAGCCGTGCGACCCACAGGTCTGGGTCAATGACTGCTTTGCTGGCGTCCAGGTCCTGCGGGCACGAAACATGCCATAAAAAAGCCGGGGCTATGCCCCGGCTTTTTTTGTCTGCGTCGTCTCGACTTAACAGCCCTCTGGGCCGCAGAAACTGTGCGCGTACAGTACCTCTGCGTTACAGATATAGGCGATGCCCGCATAGTCGTTGAAAAACTTCACTGCGACCGTATCCGCAATCTTCTCGGCCATATCCCGATTTTCGGTGAGCACCTCGAACTTTATATTCGACTCAGTGTCAGAAACGCTGGGTTGTCCCGACGAGCGGACGTTACGACTGCCTTTACCGCCAGTTTCCACCACCGTATAACCGGTTGCCCCGGCTTCAGCGATGATCTGGGCAATCTTTTTCAGCAGAATCTTTTCCGTGATGATGACGAGCTTGTTGGCTTGCTTGGCCATGTAGATTATCTCCTTACGTGTATATTCATTGAACCAATGGGTCACCGGGCCAGGGAGCACCGGCAGACCAAAGCTGTCTGGGTTTAGCTGCCCGACATCGCCTGGGCGAGCCCGACGAAGAGCGGTATGCACAGTGCGATCGCAACTGGCGTGCCGACGGCTGTGGACGCTCCAATGTAGGCAGAGGGATTGGCCGACCAGGGTTGTTTCTTGTTGTTGAGAGGAAAATGAGGTGGTCTAAGTTACGGATAACAAATCCAATCGTGACTTAGACCATGAACCTCATAGAGCAATTGAAGCAAATTCCTGACCCTCGTGGTCGCCATGGGCAACGCT
>JBGSNT010000174.1:0-31053 GCA_041739575.1 Nodosilinea sp. | reverse complement strand
CATGGATCGCTAACCCCTGAAACCCTCAGCTGACAAGCATTGCAGGCGATACGAAGCCAGAAAACGCTCTCGATCGCCTCAAACCCTTGCTATAAGGGGCTTTGAGTGGCATCCAGGCAAACTTTTGTCAGTCAATCAGGGCGCAAGCTGGTCTGGAACATTCCCTTCAACGGTCTATCGGTGGTGATGAACGCCACCACCGACGAGATGATAGCCGATTCCAACATTCGTCAACTGGCCGAGCAGCTCATGGCCGAGGTGATGGAGGCCGCGCGACAGGATGGCGACTCCCTTTCCCCTGGCCTGGGGCGACACCTGCCAGAGGATCTGATTGCCAAAATGATTGTCCACACCGAGCAGATGACCCCCTACCGCACCAGCATGAAGATCGATTTTGACGAGGGTCGTCCGCTGGAGGTGGAGGCGATCTTTGGCAATTCTATCCGGGCCGCCCAGGCCGCTGGGGCCGCTGTCCCCAGAATAGAGATGCTGTACCACCAGCTAAAGGCGATCGATCGCACCCGGCAGCGACGGGCCTAAACCTACCTATGCAGGGGAGCACCGCTTTGGGGGGTAACGATGACTTCGCAGAGGGCGTAGGCCGGGCCGGTTTCTTCGCCAATGGCTTTGACGGTGTAGAGGTCTGGGCCAAAGTAGTAGGCCCGGCCTTTGCCTGAGTTAACGCAAAAATCAGCGGGGGGAATGGTTATCGGGGTGTTGCTTCTGGGGTGATGGGGTGTAAACTCTACCGCTATTTATGCCTACGGCGTTGCAGCCGTCGCGAATTGAGAAAATACTTAATTGCTGGCTGACCAGAGAGACCCATCGTCGGTCATTCCAAACGAAGGGAAAATCGCTGGCAGCGTTACTTTCAGAGATTTTCATAATCTGTATATTTGGAAGCGGGTGGGGGGAATCGAACCCCCATCATTAGCTTGGAAGGCTAGGGTTTTACCACTAAACTACACCCGCGTAGTCGTAAGTTATTTTATCACAGCGCCCTGGCATAGCCGTAGTTGCTGCGGGCGATCGCCCCACCGGCTCTAGCCCTGGGTCTTGCCCTCAGCGGAAATTTGCCGACTGAGCCACAGCACCGGCACCAGACCCACCAGCAAAATAGCCAGGGCCGGGGCCGAGGCCTCCACTAGCCGTTCATCGGCGGCGTACTGGTAGACCCGCACCGCCAGGGTGTCGAAATTAAAGGGGCGAATGATCAAGGTGGCCGGCAGTTCCTTCATGACGTCCACAAAGACCAGCATGATCGCCGTCAGCAGACTGCTGCCCAGCAGGGGGCGATGAATTTTAATCAGGGTCTGGGTGGGGCTACAGCCCAGGCTACGCGCCGCATCGTCGAGGGAGGGTTTGATTTTTGTCAGCCCCGTCTCGGCGGCCCCAAAAGCAACGGCCAAAAACCTGACCAGGTAGGCAAAGATCAGGGCAATCATGGTGCCGCTCAGCAGCAGCCCGGTGGAGACGCCAAAGGTCTGGCGCATCCAGGCGTCGATCGCATTGTCAAACCGGGCCAGGGGAATCAGGGTGCCCACGGCAATCACGGCTCCTGGCACCGCGTAACCCAGGTTGGCCCCCTGTACCGCCAGCCTGAGCAACGGCGTGGAGTTTAACCGCAGGCCGTAGGCCAGCACTAGGGATAGCGCCATCGCTAGCACCGCCGTCAGCACCGCCAGCACCAGGCTATTGCGGGCGAGCACAAAGAAGCTGCGGTCTAGGGTGGCCTCGGCGTTACGAATGGTCATCCCCAGCAGCAGACCAGCGGGAACCAGCAGCCCCAGCAGGATGGGCAGCAGGCAGGCCAGCCCCGCCCCCACCGCCCGCAGGCCCGACAGACTATGGCGAGACCGGCAGATGGCCCGGCCCATGCTCTGGTAGTAGCGGGCCTGGCGGCGCGATCGCCGCTCGAGCAGCACCAGGGCAAAAATAAACAGCAGTAGCACCGCCGAGAGCTGCACCGCCGCCGGGCGATCGCCCAGGCCAAACCAGGTGCGATAGATGCCCGTGGTAAAGGTCGGCACGCTGAAATAGGCCACGGTGCCAAAGTCGTTGAGGGTTTCCATTAGGGCCAGGGCGGTACCAGCGGCGATCGCCGGTCGGGCCAGGGGCAGAGCCACCGACCAAAAACTTTGCCAGGGGCCGCGACCCAGGGAGCGGCTGGCCTCCAGGGTGGCCGTGGACTGTTCCAAAAAGGCCACCCGTGCCAGCAGATACACGTAGGGGTATAGGGTGAGGCTAAACAGCAAAACTGCCCCGCCGATGGAGCGAATATTGGGGAACCAGTAGTCGGTGGCTCGCTGCCAGCCAAACAGGCTCCGCAGGGCCGTCTGCACCGGCCCAAAATACTCTAAGGTGTCGGTGTAGACATAGGCCAGGATGTAGGTGGGGGCCGCCAGGGGCAGCAGCAGCAGCCACTCAAACCACCGCCGCCCCCAAAACTGGCAGGTGCTCACCAGCCAGGCAGTGCTCACCCCAATCGCCAGCACCCCCGCCCCCACTCCCACCATCAGCACCAGGGAGTTGCGGACATAGTCTGGCAGTACCGTGGTAGCCAGATGCCCCCAGGTCTCGCTGGAGTTGGTGAGCAGACTGGCAAGAATGATTGCCACTGGCAACAGCATGACCAGCGCAATCAGCACCACGCTCACCGTCCAGCCATCCAGCCTCGATAAAGACGCTTTCCAGGGGGGTGCAAGGGACTTCATAACCGGTAATTGTTGCTACTCATTCCTTTTAACATAGAACCAGGCCTGGCCCATGGCCGGCCTAAGGAGCCTAGGTGCGGTTGATGACGGCGGCGGTGCGGCATCGCACTGCAGCAATTCCCAGCGGATTGGGCCAGCAAATACACCGAGTTTTCAGTACTGAAGTATGCTTTGCAAAGAGTTCCTGCGGTGGGAATGAGTCCCCACTGCCGAGGGTGAGGTTCGCCTCCTGCCCATTCGTGCCCGCCTTTTCAGTGCTGAACTGACCATGGATATTCTGAACCTGCTAACCCGCCTGCTGCTATGGCTTGGCATTGGCTACTTTCTGTGGTGGATCCTTAAAAAATTTATTCCGACCAACTTCCTGACCTGGTTTGGCGGAGCCATGATTTTAGCCCTAGTGGCGGGGGCCTTCCTGTTCCCCGACGACAGCACCATCGGGGTGTTTTGGCAGTTTCTCGTGTTTCCGCTCACTCCGCTGGGGGGGGCGATTACCCTGCTGCTGATGGGATTGGCGGGCGGTATCGCCAAGGCCAACGGACGCATGGTGCTGGTGGCGTTATTGATTTTGCTGTTTAGCAGCATGCCCCTAGTGGCGCGGACCTTGGTGAACAATTCTGAGCAGGCGGTGCAGCGGGCCTACCTGAGTCAGCGGCGGCTGTGCAGCGACATCTGCCCGGCCATTGACGAGGTGCCCGTCGATCGCGCTGTGTCGATCGTTGTTGTGGGCGAAAACGCCGATGCCTATCGCCTTTCCAATGCCCTCAACAGTCGCATTGACTCCGACAATCCCCTCGACCCGGTGCTGGTGGCTCGACTCAACAGCGCGGCCAATGTCTACGGTCGAATTAGCCTAGCCCGGCCCTTTGTCACGGTTACCGCTGGGCCGCGGTTTAGTGGCGATGAAGAGCTAGAACGCCTGCGTCAGGCGATTCGGCAGCAGTTGGTGAGCCGGGGCGTACCCGACGAAAGTATTCGAGTGCAGAGCACGGGCACCGATATTCGTTCTACGGTGGTGGACCAAAAGAACTTTTTGATCGAGCAGCAGCTGTTTGTCGAGCCCCCTCCCATCGGCCCCTCCGATCTGAGCCGCAGCTACCGCGATGCCAATCGGGTGGTGCTAGTGGCCCCGGCTCTGACCATGCGCCGCGCTGCCCTGGCCTTCGAAAATGAGGGTATTCAGGTGGTGGCAGCGCCAACGGAGCTCTACAGTGCTCCGGCTGAAGCGAGCCGCGACATTCTGGCCCGTTTGGCTGACCTGGCTCCCAATGTCAATGCCCTGGTGTTGACCAGTCGGTACTGGGGTGAGCTGCTCAGCTCGATCTATTACTACCTGCGCGGTTGGTTGCCCCAGTTCAACATGCAGTGGGATCAGGTGGTTGAGACGCTTTAGCGGCTAGGGGCAGAGCGGGGGGCGGCCCCTTGGCCGTTGGGTGAACAAGGGCTCCCATGAAAGGTTGGGAACCTGGCTGGCTGGCTAGGTTGAACTCGGTTAGCCCCTGCGTCGGGCTGATTCTGTCTGCTATGGCACCCCTCAAATTCGTCTAGGATAGGAGGGCAATTCAGGCGGATATTATGGCGCGATCGCAGCTACAAAAACTAGGCACCTACCTCAGGCCCCACTGGCACAAGGCTGCCCTGGGGATTGCTGCACTCTTGGTAGTCAACCTGGTCGGCGTCTGGATTCCGCTGCTGATTCGCAACGGCATTGACGAGCTGCAGGTCACCTTTAGTTTTAACCGGGTGATGTACTACGCCCTGCTGGTGTTGGTGCTGGCCTCGGTGATGTGGGTGATTCGCATGGTGTCGCGCATTACCCTGTTTGGGGTGGGTCGCCAGGTGGAGTTTGACCTCAAGCAGCGTATTTTCGAGCACCTGCTGCAAATGGAACCGGCCTACTTTGGTCGCAACACCGCCGGGGAACTGATCAGCCGCGCCACCAGCGATGTCGACAATATTCGCCGCCTGCTGGGGTTTGCCATCCTAAGTTTGGCCAACACCCTGTTTGCCTATGCCCTGACGGTGCCGGTGATGCTGTCGATTAGCGTGCGGCTGACCCTGATTTCGCTGATCGTTTACCCGGTGATGTTGGTGCTGGTGCAGAGCTTTAGCCATCGGCTGCGGACCCAGCAGCTCAATGTGCAAGAGCGCATCTCTGACCTCAGCGATCTGATTCAAGAAGACATGAGCGGCATTTCGCTGATTAAAATCTACTCCCAGGAAGAGAACGAGCGCCGCGCCTTTAACCGCCTCAACACTAACCTGCTGAATGCCAACCTCACCCTGACCCGCACCCGTAGTACGCTGTTTCCGCTGCTGGGGGGGCTGGCTAGCATTAGCCTGCTGGTAATTTTAGCTACCGGGGCAGGGGCGATCGCCGACGGTGCGCTCACGGTAGGCGATTTTGTTGCCCTGCTGCTCTACGTGGAGCGACTGGTGTTCCCCACGGCGCTGCTGGGCTTTACCATCACCGCCTACCAGCGCGGCGAGGTCAGCATCAATCGGGTCGAAGAAATTCTCGATGCCGAGCCGGAAGTCAAAACCGCCCCTACGGCTATTTCGCTGCCGCTGGAGCAGGTGCGGGGCAGCCTGGAGGCGCGCCAGCTCAGCTACGCCTACCCCGACAGCAAAACCCCGGCCCTCGATGAGGTGAACTTTAAGATTACGCCGGGTGAACGGATTGCGATTGTCGGCCCGATTGGTTCGGGCAAGTCTACCCTGGCCAACGTTCTGCCTCGCCTGCTCGATATCGGCCCCGGCCAGCTGTATTTGGATGGCTACGACGTGACCGAATTGCCGCTGGGGGATCTGAGACGGGCGATCGCCTACGTGCCCCAGGACAGCTTTCTCTTCAGCACCACCATTAACAACAACATTCGCTACGGCGTGCCCCTGATGGAGTTTCCCGAGGTGCAGTACGCGGCCAAGCAGGCCCAAATGGATGAGGAAATCCAGAACTTTCCCCAGCATTACGACACCATCGTTGGCGAGCGGGGCATTACTCTCTCCGGAGGCCAGCGCCAGCGCACCGCCCTGGCCCGTGCCCTGGTCATCGATGCCCCGATTCTGGTGCTTGACGACGCCCTCTCCAGCGTCGACAACCGCACCGCCACCGCCATTCTCAATGAGCTCTCGGCGGGCACCCAGCAAAAGACAGTGCTGTTTATCTCCCACCAAATGTCTGCCGCCGCTACCGCCGATCGCATCTTTGTCATGGATCAGGGCCGCATTGTGCAGCAGGGTCGCCACCGCGATCTGGTGGAACGCCCCGGCCTCTACCGAGATCTGTGGGAGCAGCACCAGCTAGAGTCGGTGTTACAGTAGCATGAAATTATCAGCTTTTTATTTTGTTAAGTAGGGATGCTAGAGAGAACTTTTCCTGTGACTACAAGCTAATCCGAAGGTAACTTGATCCACTCCGGACGCTTATTACTAGGGTTATGTCTGCCATATTTGAACTGTTATTACCCCGTAGACCACTCTCTTATCAGGCAAAGGACAGTGACAATAAGCAGGCCTGGAAAGACTATATCTATGGGAGGGCATTCGCGGTCTGGAAACAAAATCCTATTTCAGCTAGAGCGCTTCGCTTTACGGTTGTCTATCTTTGCGAACGTGACCCATGCGACATCAATAACGTGATTAAACCTATACAAGACGCCTTAAATTCACTTATATACGCTGACGATGGCCTGATCCGAGATGTAATAGGTCATATGAGGCTGCTCTCAGAGCCAATCGATATCGTTGGCTTGCCGGAGAAGCTTCGAGACGCTGTTATTCAAGGCAATGAATGTGTTTATGTCAGCATTTCTGAATCATCTGAACTCAATTCGGAGATACGGCTATGAACAGTCTGAGTCAGGGAGAAATTGCTGTTCGTTCTGCTGTCAGCGAATTGGAGAAAAAAGGATACTCAGTAATCATTGAGCCTGATCCGTCGATGATTCCCTTTGATCTCCATCGATATCGCCCAGATATTCTGGCGACTCGTGGCAATGAGAATCTAATTATTGAGATCAGGGCAAGAGGGACTAACCAGTCTAATACCATTGAACGCTACAAAGAGATCGCAGACATTGTTGGCAGGCATGAAAACTGGCGTTTCATGCTTTCAACTATCGATGATGTTGAGAATGGAGATTACGCTTGGCTAGATGCAGGAATAAATGCTGACGAAATCAAGCACATGCTAAATCGTCTCAATAATATCCTGGAAGGAGAAAACTTTGACTTGGTACTGCCACATCTCTGGACACTATATATCTTAGCTATGCGTCTCGCAGGTCAAAAAGCCGGCATTCCAGTTGATGCAACATCCGATCAAAGCGTCCTTAATTACATGTATTCCTTAGGCGAGATCTCAAGTGAAGAGCTTGAGTGGGCAAATCATTTTCTGCAGCTGCGGAACGAAGCCATGCATAGCCTTAGAGTTGATGTCTCCAGAGAAGAGTTGTCGAGTTTGTACAACCATGTTGAGAATCAGCTTATTGCTTGGGGACTGGTTGCGTAGCGAATTTTCCCCAGTCCTTTTCACCCGCCCAACTTTCGCCAGGGGGCAAACGCATTCTCTACTCCATACAGGGCGGGTGCCACCGCCGGGTAGTGGCGCTTGAGTACCGTCACCATGCTGTTGTTGTCGATCCAGTCGAGGCCGAGCTGGGTGTAGACCTCGGCGGTGTAGTCTTTGGTGAAAAAGCGATCGCTCTTCAGCCGCCGCGAGGCCATCAAAATAAAAATGCGAAAGGCGGTGTCGCTAAAGCCAAAGCCCTCGGGCAGGTCTTCGGCAAACATGCCGACCATTAGATCTACCTGGTCGATGTCGTTGTTATAGACCCGGCGCAGTTCTTCGGCCCAGCGAGGGTTGCTGGTGATGTCTTCGAACCGCCGCACTTTTTCGCGGCCAATCAGCGATCGAAACTGGTTGTAGCGGGGTACGCCCCGTTCGCGATCGCGCAGAACATCCACCGCCGCCAGATCAAACACCTCGCCATTATCCCGCTGCAATTGCTGCAACAGGCGGGGATAGTTGTGCAGCGAAATTGCCCCCGGATGGGACACACCAAAGGAATAGAACAGATCCGCCAGGGGCATCGACTCGGCGAGTTGGCGGGTGCGGTTGCCCGAGACCTGGTGCAGGTCAGCGGTTTGAGCCAGGCTGCCATCCTTCAGTCTGTAAAAGTTGAACTCGTCGGGCATGAGGGGATGCATGCGATAGACGGCGACAAACTCTTCGGTGATGGCGTAGGGGGCGGTGTGGTGGTCGGTGGGGGAACCGACGATGCCGCTGAGTTCTTCGCTGTCGCCGACGCGGCCAATCAGTTCCTTGAACCGTTCCCCCAGCAGGCCCCACCAGTTGGCATCCATGGAAATTTGCAGGGCGGGGTGGCCGAGAATGGCCGGGGTCCACTCGACGGTGTGGATTTTAGCCATCAGGGCGGCGTTGATTTTGCGGGCGTGCTCAAACAGAGTGTCGTCGTCCCAGCCGGGATAGCCTTCCTGGAGGCGATCGCAGATGGCGTTGTGCTCTTTGACAAACAGCGTGTGCAGCAGGGTGAGGCCAACCCACCAGTTGTCGTCGAAGCCCACCAGGTCAATGCCGTTGGCAGAATTGAGCGGCAGCAGACCATTTTCTTGAATCAGCAGCTTGCCGTCGCTGTGGGTGCGCAGTTTGTGGATGGTGTCGGCGCTGCTGCCGTAGAGCTGAGAGGCATCCCACCAGTGGGTGACCTGGTTGATAAAGGTGGGAGGCTGGGCAATGTCGCCATCGGGGCGGGTGGGGTCGACGGCTGTGCGGGCCACCTCCATGGGGCGATGCTCCTGGGGCCAGGGATCGTTGGGCTCTAGGGGGATGTTCCAGCGGCGGTGAGCATCGCCGCGACCGTGCCAGAACCAGTCATGGGTTTCAAACTGTATCCAGGCGGCGGCCAGCAAGTTCAGGGTGGTAGCGGGGATAAACTGCTCCCGCGACAGCAAAATGCGGCTTACTTCTCGCGGGTTGGGGGTGAATAGGCCCGCCACATCGACATGGGTGGCATCTAGCGGCACGTTGCGGCCAAAGCGGGTGTTGACCATGCCCATGCGGGGCTGCTGCAAATCGTTAAAGCTGCCCTCGGGGGTGCGGCTGACCAGGTGCTGGCCGTCAGGGCTGGGCTGGGGCTGGGGCCGACTTTGAGCAGGCAGGGTCTCGGTGTCGTAGAGGTTTTGCTGCCGCATACGGTTGCGAAAGCCGATCAGCTCCAGCAGGGCAAAGGGGAGAGGAAGCTTGTGCCAGGGAATCATGGGGGCTCCTGGGTGGGGATTGAACCGATCCTAGCCGGTTCATATCGGCAGCCAGGGCTATGTAACAATTCTGAGAATTTAGACCGCAGCTGGATTGACCGGCCAGGAGGTGTCAGGTAGCCCATTATCGACAGACGGTAAACTAAGAGCATCCTCAAACCGGTTGTCGCCATGACTCTGGCCCAAGACCAAGGCACCGCCGCAATAACACCCCAGGAAGGGGAGGACATTGTCTTTCCGCCTGGTGATCTCTACAGCGATGAGCCCCCCTTGGAAACTGAACTGCACTTGCGCCAGATCTTGCTGCTCATCCAAAGCCTAGAGTGGTTATGGAGCGATCGCCAGGACTTCTATGCTTTCGGTAATCTCACGATTTATTACAGTCCCCGACAGTCAAAATCTGAGGATTTTAGAGGCCCAGACTTCTTCGTAGTACTTGGCACCGAGCGTCGCCCCCGCAAAAGCTGGGTCGTGTGGGAAGAGGAGGGCAGGTACCCCAACCTCATCATCGAACTGCTGTCAGAGTCTACGGCCAAGACCGATCGCGGCTTAAAAAAGCAGATCTACCAAGATACCTTTCGCACCCCCGACTACTTTTGGTTTGACCCCAACACCCTAGAGTTTCAGGGCTATCATCTGCTCGATGGCCAGTATCACGAGCTAGAGCCCAATGAGCAGGGCTGGCTCTGGAGCCATCAGCTTGAGCTTTATCTGGGCATTCAAGACCAGCGACTGCGATTCTTTACTCCTGACGGTGAACTGGTGCCTACCCCAGAAGAAACCGCCCAGGCAGAACTCCAGCGCAACGAAAAGCTGGCGGCCAAACTGCGAGAGTTAGGCGTTGACCCCAACGATCTCTAAGTCGAACCTAGCCCTAATACTGCCCGAAGACGATATCTTGCCTACCCAACGCTGCTTACTTTTTCGGTGAGATAGAGGTTGGTAACGTACTTCAAATTCACCGCACCGTCGATCGCAGCCCAGGCCCGGTGCCAGGCGGCGATCGCATCTAAAAACTGCGCGTGCGCCCTACCTTCCTTGGGAATGTAGGACGAGCTGAGCGATCGCCCCACTACCTCAGGCAGCGTCAGCATCTGGCCGTAGGCAAAGCTCAGGTGCCGCACGGACGTAAATTCAGGGCACTGATCCAGGACATCGATCGACCCAGTGTGGTCGTGATGGTCAAGGGCCTGAGTCGCAGCACCCTGGATCATCTGTCGATAGGCTCCGGTGGCCGGGTCTTCAATATTCCAGTCGTTCCACAGCAGGGCGACTCGCCCGCCCGGCGGCAAAATGCGGCTAAACTCATCCAGGGCATTGGGGGCGTTAAACCAGTGGAAGGACTGGCAGCAGGTGACCACATTCACTGACCCGTCTGCCAGCCCCGTCTGTTCAGCGGTGCCGGACTGAAAGCTAACCTGGGGGTGTGGTGCGGCGGCCTCGAGCATGGCCGCGTTGGGTTCTAGAGCAATCACCCTCGGCCCCAAGTCGGCCAGCAGGCGGCTGGAAATGCCGGTACCGGCTCCGATATCGGCCACTACTAGCGATCGCGGATCGCCCAGGCCGGCCAAGATGGCGGCGATCGCCCCCTCCGGATAGCTGGGTCGATAGCGAGCATAGTCCTGGGCGCGGTCAGAGAAGCGCCCCAGGGGGTTTAGAGTATGAAGCGGTAGAGCATTGGTAGTCATAGAGCGATCGCCAGCGCTAAGCCGACATCCTACCTTAGCCGCGCAACAGTGGGGGCAGCGCTACCGAGGCACACCGCCAATCCGTTAAAGTAGGCAACGACACCGCAACCCCGCAACCATGACTACGACCAAGCTGAAACCCGACTGGGCTGGCGACGATCTGCTCTCGCGGCTCGTCAACCGTGCTATCAAAACTCCCCCCCTCTACGCATTGATGAAGCGCCAGGCCCGGCAGGTGATCATCAAAACCGCCGAGAAAAACGGCGTGCCCTGGCGGCAGACCTGCGTAGATTTGGATACCCCGGAGATGCGTCAGCGGCTAGAGGATGTGACCAATCCAGCGATCGCCTACCCCGACTATTACCAGGTACCCTTTCACGCCTACAGCGAGGGCAACCTCTGCTGGCAGGCCGCCTTTGAGGCAGCCCCCGCCACCTATGCCATGGCCCTGCGGGTGTGGCCCCAAGACAATATGTCCTGGCAGGAGGCCCAAAGTCGCCTGCGGCAGAGCTTTTTGACCGTGCTCGACCAGTACGGCCCCGCCCAGGTCAATGACATTCTCGACGTGGGTTGTTCGGTGGGTATCTCAACCCTGAGTCTGCATCGTCACTACGTCCAGAAAAATGGCCAAAAGAACGCGGTGCGGACGGTGGGGCTCGATCTGTCGCCCTACATGCTGGCGGTGGCCCAGACCCAGGATGCCGAGGGGGAGGTTTCCCAGTGGGTGCATGGGGCGGCAGAATCCACCGGCTTCCCAGATCAATCCTTTGACCTAGTCACCCTACAGTTTGTCACCCATGAGCTGCCCCGCCAGGCCACTCGGGCCATTTTTGCCGAGGCCCGGCGGGTGCTTCGCCCCGGCGGTGCCCTGGCCCTTGTCGACAACAACCCCCAGTCGCCGGTGATTCAGGCGCTGCCCCCGGTGCTGTTTACCCTGATGAAAAGCACCGAACCCTGGAGTGACGACTACTACACCTTTAATTTAGAAAGCGCTCTGGTGGAGGCTGGCTTCGAAACTCCCGTGACAGTGCCCAGCGATCCCCGCCACCGCACCCTGGTGGCCCGTAAAGCTAACCCGTAGGGGCGCAAGGCTTGCGCCCGGTGCAAGGCTTGCACCCAGTGCCCCATCGGTAGCGCTAACAAAGGGGTTGGGCATAAAGTGTGCCCGAAGAAATACGGGTAGAATAGGCTCAGTGTTGGCGTAGGATGCACTGGGCTAGCGATCGCCACTGTAGATCGCCACCCGCCATCGGCACAGCTTTAGTAACGGCAGGGATAAACCATGGGTGAATGGCTCGATCACAGCGTTTTGGTAGATGTCGATGTGCCGGTAGAAACCTCCTGGGATTTGTGGTCTGACCTGGAACAAATGCCCCGCTGGATGAAGTGGATCGACGGCGTCAAGATCTCCCCAGAGGACCCCGAGATTTCAGAGTGGAAGCTGGCCTCGCGCGGATTTGAGTTTACCTGGCGCTCTAAGATCACCAACCTGGTGCCCCATCAGATCATTCAGTGGGAGGCGATAGACGGTCTGCCCAACCGGGGGGCCATTCGCTTTTACGATCGCAAAGACGGCCAGTCCACGGTTAAGCTCACCGTGTCCTATTCGGTGCCCGCTGTGATCAAGTGGATGGATGGTTTATTCCTAGGCCGCCTGGTAGAAGCCACCCTTCAGGATGACCTGAATCGCTTCCGCGACTACGCCATGGCCGCGAAGCAGACACCTTAGGCCTAGGATTCATGGGGCTGACCGCAGAACAGATTGCCGCCCGCCTGGCTCACTTTGAGTTTGAGGCGCTGTTTTTGGCCGATCTGGACTGGGTACCAGGGCCAGCTGAGGGTATGGCAGGGATTGAGAGAGCCGAGATCCTGGCCCATTGCCCCACGGCGGCAGACCCTGCGGTGGTGATCAGGGTGCGGACGGCAGACGGCACGAGCCGACCTGGGGCCAAGGGCATGGCGGAGCTGCGGGAGGTGGCGCGATCGCACCCAAACAGCCTAGTGCTTTGGCATAACGACCAGCGCAGCCTCTGGCTCTGGGCCGATGGTTTAGCCGAGCGCCCCCGATGGCACACCCAGATTGGCATCTACGGCGAAGCCCCCTACCGCTTTGCCGGCCAACTCATGGCCCTCCAGAGCGCTCACCTCGCCAGCCTCTCTGCCAGCCCCCTGCTCAGTGCCACCGAATCTCTGCCCCCGACCCCGGCTCTGCTCGAGGGCTTTCACCAGAGTTGGCAAACTCTCACGGCGGCGCTCACCGCAATTCCTGGCGAGCAGCGTCAGCCCTACGCCACCCTGCTACTGGCTCGGCTGATTGCGATCGCGGCTTTGCAGCAGCGGGGCTACCTCGGTGGCGATGAGTGGTACCTGCACAACCAGTTTGGCCAGAGCCAGCAGCGGGGGCTAGACGGCTTTTTCCCGCAGGTGTTACGGCCCCTCTGTCAGCAGGGCTTTACCCTGCCCGCCGAAGAGCGTTCCCCCGCCCTGCAGCGGCGGTTTGGCCCCCTCCCCTTTGTTCCTACCGGCCCCTTTCGCTTTGCCGATCTCGATCGGCGCTGGGGGCACTTGCCGCTGCCCGACGCTGCCTTTGAGCCCGCCTTGAACTGGTTGGCCGACCTGCTGGAAGCAACCGCTAGCCCAGGCCTCGATGCGGGGCTAGCGGTGCTGCTGGAGCAGGTGGTGAATGGCCGCAGTGGGGCGGCGGTGTATACCCCGGAGCCACTGCTTTGGGCCCTGGGCGATCGCGCCATCCACGCCACGGTGATCGATCGCGCCGAGGCCCTCACCGGCGAACGCTATCCCTCTGTCGATCACCTGCTGCTGACCATCGCCCCCGCCGCTGCCGGGAGCCTGCTCCAGGAACTGGGGCAGCTCACCCTGCTCGACCCCGCCTGTGGGTCAGGTCGGTTGTTAGTGGCGGCGCTGCATCAGCTGATCGATGTGGCCCAGGGGTTGCGGGCGATTGCGGCGCTGAAATCCCCCAAGACTCTCCCCCCCTGGGCCCAAGGGGGAGCCAGAGGTGGGTCTACCCTGGGCATCTACCGTCACCTGGCCACCCACGCCCTCTACGGCCTCGACCTGTGGTCCCCGGCGGTGGAGTGGGCCCGCCTGCGACTGTGGCTCCAGGGGATGCAGTACACCACTCGCCCTGGGGAACTCACCAGCCTGCCTGACCTCACCCTGACGATTCTCCAGGGCAACGCGCTGGTGGGTCTAGTCCGAGTCGATGACGAACGCTTTGATCAGGTGCCCCCCCGGCGCGGCGGGAGGGGCAAGTCTCCGGCGGCGGTAGCCCCACTCCAGGCCCCACTCCAGGGCAACCTGCTGCAGCCGCTGATGGCAGACAGCTACCAGGCCATCTTGGCCGAGCGCCAGGTGCGGCTTGAGCACTATCGCAGCCAGACTGAACTATTGGCCGAGGTGGGCAGCGTACCCGCCTATGCCCAGGCCGACTTTTTGCGCGATCGCCTCGAAGAACTCAACGGCATTGCCCAGGGCAAGCTCACCCACCTGCTGTGGAGCGAGGGCAGCCAGCAGCTCGGCGTGCGGGTGCCCGACCCGGTCGGCATCCGGCCCACCCGCCCCCTGGGCCTGCCCGATGTCGAGGCCGCTCAACCCTTCCACTGGGGGTTTTACTTTTACCCACGACTGCGGGACGGCGGCTTTGATATTGTGCTCAGTCACCTGCCCCAGGGGGCCGTAGAGGCTACCCAGGTGGGCTTTGTGGAGCGCTACGCCACCCTGCTGGAGCGAAAAAACGTGGCGCCCTCCACCTTCCTGCACAACCATCAACCGTTGCTCAGCATTGACCCCGACCTCAGCCAGGCCTGGGCCGAGTACCGGGGAGAATTCACCTGGCTATGCCAATACCTGCGCCGTTCTGACTACTATCCCCACAGCACGGCGAGGGCCGAAGGCCACAGCCTAGGGCGACTCTACTGGTCGCGGCTGTTTCTAGAGCGCAGCCTGCAGCTGCTGCGGCCCGGTGGACGCTGTGCGGTGCTGCTCGACCCATTCTGGGCCCAGCGCAACAGTGCCCCCCTGCGCCACTGGCTGCAACGCCAGACCGATGTTGCCACCGTACTGGACCTGTCCAACCATCGCGGGCTCTGGCCCGAGGCCCCGGCCCGCACCACCCTGTGCGCCCTTTGGTTGCGTCACCAGGGGCCAACCCAGGGCAGCCCCTATGCCGCCTATGCTAAACCGGCCAACGCCCTACCCCCGGCGGCGTTGGGGGGGGCTCTTCAACGCCTGGTCGACCTGTAGGACTAAGGCAGACAAATCGGTCGAATTGTCGAGCACCACGTCCGCCCTGGCCACCTTTTCGGCCAGGGGCATTTGGCTTTGGATGCGGGCGTTGGCCTGCTCTGGGGTGAGCTGATTGCGCGCCATCAGGCGCTGCCGCTGGCGATCGCCAGGGCAGGTGACAACCCAAATTTCGCTGACCTGGTCGGTCAGGTTGGCCTCAAACAAGAGCGGAATCACCTGCACCACAATGGGGGCTGCGGCTAACGGCGTCATAGCCTCGGCAAAGCACTGGCGCACCACGGGGTGAATTTGCTGCTCTAGCCAGGCTTTTTCAGCGGGCTGGTGGAAGATAATCTCCCCGAGCTGGGCACGGTCTAGGGTGCCATCGTCGCCGATCAAGGCGTCTCCATAGCGGGCTGCGATCGCCCTCAACGCCACCGATCCCGGCTCCACCGCCCGACGGGCATAGACATCCGCATCCAGCACAGGGATCCGGTGGGCCTGGGCCAGATAGTCCGCCACCGTCGATTTACCCGTGGCAATGCCCCCGGTTAGCCCAATAATTCGCTGGCCCATGCGGCGATCGCCTCCGTCAGTCCGTCTAAGGTGTATTCCGCCGGCTCAATATCGACTCGGCCCAAGATCTCCCGGCAGCTGTCTGAGGTTTTGGGGCCAATGGAGGCGATCGCCACCCCCGTTAGCATCTGCCGCCAGCCCGCCCCCAAGCCCTGCTCCAAAAGCCGCGCCGTGTGAACCACGGTCTTAGAACTGGCGAAGGTAATCACATCCACCCGGCCCTGGCTCAAGGCCGCCAAGGCCTGGGGAGCCGCCACCGCCGGGCAGCCCGACTCGTAGGCCGCCACCTCCATTACCTCGGCCCCAGCAGCGGTCAACTCCTGCACCAGCACCTCCCGGCCGCCGCTCTCCACGCGGGGAAACAGCAGCCGTTTCCCCGCCACCGGTTCCGGGAAGTGCTCCACCAGGGAATCGGCCACAAAGTCGGGCGGCACAAAGTCAGGCCGTAGTCCCCGCTGCCGCAGCGCCGCCGCCGTCTTGCGGCCCACCACCGCAATCTTCAGCCCACTCAACGCCCGCAGATCCTTCCCCTGATCTAGCAGCCGATCCACAAAGAAATCCACCGCGTTGGCGGAGGTGAGAATCAGCCAGTGAACGGTGGAGAGGGCTGCGATCGCCCCATCCAGCCCCGCCCAGCTCGACGGCGGCCGCATTTCCAGGGCGGGTAGATCTACCACCGTTGCCCCCTGGGCGATGAGCAGGTCAGCGAAAGCGCTGGATTGCTCGGCAGCGCGGGTGATCAGGATGGTCTTGTGGGTAAGGGGTGATGGGTGGGGGAGTGATGGGTTGGTGGGGTGGTGGGGTGGCGGGGTGGATAGGCCCACCGTAGGGGCAGACCCACGTGTCTGCCCTGCCCCACGTGTCTGCCCCGAACTTTGCATGGCGAATTCTGCTCGGATACCATCCGACCCAATCGCCGTCGCCGGAGACAAATACCGCCGCAACCGCACTACCTCCCCAAACACCATTACGCAGGGCGAAAGGGTTTCGCCGCGAGTCACCTGACGGATGGTGAGCAGGCTGCCCTCCCACACCTGCTGCTGGGGATGCCCACCCCAGCGGATGATGGCCATGGGCATCTCCCCCCGGCAGCCGTTTTGGCGCAGGCGATGGACTATTTCGTCGAGGTGGCGGCTGCCCATCAGCACCACCAGGGTTTGTAGCTGGGCCAGGCTGGCCCAGTCGAGCAGGTCGGGGTTGTGGGCGGTGACCACGCCAAAGCCGTTGCTCCACACCGGGTCGGTGAGGGGAATGCCCGCCAGCAGGGGTGCCGCCAGGGCTGAGGAAATGCCAGGGATCACCTCCACTGGGCAGCCAGATTCGCGCAGGGCCTGGATCTCAGCGGCGGTGCGACCAAAAATGAAGGGATCGCCGCTTTTGAGCCGCACCACCGATCGGCCTGCCTGGGAGAGCTTGACCAACAGTTGGTTAATCTCGGTCTGGGGGGGGCTGGGCTGGCCGCCGCGCTTGCCCACGTCGATGCGATCGCATCCCTCGGGCAGCAGTGCCAACAACCCCTCATCCACCAGGGCGTCGTAGACCAGGCAGTCGGCTCGCTGCAAGAGGTCGCGCCCCCGCACGGTGAGGTAGTCGAGGGCACCGGGGCCAGCCCCCACGATATAAACAGTCCCTGGTTGAGTCATGATAAAAAGCTACACTGCCAGGCCCCTTAAAGGTTGGCAAATGACCGTTTAGATATGATTACCCCACTCAGTTTACGCACGAAGTCACCTGCCAGCGTGGACTACTTCTGGCCGAATAATTATGATGGGCTGAGCGTCAACCGATTCATTACCAGTTGCCATGCCCCAACCTGATTCTGTGTTAATCGACTTCAGCGAAGCCGGTTTAGATCTAGATCGCGCTGAGTTGGAGAGCTTTTTGCTCACCATCGCCGACGAAATGGAGTCTGGCGACCTGGTGCGGTCGGCCCGTTTGGCTCGGGATGAGGATATTCCAGAGGCGGCTAAATCTGGGGTAGCGGCGTTTCTTGTCGGGATTCTGACCGCTGAGATCAACCGTGAGAACCTGGGCAAGGTAATGGACTACCTGGGGAACCTGCGCTATGGCAAAACCCTAACTCTGTCCTTTGAAGTGGACGGCATGACCTCCACCATTGAGTATCGCAACAAGCAGGAATTGGATGAGGCGTTGGACGCCACCCAGCGGTTGGCAAACCTGCGGGTTAAGATACGGGAACAGCAGACTTCGCCTGAAAACCAGCCATAGCAGTCTAAATCCAGCCCTATGGGAAAGTATGCACTCTTAATCGGCGTTGATACCTATGGAGAAGGGCTGCAACCGCTACCCGCTGCGTCTAAGGACGTGGCTGCTCTGCGCGAGGTGTTGCTGAACCCCCAAATGGGCGGGTTTGATGAAGCGAAGCCGCTGATTAACCAGACGCAGTCAGAGATGGCGAAGGAAATTCAACGTTGGTTTCAAAACCGACAACCGGAAGACTTAGTGCTTTTGTTCTTCTCGGGTCATGGTGTTAAGAACAAAAATCTCAATTTATACTTTGCCGCTACTGATACCGAAAAGAATCTGGTGGAATCCACCGCCACTCCTGCACAGTTCATCAATGATTGTATTCGCGGTTGCAAAGCAAAACATCAGGTGCTCATTCTCGACTGCTGCTTCAGCGGAGCTTTTGGCGATCTAGTACCAAAGGATGATGGCGATGTCCTGCTGAAAGAGCAGTTAGGAGCTGAAGGACGAGTGGTGCTGACCTCCACCAGTGCAGTGGATTATTCTTTTGAAGAAAAAGGCGCGGGTTTATCGATCTACACCCGCTACCTGGTAGAAGGCATTTCCACTGGTGCTGCCGATAAGGATGGTGATGGGGTAATCACAGCGCAAGAACTGCATTGGTATGCGGGGCAAAAGGTGCAGGAAGCTTCACCAACTATGAGTCCCCGAATCTTTATTCCGCAGGGAGAAGGTTATCACATCAGGCTTGCCCGTTCCCCCCAGAATGACCCCAAGCTGAAATACCGCAAGGAAGCTGAGCTTAGAGCTAAATCTGGGCGATTCTCGATTCCTGGGAAACGGTTGCTGCTCTTGCGTCGTCAGGAACTAGGGATTTCAGACACAGAGGCAGAAGCGATCGAAGCGGAGGTACTCAAGCCGTTTCAAGAATATCAACGCAAGCGAGGGGAGTATGAGGATACGCTACGCCAATGCCTACAGGCGGAAGATGCGCTGAGCCTGGATGATAATAGAGACCTGATGGATTTGGGCAAACATTTGGGGCTGAATTCAGAAGATGCTGCTTCAATTGAGCGATCAGTATTAGGCGGAAAAACCTTTGAGGAGTATATAGTTAGCCAAATTACTCCCAGCAAGCTACCACCCCCGGAATTTAGCCGTAAAGAACTGTCTGAATGCGATCCCTCGAAAATTCTTTTTATCAAGAACGTCCGTGATCCAAATGGCAACTGGGCTTATACCCTTGATCGTATCCAAAAAATGGGCAGCTCTACCGAAAGTCGAGTATTTGAATTGTTTTGGCTGCCAAGTGGGAAAGGTGCAAAATCGGCATCCAAAGGCGATTTGATGCTTTTAAACCAGTAGGCAAAGATTACCCATGTGGTGGAAATGCTAGATGATGAGGTGAGAGAAACCTCGTTGGGGTATTTCCGTTGGGTACGTGTGGTGTGGATGCCAGAGGATGTGGACTGGTCTGAGCTTCCTCATCAAAGAAATATTGTTGGTTTTGAACCTCCAACAATAGGTGGAGGAACTGCCTATTCATTAGCAAACCTAAGAAAGTTTCAAGAAGCCTGGAATAGTCTCGAAGTTTTTCAGAAACATGTTTTCCAAGCATTGATAGGGGCAAAACCCCCTAATGTTGAGATCAATGATATAGACAACCTGAGTTCAGCAATGTCCAAGGCCAACTACTGCTTTTCAGTAGAGACGGCTCCACGAGTCAATTCGATACATGCACAGATAAACGTACTTTCACTCGAAGGTTCACCGATTGACCATGCGTCGATAACGGCAGTTGCCAATAATAGCACGACGAAAAATACTGTGACATCTTCCGAAGGGAAAGCCGTGATCGAAATTCTCGCTGGACGTTTATATCGCTTGCTAGTAGCTCATCCAAAGTATCCTGGTGCCTTGATTGAGTCCTGGGATCCAAGTAATGACTTAAAGGTAACTTTGTTTGAGTCAGAAAATACTGGTTCGATGATCTGTCACAGCACCTGCCATATTCCTGGCCTTCAAGGGCGGCTCAATCCAATCTTAGATGCTTCGAATCGAACTTATCTTTATGCAGACAATATTGCAGTTAATGGTGGTGTTCAACAACCAGGAAAATTTATTGTTAATGAACCATTTGAGCTTGAGGATTGTAACGGCATGGTGATGCAAGTAAAAATATTATTTATTCAAGGAAAAACCTCACTACTTCAATATATACATCCAAGCCTAAATGGCACCTGATATATCACGGCAGCGAACGAAATTCTTGAAAAAAATCGGGTTTCTGTTAGCCCCTTACTTGGCAAACATAAGATGGCTAAGCTGGGGGAGTGGCATGGTATCTGCATCCATTAATCAACGCCTGGTAATCTATCTTCTGGCAGATAGCCTCTATCTTAGGCAGCTTTCCTTGGCGTAGGTCGATGTACTCTCGACAGATCGAAAACTCCCAGTCTTCGCAGCGTTCGACCTATGCCCCAACAAGACAAACTCTTACTTAAGATCCTTCGAGGCAAGTCGGATGCCAATATTCCCTTTGAGCCGCTATGCCAATTAAGTACGAACTGATTATCTACTGGAGCGAAGAGGATCGAGCTTTCATTGCTGAAGTTCCTGAGCTTCCCGGTTGTGCTGCCGATGGGGAAACCTACCAAGCAGCCGTGGCTAACGTGGAGGTCGTTATTCAAGAATGGATTGAAACCGCTCAAGAACTGGGTCGTCCTATCCCTACCCCCAAAGGCCGCCTCCTATTTGCCTAAGGGTACGGTTCAAAATTAGCGATCTACGCCCCTCTGACCTGACGACGGGGCATCTCTCACCTTCTCCACAGCCTTCAGGTCTCGGGTTCCCTAACGAGAAACCTGGGTTCTTGAAGAGGCCAGAGTTTTTTCTAAGACGGCTCAATGCCAGGATTCAGCGTTCTGAAGCGGTGCCCGTCCTTGGTTACGACCACAAATGCCTTCTATAGCGCGGGCATTGGGTACTGGGTGATTACCCGGCTCAACTCCTGGTGTACAGCGTCTAGCGTGGATGGCACCATGCGCAGATAAATTACCCCTGCGCCCTGCGATCGCACAAAAACCAAATTGCCATAGTCTCGATCCCGAGTGATCAAAATCCGCCCTTGGGCTTGAGCAGCACTGAGTATGGCTTCATCCTTAGCCTGTGCCATTCCCAGTGCTGCAACCCGAACCAGGTCGTACCCCTCATCTTGCAAAAACCACTCTGTCTTTGCGTAGACATCTTGATCCAACAAAAATCTCATACCGCAGCCGGAACAAAGTTAATGTCCTCAGCCGCAATCAAAGCAATGGCATAGTGCAGGCAGGCTTGGATATCTTGATCCGACAATTCTGGATAGTAGTCAGTGGTAATTTCCCCAAAGGAAAGACCTTCAGTCAACAGTTCCAGAACATTTTGTACCGTGATGCGAGTCCCTGCTACACAGGGCTTGCCAAAATGAACCTGAGGATCAACTGAAATTCTATCCATATCGATACCTGATCCGATTGAAAGCACCGTTCAAGCAGCGTCTTCAGCCAGTTGGATTTAATTGGCAGACCTGAGTGCTGAGATTGCCGTCTCAGCACAGGGTAGCCGCCTATCGATCAACATCCAGCAAGATGTGCGCTGTGTTTACTCTAGCGTAAGGCACACTACTGAAAACACAACACTAGCAGGGTGATTTCTGATACTGCGGAAATAAATCGGTCACTTAAGTCCCAGCGACATGGTCTGCCCTGGCTCTACAATGCCGTTCAGAATCTCACCACTGGAGCTTTCCCATGCTGACCTTTTACCATATCCCGCTGTCGGTTAACTCTCGTCGGGTCTGGGTGGCACTGCTAGAAAAGAACTTGCCCTTTGAAGCCATCGTGATGACCCTCAGCGGCGACCAGTTTACGCCCGAGTTTCTGGGCCTCAACCCCTTTCACCATATTCCCGTGCTGGTGGATGACGGCTTTACGGTGATCGAATCCTTGGCCATTTTGGACTACCTAGAGGCCAAGTACCCTACCCCCTCGCTGCTGGCGACCACCCCCGAGGGTATTGCCATCCTGCGCATGGTCGAACTGGTGACGGTGAATGAGCTAGTGCCCGCCATCAACCCCCTGATCAAGCAAATGATGGGCTTTGGCCAAGACCCGGAGGACGTGATTGAGCAGGCCAAGCAAAAGGCCGAGGTGGTGCTCAAGTTCTACGCCGACAAGCTAGGCAATGGCCCCTTTCTCTGCGGTGACCAGCTCACCCTAGCGGATGTGGTGGCCGGCACCTATGCCCCCTGGTTCGACTCCCTGGGGCTGCCCATGGCCAACTACCCCACCCTCGCAGCCTGGATCGATCGCCTGATGGATCGCCCCAGTTGGCAGAGCACCCAACCCAGCGCGAAGGATTTGGCCGCGTTTCGCGATCGCATGAAGCAGCGCATGGCCGCCCAGGGCCAGTAGTAACGTGAGCGTGACCCGCCAGATACCGCTCTGGGCAGGGGTGCTAGGGTTGGGGGCCATGGCCCTCAGCCTACGCCTCGCTGGCCTCGGGCACCCGCATGAACTAGTGTTCGATGAGGTCTACTACGTCCCGTTCGCGCTGGATTATCTCAAGGGAACGCCCAGCTTTGACGCCCACCCGCCCCTGGCCAAGTATCTGATTGCTATAGGAATTTGGCTGGGGCAGTGGCCCGTCACCTGGCTCGGTTCACCCACCATCGCTGTAGAAGAGACTCTACTCAGCCCCCTGGCCTTTCGCTGGCTAAATGCCCTGGTGGGCGCTACCGTTCCGGTACTGTTGGCGGCCCTAGCGTATCAGCTCAGCCATGGATATAGCCTCCAGCGCCGCCGTGGCTTTGCCCTGCTGGCTGGGTTTCTAATGGCGATGGAAGGGCTGACCCTAGTAGAGTCGCGCCTGGCGTTGATCAATATTTATGGGCTGGCCCTAGGGCTGCTGGGGCAGTGGGCCTGGATAGCGGCGCGGCAAGCGCGGCACCCGGCTCGCTGGCGCTGGGCCGCAGGCGTTGCCCTGGGGGCCGCCATCAACGTCAAGTGGAACTGGGCCGGGTTCTGGCTGGGGCTGCTGCTGTGGGAGATTGTGCCCGATCCGCCTCACCGACCACAGCCCCAAGTATCCCCTTCAATGCAAAATCCAAAATCCAAAATCCAAAATTCCAGACGAGTGGCCTACCTGGGCCTCATTCCTACCGCAACCTACATCCTGCTATGGCTGCCCCACCTGGCGCTGACGGGCGAGTCGCTGGTAGGCGTTCACCAGCAGATGTGGGCAACCCATCAATCCATCGGAGCGGGGAATGTCCACCCCTACTGCTCGCCCTGGTACAGTTGGCCGCTGATGCTGCGCCCCGTGGCCTACTTTTATGAGCGCTCTGGCCAGGGGGTGAATGCCACGGCAACCACCATCCACGCCATGGGCAACCCGGTGCTGTGGTGGTTGTCTACGGCGGCGGTGTTGGCCCTTGCCCTGGGCTGGCTGGGGCGAAAGATCGCCGTTAACACTGAATCCGCCAAAACACCCCCTAGGGGCGCAGCATGCTACGCCCCTACCACCAGCCCGGTGGTGGCGTTTATTTTGATCAATTACCTGACCAACTGGCTGCCCTGGGCGCTGGTGAGTCGTTGCACGTTTTTCTATCACGCGATGGGAATCGTAGCTTTTGGCACCCTGGGCTTGGCCTGGCTGATGGCCCAGTGGATGGAGAATTCGCGTCACCGGCTGCTGGCCCTGGGGCTGCTGGGCGCGATCGCCCTCAGCTTCTGGTTCTGGCTGCCCCTCTACCTGGGCATCCCGCTCCCAATCGAGGCAGTTCGACCCCGCTGGCTACTCCCAGGATGGATCTAGTCTCCCCACCTCCCCAGCTCCCCCACCTTCCCTACCCCCCCAACCTCATTAACCCCGCCTCAACCGGCTCGACAGGAGTCAGCAAGCCCCATTTAGCTTCCGCTTCGCGGCGCAGACGACTCGATGGATAGTACAGCAACACATCTTTGCTCTCAGGCAGTTGAGCGATCGCCAGCCCTTCATCGATCGCATCGTGATCGATCAGCAATAGCCGGACATCCGCATCCAGCCGATAGCTCAGAGAAATTAGGTTGCCCTGGTTAAGGTAGCTGTCGCCGCGATCGCTGATTACCAGGGGCGCATCTAAACTATTCAGCACGGATGCCGTTTTAGCATTGGCGTAGCTGACACCCTTGCTCCACCAGGTCGGTGAGTAGGCACTGACGATACAAGAGGCAAGACTCGCGGTCAGCATTACAGCCCAAATGCCCTGCCAGATCCGGCGGCGCAGCAGGTAGGTTCCCAACAAATAAGCCACTGCAAGCTGCACACCGGGAAATGAGCAAATCAGATATCGGGTAATCGCCGATCGCTGCCCTCCTAAGATGAGGTCTGGTATAGCTAATGCTAGGAAAGGGACAAAAATCGAGGCCAAAACAAAGGCACTAGCAAAACCAGCGCTGCGCCTCTGAACGTGCCCTAGGGCAACCACGATTAAAATAATAAAGGGCAGCCTCAGCAAATAGGTCACGGGATGATCAACTCCCATGTCTAGATCAAAAAATAAACTACTAAAACTCAATACCCAGAACTTGAGTAAATAGAGAAAATCAGTAGATGAACTAGTCCAGCCTGAAGATTTGAAGGTGCGATCGCCTCCCGTCATCAGCGCAGTAATCCAAGGAATATAGAGAACAATAGTCCCTGCGATCGATAGCAGATAGGGCAAAATAATTCTGGGCTTCTGGCTAGAATGAGTTGACTCTTTAAAGGTAGAGGCTTGCCGAATAAGAACATAGACCCCATGGCCCAATATCGTCAGGCCAAAAAATAGGTGGGTATATAAACCCAGCGAACAGGCGATCGTATACCACACCCAGTCTTGCCACCGCCGTAGCCGCATAGCCCTCAATAAAAGCCAGCCACTAGCTAATATCATCACAGTGAGCAAACTGTACTGGCGCACCGTTTGAGCAAATAAAATATCAAACGGAGACAGGGCAAGCAGCACGGTTGCTAAACAAGCTACGACATAGGATGAAAATAATTCCAGCGCCAGGGCGAACATGAGAGGCAAAGCAATCAGGCTAATCAAGGCTGGTAGAAATCTTGAGGCCGCAATAGAACTGCCAAATTGCCGCATCCAAAAATATCCTAATCCGTAGTATAGGGGCGGATGCTTGGCGTCTTCTTGAATCAGCACATCAATCGTATCTGCAATGGTGCTGCCGGGTTTTGGTTGTTGATAGGTCTGTAGTGTTGGAGCTGAGATAACCTGATTCTGAAACAGCGATCGCTGAACTTCTTTGATGCTGTACCCGGCCATTCTGGTCGTGCTGTACACCTCGTCAAACCAATAAACCTTATGGTCAAGGTGAAAGAATCTAAAGAAAATTCCTAGGGCGATCGCGATCGCAATGACGCCCAAAAAAGTTCCCGACAGGCTTTTTCTATCTTGCATGAAATACTCAAATCACCATGGGAACTCCTCGATTAATGAATATTACAAGACTTTGAGTGGCGTGAAAGATGCCGCTGGGCGCGATCGCCCTCAGCTTCTAGTTTTGGCTACCACTCTACCTGGGCATTCCCCTTTCAACCGAGGCCCTGCAACGCCGCTGGTTACTATCAGGGTGGATTTAGCCATGGCACCGCTCCATTGCCCAGAACCCGAACCGCACTACCCCCCTTCCACAAAGGCCAACCTGTAGGGGCGAATGGCATTCGCCCTTGATGAATCGGGGGTAACCCAACAGGATTTAGTCTCAGGCAGCTTTCGAGTCGCGAGGGACGCATATATAGCCGTAGCCCTTACCGTTAGGACGTTGCCCTAAGCTTGGATTCCCGTCTTCGCGGGAATGACGGCTTTGCCCTTGTCCTAACCTCAGTGGCTGTAGCTATAACATCGGTCCAGGTTAGGATTCTGTAGATTCCTCAACAGCGCTAAAGCGGGCCACGGTGGCACCTTCGGTCGTGCTCAGGATTAACGTGCTGCCTTCAATGGTGTAAACCTCTGCCATCTCCAGTGCTTGCAAATAGGCTGTCTCTTGGGCCATCACGCCTTCTGGCTGGGTACAAAACTTACGAGTGCTCACCCCTGAACCGATCCCGATTGTATCTGCCGTCACTTCGTAGCTAGCGGTGTAGTTGTTGCACCCGGCAAACCCGCTCAGGCCGCCGTTGTCGTCAAAGGTGGCGGTGACGTTGCTGCCCGTGATGGTGGAAACCAATCCACCCTGACCATTGTTGTAGGCCATCAGCTGCCAGGGTGTTCCTGTCAATGCAGGGGAGACTGCTTTGTGAAATGTCAACAGGACGTTACCCTCAGCGTTGCGGAGCTGAAGGGTATCATTGGCGATCGCATAACTTTCTACCTGCTCCAGAGCGCCCATAAATGTCTGCTCCTGAGTCATAAACTCATCGGGACAGGCCATCAGAGTGGAGCCGCCCGGCTGAATCATCAGGGCATCTCCCTCAAGGCTGTAGGAACCGAAGAATCGATTGCAAGTGGCATTACCGCTCACCTGACCCTCGCTGAAACGAAGGGACGATTCCTGGACGAATGTCTGCGCAGTAATCGTGTCTCCAGCGTCATTGGTGTAGCTGGTGAGATACCAGAGATTGTCTTCAGGCGGGGCTACAGGATCAGTTGGCATGGTCTCAGGATTAGGGGGTTGCACCTGTTCGCTGACCTCGGCTGCGGTCAGGAGCGGTAGGTGTACGGGATTCGGCGATGTTGGTCGGGTCTGGGCTAAGGCCACTGACCCAGGGACGATCGCGGCTCCTAGAGCGATGGCGATCGCGAGTTTGATGGGGCGATAAATACTGAATGTCTTCATTGGTAAACCTCACACCTGGTCGAAGGGGCTGATGACAACGATCGACTCGACGCGATCGCATAGGATCAGCCTACTAAGACGGCTCAGAAAAGTATCAGTGGTTACTATTCTGGTAACGCACAGCCGACGCGATCCTAGAGATAACCAGACCGTCAGCTACAGCAGAGGGCCTTGGGCGATCGGGTAACGCTAGGGCGAGATATCTGGAGAGACGATAGCCCGGCCTCAATACCCGTGTTCTGCCAAAAACTCCAGAGAAAGCCCTTCGCCTGCCGGGGCTTCGCCCCCGGCCACAAACCTCTCCACGTACTTGCCCAGCACGTCGCCCTCCAGATTCACCGCCTGGCCGGGGCGCAGGTATTGCAGCGTGGTTTCGCGGTAGGTCACGGGGATGACAGCCACCGCAAACCAGTTGCCGCTGGGGCTACAGTCGGCCACCGTCAGGCTGATGCCATTCACCGCAATGCTGCCCTTGGGCACGATGTAGCGAGCGATACGGCGATCGCCCACCGTAAAGCTCAGCCGCCAGGATTCTTCGGTGGCAGTAGCCGCTTCCAAGTGCCCTTGCCCATCGATGTGGCCGGTAACGAAGTGGCCGCCGATCTTGCTGCCCACCCGCAGCGACGGCTCCAGGTTGACCCGGCTGCCGTCGGCAAGCATGCCCAAACTAGTGCGATCCAGCGTTTCCGGCGATACCGCCGCCACAAAACCACCGGACAGAATCGTCTCCACCGTGAGGCAAATGCCGTCTACGGCAATGCTGTCGCCCAGCTCCACCGGGCTGAAGGCGGCGAGCAGGGGGCTGGTTTCCCAGCGAATGTAGACCTGGGTATCGCCCTTGTGGAAGAGGGTGCCCTGCGCTTGAACCAGTCCGGTAAACATGGCCGAAACCTTAAGGAAATTCTTAGGGAAATCGCGGCCCACCGAGGCGCGATCGGGAGATACTTAAATCAATCACTAGATCAATAACTTTTTCCTTTAGCCTATCCCGGATTAGCTGAATCGATAGATAAGCTTTAAATAGAGGCGGTGGGTTTGCCAGACCCACGGGCAAGTTAAAACTAACAGGGTCGCCCCGTTTTCACCACTCCAGCCAGCCAATTCCCCGGCTTGTGCAGCCAACGAACGGACTAGTACACTGGTAAGGGGTATCATTTCCAGGTGGATGAGTCAACTAGAGCACGGCAGTCAACGGATCCAAGAGGCTAAGCCAATGATTGAAATGAAAGTCGCCGGGATTGCCCTGGACGCGATGTCGCGAACTCCGGTGATTTTGCTCCGAGATACCACCGATCGCCGCCAGGTGCCCATCTACATCAGCAAAGAGCAGGCTAACTCGATCATCGCGGTGCTCGAAAACCAACCGGCCCCCCGCCCCCTCACCCACGACCTGTTCGTCAACCTGCTGGACGAATGGGATATGACTCTCGAGCGGGTGGTTATTCATTCCCTGCAAGATAATACCTTCTTCGCCCTCCTCACCCTCAGCAAGGGCGAGATCCGCCGGGAGCTCGACTCGCGCCCCAGCGATGCGATCGCCATCGCCCTGCGCCTCGACGCACCCATCTGGGTGATGGAAGAAGTGATCGCCGAGGCCTCTATCCCCGTTGACCGCGATGCCGACGAAGCCGAAACCCAGGCATTTCAGGCATTTTTGGCCAACATCAACCCCTCCGACTTTATTCAGCGGGGCCAGTCGTCCACCAGCAACGACTCTCTGGAGAGCTCAGACTCCTAGGGTGTGGGGCTGAATGGACTATCGACGGTTTGGTCGCACCAATCTATCCCTTTCGGTGCTGTCGCTAGGCACCATGCGCGCCTTGGGGTCTAAAGAAACCTTTCGCGACACTCTGAGCCGCGGACTGGCGCTGGGCATTAACCATATCGAAACCGCCCAGGGCTACGGCACCAGCGAACAGTGGCTGGGGAATTTTCTCAACACCGCCGAGCTGCCCCACAACCTGGTGATCACCACCAAAATCCCGCCCCAGCCCGATGCGGCCACCATGGTTCAGCAGATTGAGACCTCCCTGACGCGGTTGGGCCGCGACTACATCCACTGCCTGGCCATTCACGGGCTCAACACCCCTGAGCACTTGGCCTGGGTGAGCGATCCCCAGGGCTGCATGGCGGCGGTGCGGCGGTTTCAGGCTGAGGGCCGGATTGGCCATGTCGGTTTTTCCACCCACGGCAGCCGGGAGCTGATCGAGGGGGCGATCGCCACCGACCAGTTTGACTTTGTCAACCTGCACTACTACTACTTCTTTCAGCGCCACGCCCCCATCCTCACCCTCGCGGCAGAGCGAGACATGGGCCTTTTCATTATCTCCCCCGGCGATAAGGGCGGCATGCTCTACAGTCCGCCCGACAAACTAGAGGCCCTCTGTGCCCCCTTTACCCCCCTGGAGTTGACCTACCGCTGGCTGCTGGCCGATCCCCGCATCACCACCCTCAGCACGGGCCCTGCTACTCCCGAGGAACTGGCCCCCCTGACCTGTTTGGGATCTCAAATCCATCCCCTCGCTGCGGCAGAACTCGCCGCCCTCAACCGACTCTCAGCCCACGAATCGGCGGCCCTGGGCAGCGATCGCTGCGCCCAGTGCTACGCCTGCCTGCCCTGCCCCGAGGCCATCCATATTCCCGAGGTGCTGCGTCTGCGGAACCTGGCCGTCGCCTACGATATGCAGGCCTTTGGCCAATACCGCTACCGCATGTTTGAGAACGCTGGCCACTGGTTCCCCGGCCGCAAGGCCAACCGCTGCACCGACTGCGGCGACTGTCTGCCCCGCTGCCCCGAAAATCTTGACATTCCTACCCTGCTGCGCGACAGCCACGATCGCCTACAGGGCCCCGCCCGTCGCCGCCTCTGGGATGATTAGGGTGCGGTGCAACCGAAATGTACAATCCAAATGCCCAGTCCAGAAAGATTTCTCGCGCTATGAGCAATAACCCAAACCTCCTGCTGCTAATCGGTCTGCTGCTGGCTCAGTGGCCTGGAATGGCCGCGGTCGCCGCCGATGCCACCGCTCAGGATGACATGGAGCTGGTGCGATCGCGCTACCCGAGCGCCTTTGCGGCGATCGCGGCAGACTGCGCCGCCCCAGACACCCTCACCGTCACCACCTACCAGAACCAAGACGGTCAGCCCTACGCCAGTCTGTACTGCTGGCAGCCTACCCCGAGCAGTGGCAGCCGCAGCGGGCAGTGGCTGGGGCTTCTGCCCCTGCAAGAAGGCGTCACCCCCTTCGCCATACCCTTTAGCTGCCCCGCCAGCGACGATCGCTGTGCCACCCTGTGGCCTGAGCTGTTAGCTACCTACCCCAGCGCCATAGCCCAGGCCGAATTTAGCTGCGCCATCCGAGACGGCATCCTATTTCTCAACATTCAGCCCGAGCAGGTGGATTTGCGCTGCGGCTTTTTTGCCACCACCGTGTGGGATGAAAACGGCGATGGTCAGGTTGATTACGAAGACCCGGTCAGCGTCGATATGTCCGCCACTCTGCTGCCGCTACCGTAGGAATAAAGGCTCAGGTTGCTATACTGACGAAGTGGCATTTTTGGCGTTGCTTCCAGACAAAGACTGGTGGACAAGAACCGATGGGCGAAGACTGGTTTCAGGCCCATCGGTTCCTACAGCGCCCGACTGTTGCTTCAGCCAGAGAAATGCCTACCCTGAGTTGAGGGCATTTCCCCCAGCCATTCACCCCCAGCCAAAGCACCCGTGGAAGAACAAAAGCAACCCTCCGAAGTGATTACCCTGCTCTCTAGCCGAGAGCTAGAGAGAATGCGTAAAGCCTGTCAGCTTGCCGCCCAACTGCTCGACTACCTCACCCCCTTCGTCAAACCCGGTGTTAGCACCCAAGAGCTCAACGACCTGGCCGAAGCCTGGACCCAAAAGCACGGCGCTAAGAGCGCTCCTCTGGGCTACGCCGGCACGGTGATGCCCTTCCCCCGCTCCATCTGCACCAGCATTAACGAAGTCATCTGCCACGGCATCCCCAACGGCGAAGATATCCTGCGCGACGGCGACATTATCAATATCGACGTCACCCCTATTGTCGATGGCTACCACGGCGACACCAGCCGCACCTTTTTTGTGGGCGAGCCTTCGCCCCTTGCCCGCCGCCTGGTCGAGGTCACTGAAGAAGCGATGTGGCGCGGCATTCGGGCGGTGAAGCCCGGTGCCCGGGTGGGCGATATTGGTGCGGCCATTCAAGCCTACGCCGAGGGGGAAGGCTATTCGGTGGTGCGCGATTTTGTCGGCCACGGCGTCCACCGCATCTTCCACGCTGCGCCGCAGATTCCCCACTACGGCGAACAGGGCAAAGGCAAAAAGCTGCGCCCCGGTATGGTGTTCACCATTGAGCCCATGATCAACATCGGTAGCTACGAGGCCGAGATTTTGCTCGATGGCTGGACGGCAATCACCGTCGATCGCTCTCTCTCGGCCCAGTTTGAGCACACCGTCGCCGTCACGAAAGACGG